>JALYLB010000167.1 GCA_030774475.1 Chloroflexota bacterium | reverse complement strand
GTACAGGACGCCGTCGTGAGGCGGCCCGGCGTCAGCGTCGGTGCGAGCCGGCGTGGCGGCGCCATCGGGTCCAGGGTCGCCCTTGGCTCGAGGGTCGCCGTCGGCTCCAGGGTCGCCATCGGCTCCGGCCGAGCCGTCGAGCACGCGGACTGCCAGGCCCTTTGCCCAGTCCAGGCGAGCGCTCTTGGGTTGCCCCCACGGGTTGCCGGCGGTCTCCATGTTTCGGAAGGCGGCACCCAGCTCCTTGGGGAAGCGGCTCTCCTCCAGCACGAGGTTGCGGCGAATCTCCACGATGCTGTCGACGTGCTCGATAAGTACCGGGCACCCTTCCACGCACCAGCCGCAGGTCGTGCACTGCCAGACCGCCTCCTCGGGGATGGCGTTGTCCACGAGCGGCAGGCTGAGGGCCTCCCGCGCGCGGTCGCGGGCGAGGCCCAGCGCGGAATCGGAGGCCTCAACCCCGCGCGCGGCCCCGCCCCTCGCGGCGCGCTGGGCTCCGGCGGCAGCGGCGAGGGCGGTCTCGGCAAGGGCGATCTGGTCGCGCAGCCCTTCCATGAAGTGCTTCGGCGAGAGGGTCTTGCCGGTCATGGAGGCAGGGCAGAACTCCATGCAGCGCCCGCACTCGGTGCACGAGAGCGGGTCGAGCAGGTGACGCCAGGTCAGGTCCTTGAGGGACTTCGCGCCAAAGACGAGCTCCTCGCCCGGCGCCGGCTCGGCCTCCAGGTCCATCTTGCGCAGCGCGCCGCGCGGCTCGAGGTTGCGGAAGTAGACGTTCGGCTCGCTGGTGAAGATGTGCAGGTGCTTGCTGTACGGCAGGTAGGTCAGGAAGCCCAGGACAAGGAGGATGTGCGCCCAGGCGAAGGCGCCAAAGCCGATGGCCGCGGCATCGGAGCCGATCGGCTGGAGCAGCAGGGAGAGCGGTCCTGCCAGGATGGCGAACGGGCGGGACGGGAGGTCGGGCGCCGCGGCGAAGCGGAACGCGTCTCCGCTGAGCTCGGTGAGGACCACGCCGGCGATGAGGGCCAGGATGACGAACGCGTCGCGTGACAGCGCGAGCCGAGCGGGGCGCTCGATGATCCGGCGGAGGGCGACGTACAGCAGCGACAGGACGATCAACCCGATGAACAGGTTGGCGAAGGCGAGCACCGCGTCCCACAGCACGCCGCCGAGCGGCCAGGCCACGATCGCCTCGACGAGGCCGTTGGTGAGGTAGCTGCCCGTAGTGGCGAGCAGGACCAGGAAGCCCCAGAAGATGAACGCATGGGCCAGCCCCGGACCGATGTCGTTGAGCAGCCGGCGCTGGCCGATGACGAAGACCGCCAATCCCTTGATCCGCTCGAGTGGCCGGTCGCTGCGGCCCAGGGGCCTGCCGGCGCGGAGGACCTGCAGGTGGAGCCCGAGGCGCCTCCAGAACAGGTAGAGCGCGGCCACGACCGGGACCACGACCAGTGGGTAGAGCGGGATTGTGGGCGTCATGCCCGGCCATCCTAGCGGCGCAATCGGGCTAGTGATCGCCTCCGGCGAGCTGGTCGACCGCGTGGCGCAGCACCGGCAGGATCGCCTCGAGGGACTCGGCGGCACCCCTCGGCGACCCCGGAAGGTTGACGATCAGGCTGCGGCCGCGCGATCCAGCAACCGCGCGCGACAGGGCTGCCATGGGCGTCGTACCTGCACCGGCGGCGCGCATCCGCTCCGCCAGGCCCAGAATGACCCGGTCGACCACTCGCAGCGTCGCCGCTGGCGTCACGTCGCCCGGCGTCAGGCCGGTGCCTCCCGTGGTCAGGATCAGCCGATGGCCCGCCTCCGCCAGCGCGGCCAGCGTGTCCGCGATCACCGTCTCGTCGTCCGGGACGATGAGCGCCTCGGGGACCACGTCCCAGCCGGCGGCGCGCAGGGTTCCCACCACCGCCGGCCCGCTGGCGTCGGCCCGCTCCCCCGCCGCCGAACGGTTCGAGCAGGTGACGACCACGGCATCGTGGAGCGCCGCGGGGGCTGCCGGTGGCTTTGTCACCTGGTCCTCCCCCGCGGCTGGCCGCGCTTCTTTCGACCAGGCACCGCTGGCCCCACCCTCTTTGTGCAACAGCTCGATGCGCTCGACGACGATGTCGCGCTGCAGGGCTTTGGCCATGTCGTAGAGGGTGAGCGCCCCCACGCTCGCCGCGGTCAAGGCTTCCATCTCGACTCCCGTCCGCGCGGTGGCACGCACGTCGGCGGTGATGCGCACGGTTCCTTCCGGCTGGTCCGGCACGAGCTCGACCTTCACCTGGTCGAGCGGGAGCGGATGGCACAGCGGGATGAGCTCGGCGGTGCGCTTGGCAGCTCCGATGCCGGCGAGGCGGGCCGTGACGAACGCATCGCCCTTGGGGCCACCGGCGTCCAGCAGCGCCGCCAGGACGTCGGGTCGCATGCGGACCGTGGCGCCGGCCTGGGCCCATCGAATGGTCACTGGCTTGGCCGAGACGTCGACCATGCGAGGGGCGCCCTGGGCATCGATGTGGCTGGGCTTCACGCCAGCTCCCCGGTCACGATCGTCTCGTAGAAGCGATTCGGGTCCGCGGCATCTTCTCCCTCCGGGACGATCAGCAGGCCGTTCGCGGCGGCCAATGGACGGAGCTGGCCCGATCCCTGCCCGCCCGTGGACCGAGCCAACACTTCGCCCGTCTCCCGCCAGACGGCCACACGCAGGAAGGCGCGGCGTGCCCGGTCCTTTGGCATCGGCGACTCCGGACGGGCATGCAGGTGAAGCCGCCCGCTTCCCGTCAGGCCGAGTGTCGTGCGGATCAAGGGACGAGCAAAGAGCTCGAACGTCACCAGCGCGCTGACCGGGTTGCCGGGGAGGCCGATCACCGTCTTGCCATCGAAGGCCCCCACTGCCAGCGGCTTGCCCGGCTGGACGGCGATGCGCCAGAAGTCGAGGTTGCCTCGTCGCTCGAGAACCTCCCGGACGTGGTCGTGCCGCCCGACGCTCACTCCGCCCGAAGTCAGCACCAGGTCCGCCCGTTCTGCAGCATCGGTAAGGGCGATCTCCACCTCGGACGCAACGTCAGGGACCCGGGCCAGCACGAGTGGGACCCCGCCCGCGTCGACGATCGCCGCGGCCAGGGCTGGGCCGTTCGCGTCGAAGATCTGGCCGGGACCAAGCGGCTGTCCGGGCGCGACCAGCTCGTCCCCGGTGGAGAGGACCGCGACCACCGGCCGCCGCCGCACCCGCAGCGACGGCAGCCCCAAGGACGCAATGACCGCGATGCCCGCTGGCGTGAGCGCGCCCGGGAGGCAGATCTCATCTCCGGCCCTCGTGTCGCTGCCCGCCAGGCGAACGAATGCCCCCGGCTCCGCTCCGCCAACGCGCACGCTCCCGCTACGCTCGTCCACCTCCTCAAGCGGCACGACGGCGTCCGCCCCGTCCGGCAGAGGAGCCCCGGTCATGATCCGGTGGGCGCTTGTGGGAGCCAGTGCCCGGGCGGGCTGGGCCCCGGCGGCCACCTCGCCAGCGAGTGCCAGCTCTCCGGGGGTGTCGACGGAGCGGACCGCGAACCCGTCCATCGAGCTGTTGGCGAATGGCGGCACGTCGACCCCGGCGATGATCCGCGGATCGGCGAGGACCCGGCCCAGCGCCGATGCGAGGGTCACCTCCTCGGCCTCGGTCTGCCGAGCCAGCGCCAGGATGCGCCGATACGCCTCGTCGAGGGAGAGCATCGGCGCGGCCGCCTACACGCCCAGCCTGAGGCGGGTCTCGATGAGTCGCATGATCCCGAGCCGGGTCAGCAGGCCGTCGATGGTCCGACCCTCGGAGATGACCGGCAGCTGGTCGACCCCACGCGTCTGCAGGAGCTTCATCGCCGTCTCCACCGCCTCATCGGGGCCTACCGTGGCAAGGTCCGCGAAGCGCGTCATCACGTCAGTGACTCGCGCGTCGTCCCATCGCTCACGGGCCACCCGCCGGACGTCGCTCAGGCTCACCAGCCCGGCCAATCCCCCATCGTCGTGCCGCACCAGGAAGGTGCGATGCTCGCCGCGCAACATCCGCTCGTGGACGAGGTCGGCGACCGACTCGTTGGGCGAAACCGAGGGCGGATCGGGGTCCATGATGTCGCGCACCCTGACCCCGTGCAGCGTGCGCTCGACGCCCATCTGCGCGACCTCCGACTCCGCCGCGGTGGAGAGGAACCAGCCGATCAGGCCCAGCCAGATCCCCGACAGGAGCGCCTCGTTCAGCGCCAGCAGCACGCCCAGGGCGATGAGCCCGTAGGCCACGAACTGGCCGATGGTGGCCGCGCTGCGCGTCGCGGCGTACCGATCGCCGCGTAATCGCCACAGCAGGGACCGCAGGAGCCGACCGCCGTCCATCGGGAACCCGGGGACCAGGTTGAACGCGCCAAGCAGGAGGTTGATGAAGGCGAGCCAGCCGATGATCCCGCCGACCCCCTTCGGATCCAGCGGCAGCTGGATCACCCACAGAACCGCAGCGATCACCAGGCTGGCCAGCGGGCCGGCCGCCACGATGAGTGCCTCCTGACCCGGTCGCTGTGGATCCGACTCCATGGTCGTCGCCCCACCGAAGACGAAGAGGGTGATGCCGGTCACCTTGACGCCAAACCGCCGCGCGACGAGCGCGTGCGATAGCTCGTGGCCGAGAACGGAGAGCACGAAGAGCAGGGCGGTCGCCAGCGCGGCCGCCCACCTCAGCTCGAGGCCCCACGTGGGGAATTCCCGCGGAAACTGGAGCTCAGCGAAGGCGTAGGTCAGCCACGCGACGATCACCAGCCACGACAGGTGTAGCGAGATCGACACGCCTGCGATGCGTCCGACGCGAAAACCGGCGCCCACGGCGCGAGTGTAGTCGGTGCCTCTCTCAGAAACGCGCGAGCCGCCAGCCAACAAGCGTCGCGGCAGTGGCGGTCGCGATGATCAGCGCTCCGGCCACCAGTGACACCTCGAACCAGAAACCCTCGGGAAAGAGGCGGAGCAGGTTTGAGTCCGGGCCGAAGAGGAAATTGCCCCCGGGGAAGAAGACCTCGTGGAAGGCAAGGAATGCCTGGTCGAAGGCGACGGCGAACAGCGCTGCGAGCACGACGGCCAGGCTGCCGGTGACGCCGCCGGCAATCAGCAGCAGTCGGCCGACCCGACGGCGCTCCCGCCGCAGGAGGACGACGCATACGACGGCGATTGTTGTAGCGACAGCCAGGATCACGGCCAGCGCCCGCACGAGTCCCCCGACGTCGCGCATGTGGCTTCGCTCGTCCGCGGTGAGCAGGGGGCTGGACGCGAGCCCCTCGGTGAAGTCGCCCCCGGTGAACAGGTCGCCGACGATGGATGCCGTCACGCTGTCAACCTGCGCCTGGCTCGTCCCCAGCAGCGTCGGGACCTCGTTGCGCGCCTGCTCGAATGCGACGAACCACGGGTTGAAGAGCAGCAGCGGTCCCGCGAGCACGATGACCAGGCCCAGGCTCATTGCCAGCAGCCAGCCAACCGGTGCGGGCGCGCGACGCTGTGGGGCGGCGGACGGATCCGCCATCGGGCTGCTGCGGTCGGTCAGGTGAGGCGTCCGGCAAAACGCGCCGGCGTCAGGGTCACCGCCAGGATCCAGCCAACGATGGCCACCACGATCGCCCCGAGCAGGGCCGCCCAGAAGTCGTGAACGACGAATCCAAGCGCGAGCTCGCTGGAGATGGCGCCGACCAGCATCAGCATCAGGGCATTGATGACGATTAGGAAAAGGCCAAGGCTCAGGATCGAGATCGGGAAGGTCAAGATGCGCAGGATGGGCCGCACGTAGCTGTTCACCAGGCTGAAGACGACGGCCACGAGCACGAATTTCCACCACTCGTGCCCACGGAAATCGAGCCCCGGCCGCAACAGCAAGACCGCGACCCACAGGGCGATCGCGTTAATTGCGACCTGGATGACCTTGCTCATCGATGCGTAGCCTAGCGGATGGGCCCTTAAGGCCTGTACCGGGCTCCGCGCGCCATTGACCATGTGGCTATAGTTGCCGTTGCCCGAGCACAACCGTGGACTGGATTGCCTCCGGTACCGGCCTAGCTGCGCGGTCCCGGAGCATCCATGGAGGTGACTGGGGCATGCGTACCAGCAAGTTCGTCCTCCCGCTCGTCGCCCTACTTGTGCTCGCTGCGTGCACCGCGAACAACTCGTCAAGCGCAGGAGCGGGTGGCAGCGCGGCTGCGTTCGACCCAAACTCGGTGACCGGCACCGTGGTCTTCACCGGCTGGCAGGCCAGCAAGGATGAAGGAGCGGCCCTCAATGCTGCGCTTGCCGGCTTCAAAGCCAAATATCCCAAGATCACGGTGAATTACCAGCCGATTGCCACCGACTACGCGACTGGGATGGCCGCGAAATTCAGCGCCCACCAGCCGCCGGACCTGTTCTATGTCGATTCCTTCGTCTCGGCCGATTGGATCAGCCAGGGCCTCCTCTATCCGCTCGACGACTGGTCAAGCAGCCGGGGGTTCGACACGAGCCAGTTCTATTCGGGCTTCCTTGACGCATTCAAGGGTACCGACGGCAAGATCTACGGCTTCCCGAAGGACGGCAACTCGCTCGGCCTGGCCTATAACAAGGACATGCTCACCGCTGCGGGGATCACCGCCGCCCCTACGACCTGGGATGAGCTCGTCAGCGATGCGCAGAAGCTGACGACTGGCGGGAAGCACGCCTTCTGCCTGTCCAGCACCCTGGATCGGGCTCTGGCCTTTATCTACCAGAACGGCGGGGCGCTGTTCAACGACAACAAGACGGCATCGGCGGTCGACTCGGACGCCACCAAGCAGGCCATCACCTGGTACCTCGACCTGTTCAAGAACGGCTGGGGTGTCCGGGCCAAGGACCTCGGTGACGATTGGTGCGGGACCAGCCTGGGCAAGGGCAAGGTGGCCATGATCTTCGAGGGCGGCTGGCTCGACCCGTTCATGAAGTCGACTTACCCGACCATCAAGTACGCCTGGGCTCCACTGCCGAAGGGCAAGCAGGACGCCAACCTTGGCTTCACCACGAGCTACTCGATCGGGAAGGACTCCAAGAACAAGGATGCGGCGTGGGTCCTGCTCACCTACCTGACCGGGCCGGAGGGGATGAAGATCTGGACACAGGGCGGGGTCGCGAATCCCTCCCGGAAGGACGTGCCACCGGCCGCGGGCAAGGACGTCCTGGTCCAGGGTGCGGCGAATGCCCACCCGTGGGCGTTCATCCCCGGCTTCAGCAAGATCAATGACGCGTTCAACAACGCGATGACGGCGGCCATCGAGGCGAAATCAGACGACCCCACCAAGGTCGTCAACGACACCAACACCGCCATCAACCAGGCCCTGAACTCCTAGACCGATGGTGTGGGGCGGCGCCCGGCGCCGCCCCGTGCTGCACTCTCACCAGGAGCCGTCATGGCCACTACCACAGCGACCGCGACACAGCCCCGTCGCAGCCTTGGGCGGGATCGGCGTCAGGAGGCCCTGGCTGGCTATGGGCTGATCGCCGTCCCGATGATCCTGTTCCTCATCTTCCAGATCGGGTCGATCTTCTTCGCGATGTACATCAGTCTGTGGAAGTGGGGTCCCCTCGGCCCGACGGGGCTCAACCCCTTCCGCGGCCTCCGGAACTACGAGGTCATCCTTGGCGATCCAATCTTCTTCAAGGCCGTTACCAACACGCTCTACTACACGGTCATCTGGGTCCCGCTGACTATGGCGATCGGCCTCTTCCTGGCGGTCATCGTCAACCAGAAGATCCGCGGCCAGACCTTCTTCCGGGCGGCGTTCTACTTCCCGGCCATCGCAAGCTCGGCAGCGATCACCACCCTGTTCATCTTCATCATGGGCCCGGATGGGCTCTTCAATGGGGTACGGCAGGCACTCGGAGTCAACCCACTCTTCCAGCTCCTCGGCTTCTCTCCGGACTACAACTGGCTTGGCGAGAGCCGGACCGCCATGAACTCGATCATCATCCTGAACGCGTGGACCACGTCGGGGACGTTCATGCTCTTCTACCTGGCCTCGCTCCAGTCGATCAGCCACGAGGTGTACGAGGCCGCCGCCATCGATGGCGCGTCGGCCTGGCAGACGTTCTGGAAGGTGACCTTCCCGCTCCTGCGGCCAGGCCACTACTTCGTGGCGACGGTGGCCGTGATCGGCGGGCTCCAGCTCTTCGACCAGGCGATCTTTGCCGGCGGACAGGGTGGCGAGCCGAACAACGCGCTGACCACGATGGTCCTGTTCCTGTATCGCTCGGCGATCACGGACTTCAACTTCGGTTACGCGGCAGCGGTGGGAGTCATCCTGCTGGTGGTGATCATGGCCGCGACCCTCGTCCAGCGGCGCCTCTTCGGCCAGGCTCCCAGCTGGTGACTGTGCGATGACAGCCCCGATCTCGACGCCCGCTGCGCCAGTGGCGGTGGGCCCCGCCACGAGCGGCCAGACGAGCATCGCGAGCCAGCCGGTCGGGGACACCGGTGCCAAATGGCGGCGCCGGATCGCCTACACGGTCCTCATCGCGTACGCGCTGCTGATGTTCATTCCCTTCGCGTGGACGGTCATCACCTCATTCAAGACGATTCCCGATTCGGTGCGCCTTACGTTCATTCCTGACCCCATCAGCCTCGATGGATGGAAGGAGGCATTCAGCGGGCTCTCTCCCGGGCTTCTCCAGCTCTTCTTCAACAGCGCGCTGATCGCCGGGATCGTGACCATCACCAACGTCGTCCTGGGCGCAATGGCCGGCTACGCGTTCGCCCGGCTGAGGTTCCCGGGCCGCGAGCTGCTCTTCATCCTGGTCCTTGCCACGCTGATGATCCCGGACCAGCTCAGGCTCGTTCCCGTCTACCAGGTCCTCGTCTTCCTGGGCCTGGTGAACGACAACCCGACCAACTACCTGGGGGTGGTCATCGTGCTGGCCATCTCGGCCAGCAGCATCTTCCTCATTCGCCAGTATTTCCTCACGATCCCGCGCGACCTCGAGGAGGCGGCAAAGATCGACGGTGCCAGCTTCTTCACGACGTTCTGGCGGGTCATGCTGCCGCTCGCCACGCCGGCGCTGGCCGCGGTCGCCATCCTCCAGTTCCAGGGCACCTGGAACGGCTTCTTCTGGCCGCTCATCGTCCTCCAGGTGGGCGATCACTGGACGCTCCCGCTCGGCCTCTTCCAGTTCATCGGCTTCCACAAGACCGACTGGCCACCCCTCATGGCAGTGGTAGTCATGGCGACGTTGCCGATCGTCATCCTCTACGTCTTCTTCCAGCGCTACTTCGTGGAAGGGATCGCCGCGAGTGGCGTCAAAGGCTGAGCAGGTCGATCTGCCGGCGGCACCCCGCCTGGGCAGCGTGCTGCGGCAGGCTGGCGTCGACTTCTACTTCCAGTCGATTCGACTGGTGCTTGCCAACGCCGCCTGGGGCATCTGCCTGATCGGCGTCTTGGTCGTGGCGATGGTCACCGCCCCACCGTTCGGGCTGCTGCTGGCGCCGCTCCTCGCGATCCCGGCGAGCGGCGTCTTCCGGTTGGCAGCACTGATCGCCCGCGAGGAGCCCCCCGACTTCTCGGATGTGACCGATGCCTGGCGACGGCTCGCTCCGGCCGCCCTGGGGGCGGGCGTGGTGCTTACGCTCGTCAGCGTCGTGCTCGCGTTCGATCTGCTGGGCGCCATCGGCTCGGCCAATCCGGTCGCGTGGGCGTTCGCGACGATGGCGGGCTGGGGACTCATCGCCGTGGGGACGTACACGATGGTCGCCTGGCCGCTGCTGGTCGACCCGAGGCGCGAGACTCGCAGCATGCGCGAGAAGCTGCGACTGGCTGGCTTGCTGCTGGTAGCCTTTCCCGCGCGCATGCTCGGACTCGCACTCATCGCCGCCCTCATCCTGCTGGCCAGCACGGTGGCCTTCGCCGCCCTGCTCTCCATCTCGCTGGCCTACGTCGCGCTGGTCGCCTGCCGGTACGTGCTGCCCGCCGCCGACCGGCTCGAGGCACGCCGCATGGGTCATCAATCGGTCACCGGGGGACGATAGGGGCTTTGCGCCGGACGCTCATTCGGCAGACCCTGACCGCCGCATGACAGTCCTCGCTCATCCTGCCGCCGAGCCCTGGCTCGTGGTCGAGGAGGGATTCGATCCTGCGCGGCAGCGCGCAGCGGAGACCAGGCTGACCATCGGCAACGGCCGCTTCTCGACCCGCGGCAGCCTCGAAGAGGGCTACCCGGGCGACCTGGCAGCGACCCTGATGCACGGGGTCTTCGCGCCTCAACCCATCGTGGTCAGCGAGCTCGCCAACCTGCCCGACTGGACGGCCCTGGAGGTCGCCGTCAACGGCGAGCGATTCTCGATGGCCCGCGGCACCGTCCTCGGCCATCGCCGTGCCTTGGATCTGCGGTCTGGTCTGCTGCGGCGCGAGGTGACCTGGCGCAGCCCCGAGGGCGTCACCATCGGTCTCGTCTTCGAGCGATTCGCGTCGCTCGTCGAGCCCGATGTCGCGGCGGTGCGCGTCACGGTCACGGCGATCGAAACGGCGGGAACGGTCGAGGTTCGAGCCATGCTGCCGGCCATCGCGACCAACGACGGATCGATCCATCTGGTCTGGGATGACCAACACGTCGGCGACTCGAGCGCGTCACTGGCCGTGCACCTGCGCGACACGGATACGGCGATCGCATTCGCTGCGCGTCTCGAGGCACGCGGCGTGCCCGTCGAGCGATTTGGCTGGGACGTTCGCGGCCATCCCACAACCGTAGCGCGCTGGAAGGCGCAGCCGGGCGAGCGTGCCGCCTTCGAGAAGGTGGTGGTCATCGCCTCTTCTCGTGAGGCGACTGACCCAACCCGCGAGGCGGCTGAGCGGCTCGAGGCGCTCGTCGGCGAGGACTTCGATCGGCTTCACGCCGCATCCGCGTCAGCCTGGGAGCGCGACTGGGGGATCTCCGACGTCATCATCGATGGCGATCCGGACGCGCAGCTTGCGACGCGGTTCTCCATCTACCACCTGCTCATTGCAGCGCCGCGCGGCGATGAGCAGGTGAGCATCGGTGCCAAGACCCTCTCCGGGTTTGGCTATCGCGGCCACGTCTTCTGGGACATGGAGACGTTCATGCTGCCGTTCTTCACTCACGTCCACCCCGCGATCGCGCGCGACCTCCTCTCGTATCGCTACCACCGGCTACCCGGCGCGCGTCGGAAGGCAGCGCGGGGCGGCTTCGAGGGGGCGCAGGTCCCGTGGGAGAGCGCCGACACCGGCGACGAGGTCACGCCCCGCTGGGTGCCGAACGTCGCCGATCCCGGCCAGCCCATGCGGATCTGGACCGGAGACATCGAGATCCATATCTCGGCTGTCGTGGCCCACGCGGTCATGGACTACTGGCACGCCACCGCCGATGACCACTACATGCTCGAGCGCGGGGCCGAGATCGTGCTCGAGACCGCTCGCTTCTGGGCCAGCCGAGCGGAGTGGGACCCAACCGCCGCGCGGTTCGAGTTCTCAGACGTCATCGGCCCGGACGAGTACCACGAGCACGTGGACAACAACGCGTTCACCAATTACCTGGCGGCGTGGCATCTCCGCGCCGCCGCCGAGCTCATCGAGTGGCTGGTGACCGCCGATCCCGAGCAGGCGACCGGGCTGGGCGCCACGCCAGATCTGGCCGCCAGGTTCGCCACGGTCGCCGATGGCATCTACCTGCCGAAGGATGTGAGCACGGGCTTGATCGAGCAGTTCAGCGGCTACTTCTCGCGCGAGGACGTCGACCTGGCCGCGTACAACGGACGTACGAGCTCGATGCAGGCGATCCTGGGGCTCAAGGGGGTTAACCGAACCCAGGTCCTCAAGCAGCCCGACGTGCTCATGCTCGCCTACCTGATGCCGGAGCTGCTCACCCCGACCGCTCTGGCGACGAACTACGCGTACTACAGCGCCCGCACCGATCACGCCTACGGCTCGTCGCTGGGTCCCGCGATCCAGGCCCTGCTCGCGGTTCGGTTGGGCGAAATCGACGAGGGATACGCCCATTTCGTCCGAGCTGCCGGCGCCGATCTCCGCGACGTCCGCGGCAACTCGGCGGACGGCATCCACGGGGCATCCGCCGGCGGCATCTGGCAGGCACTCGTGTTCGGCTTCGGCGGAGTCCATCTGGATGGCGAAGAGCTCGTCGCCGAGCCGCGACTTCCATCGGGCTGGAATCGCCTCGCATTTCACCTCGTTCATCGCGGGCAGGTCGTGGCGTTCGACCTGCGCCGGCCAGGGGAACCGGCGTCCGCAGCAGCCAGGGTGCGCGGCCTGATCTTCGACCTCGATGGGGTAATTACCGATACGGCCGAGCTCCATTACCGCGCCTGGCAGCGCCTGGCGGACGAGGAGGGATTCGCCTTCGACCGACGGGCGAATGACGCCTTACGAGGCATCAGCCGGCGCGAATCGCTGCGACTGGTGCTCGGGGGCCGGCACGTCACCGAGGCACGGGCGAACGAGCTCATGGACCGGAAGAACGCTTACTACCTGGAGTTCCTTAAGACACTGACGCCGAGCGATGTCCTGCCCGGGTCGATCGAGTTCATCGACGCTGCCCGGCAGCGAGGGCTGTCGATTGCCCTCGCATCGGCCAGCAAGAACGCGCGCGAGGTGCTGGATCGGCTCGCAATCGCCGATCATTTCGACGTTATCTGCGATGGGTACACCCCCGGCGCCCCCAAGCCGGCCCCGGATCTCTTCCTGGCTGCAGCGAGTGGCATTGGTCTGCCGCCCGATGCCTGCGTCGTCTTCGAGGATGCGACCGAGGGGATCGCGGCAGCTCATGCGGCGGGGATGGCAGCCGTAGGGATTGGACCGGCCGAGCGCGTCGGGGCGGCCGAGATCATCGTGCCCGGGCTCGCGGCTGCCAACCTCGACACGATCCTCACAATCCGGCGTGAAGTGACCGTTGGTCAGCAGGGGTAGCCTCGGACCCAGGAAGTGTGCTACTCTGCCAAGAGCGCCACGTGTTGGGCGCACAGATTCGCGGCACACGATTCTCCTCTCCTCGGTTCTCGGCGAGACAGGTCGCTGAAGCCGCCTGAGAGGAGTTTCTTCGTTTTGTACACCTATACCGACAAGATCCTGCGCTGTAGCGACTGTAATCAGGAGTTCGCCTTCAGCGCATCCGAGCAGGAGTTCTACGCCAGCCGCAACTTCAGCGAGCCACGGCGTTGTGGCGCCTGCCGGGCCGTCCGCAAGGCCGCCCGCGGCGAGACCGGGGGGAATTCAGGAAGCTACAACGGGGGCGGCTACGGCGGCACCCGTGAGCTTTTCACCGCGACCTGCGCCAACTGCGGTCGGGAGGCCCAAGTGCCGTTCCGTCCCAGTGGGATCAGGCCCGTCTACTGCAGCGACTGCTTTACATCGCAGCGCGGCTGAACGTCTCGATCGGCCGACGCGCCGACACCTATTTCGGAGGTTCTTTGACGACATGGCTAATGGCACAATCAAGAAGCTGATCTCGGATCGCGGGTTCGGCTTCATCACTGCCGAGGACGGCAAGGACTACTTCTTCCACCGCGACGGCCTTTCGGCCACGCTGGACTTCGACCGCCTGACGGGCGGCGAGAAGGTGAGCTTCGACATCGAGTCGAGCCCACGCGGTCCCCGCGCTACTAACGTTCGCGCGGAATAGCCTCGCACGACATCACCCCGGATCGAGCGGCCGTGCGGCATTCACGCCTCGCGGCCGACGTACCGGCCGGTGGTGGTTCGCGGCACACACCATGACGACCTCGACGCCATCGCCAACGCCTCCCCGCCGCTACCTGACGTGGCGGCACGCTGACCGACGCTTCTCCAAGGTTCACCTGCTCGGACCGGATGCCCAGCCGCTGTGCGGCGGTCGTCCCGGCCGCGAGCAGGGCCGTCCGACGCCTCCCATCCCGCAGGACGCGTTCTGTCCGGAGTGCCTCGCACGGGAGTCCTAGTTCCAGGCGCCGATACATAGACCACCGCGGCCTTCTGGCCGCGGTGGTTCTGTATCCGGCATTTGTGATACCCGAGTCAGATGGCGCGCATCCGGTTGTTTCGCGGGTTGTGTTCGACCTCAGCCAGCCCGAGGGCCTCGAGCAGTGGTGGCATGTACATCCCGAACCGGCCACGCAGGCCCTTCTTCATCCCGTACCAGCCTCCGACCGGGTTGCCTGACGACCGCCCCCACGCCTCGGCGGTGCCCTCGGCTGACGGCTTCTGCTCATCGGCGCTGCCAAGCGCCATCCAGTCGCCATGGGCCTTGAGCATCTCGTGCAGGTCGTCGATCGCTCGCAGCTGGTAGCGCAGCTGGGTTCCGCCGACCTGGCACACAATCGAGGGCGGATCCGACGACTCGTCGCGATACATCGTGTAGTCGGAGGTGCCGCTTGGGGTGGTGAGGCGCCAGGGATCGTCCTTCGTTCCGGTTCCTGTAGCGGGCGCCATGGGTCTCCTGTCATGCGTTGGGCAGATTCGACGAGTGTCGCGTGCGCGCGAGTGGCCGTCAAGAATCAGGTCGAGGGGAAGGCCTCGCCCCAGAACAGGAACGGGAGCCGGCGTCTGACGCCTCGTCATCGGCGAAGATGCCTGCTCCCCATGTCCCCATCGGTCGAGGCTACACGGCTCGAGCGGGATCAGGCGGCGGCGTTCGGCGGGTGCCGATCTCGCCACTCGGCGGCCAGGATGGCGTACTCCAGCTCGTCGCACCATTCACCCTTGATGAACTCAGCCTCACGGAAGTGCGCTTCTTGCCGCATCCCGAGCCGCTCCATCAGATGCGCCGATGCGGTATTGCGCGCGTCGCAGCGACCGATCATCCGATGCAGACGGAGCTCCTCGAACCCCAGGCGAACCAGGGCTCCCGATGCTTCGACCGCGTATCCGTGCCCATGGAAGTCGGGATGGAGGACGAACCCTATCTCCGCCTGCACGCGATTCCCCCGCTCGCACCAGAGGCTGAAGTCGCCGATCAGCTCCCCCGAACCGGGCAGAACCGCCGCCAGGCGCAGGCCGTCGCTGCGATCGTCGATGGCGGTCATCGGCTCGATCCGTTCCAGGAGGGCCTTGACCGCCTGGCGTGACATCGGCCCCCAATCGAGGTAGCGCACGACGTCCGGCCGGCTCTGCATGCCGTACAGGGCGTCGAGGTCGCCGTCACCGAACGGCCGGAGCAGGAGGCGCTGAGTCGTCAGTGGAAACGCGGGCCGAAGCATCTGCGCCTCACTGGCATTGATCCGCGTCTGGCGCTCGGAAGTGGACCTCAGCGGGAAGCACGACGTAGTGATCGATGCTCATGAGTCCCCACCGCACGTTGACCGAGACGGTCGTGACGCCGCCATAGCCACCCGGGGACCACGAGTCCCCGATCGCTTCGCAGGTGGCAAAGGAGCCGACGAGGGCGACCGGTACCTCGCCGAACGGAGGGATGGTCAAGGGCTCGAAAGCCGCGAACGCCGGCGACGGGGTGCCTGCGGCGGATCCGACGATGGCGGAATCCAGCTCGTAGAGCGCCGGCTCGACCGCGCCTTGCGGCTCGAATCGGGTCAACGTCATTGGCAGCGGACCGTTGTTCCGCACCGTGAACACGATCCCGAACCGGCTGGCTGGCTGATAGTTGAGCTCGACACATGGAGTTGCTGGCGGTGGCTCGACCATGCGCGTCTCGCAATCCTGGGTGCCCCGCCCACCCGAAACGCTGAAAGTGCTACCGGATGCGACCGGATGCACAACCAGGACCCCGAGCTGGAGGATAACGGAACCCACCACGAGGGCCGCCAGCCCACCGAGGAGCACGAGGCGGAGATCCGGGCCTCGACCGACCGCGGCCGCCTGGCCCGTTCGCTGATCGTCATGCGGGGGTTGAGCGACGTCCACTGACTCGGCCTCAGGATGGGGTCGTCATGCGGCGTAGGGTGCGGATGGCCTCCGATGGAGGTCCGCGCGATACTAGGGTTTCCCGGTCTCGAGGGGAATGCCTTCAGCCGCCATCGGGGGGCTCGATATGTTCGTCAGGCGACGACACGAATGGAACGCGGCTCGTCTTCCCTGGCAACCGCCCACGAACGAGCTCGGTATGCGCGTCCCGATCCGCGGCGATGCGAATCCACCGCCGCTCACCAAATCTCATCCGGCGGAGGACGCGGCGCAACCAACCGAGCACGCCGCCACGGTACACGCGTTGAAGGCCCGGGGTCGGGGTGAATGCCGTTGAACGCTCGCGCGACAACGTCTGGCCTGATCAAGCGCGCCGTCAGTCTTCACCCCGATGTCGTGACCATCGTCGTCCTCGGCGCCGTAGTCGTTGGCGCAACCCTCCGCATCGTGGGGCTTCGCTGGGGTCTGCCGATAGACCTTCACCCCGACGAACCGGTCGTCGTCAAAGGGGCGCTTGATCTCGCGAAGCGGCACTCATTCGAGCCCCGGTTCTTCGACTGGCCCGGCCATGTCGAGATCCAGCTCAGCTACCTCGGGTATTGGCTCTACTCGAACGTCGTGAAGCAGACAGACATCCTCGCGGCCCACGCGCGCAATCCCGGGCCTTTCCTGCTGATTTCCCGTTCGATCACTGCCGTGTTCGGCATCGCGATGATCATCCTTGCCTATCTCATTGGACGCCGGATCGATCGCTGGGTCGGGGCGATCGCCGCGGTTCTCTTCGCGTTGACCCCGATGTTCGTGCTGGACTCGCACTGGGCGACGCCGGACATCCCCCTGACCTGCATGGTCATGGTCGCGACGCTGGCATCCATGCACTACCTCGCGAGGCCGCGCGTTTCGAGCCTGCTCCTGGCTTGCAGTGCCGTCGCCGTGGGCATAGCGATCAAATATCCCGCCGCGATCGCGGCCGTCGTCATCGCGGCCGTCGTCATCATCGCTGCGCTCAGGGAGCAACGGTATACGCGAGTCGCTGTGCATGGCCTCCTCGCGATCGCCGCCACCGCGGTGTTCCTCTTCTTCATTTCTCCGGTGCTGTTCACGAACCTGACCGCAGTCCAGGAATCCCTATCGTTCGCCGAACGTACGGCGCACCCCGGCGCAGACGGGCTCGGTTGGGGCGGCAACCTCGTGTTCTACGCCCACGCTTTCCTCGTCGGCTGCGGATTGCTGATCGTGGTCGCATTCCTGGTTGGGATCGTGGCAGCGATTCGGAACCGCATGGTAGAGACCATTCCCCTCCTGATCGGCGGCGTTTATTGGGTCGTTCTGAGCGCCTTCGCGCTCCACTGGGACCGATGGGGCCTACCGATGTACATCACCCCATTGTTCTTCGCTGCGATCGGAGGCGTCCAAGCGTATAGATGGGCGTCAGGTCGGCAATGGCGCACGCCGGTGGCGTGGGTCCTGGCCGCGCTGGCGGTGACGAACATGACCCTCGGTGCCGCGACGATCACCGCGAACTTCGCGGCCCCCGACGCCAGGCTCGCCGCGCGAACCTATCTTGCCGGTACGGGTATCACGGTCAGAAATACGTCATATGAGGGGTACTCACCGCTCAGACCAGGAGCGCCCAAGACGGTCTTCGCCGAATTCACTTCAGTGGACGGGCGCCTGATGCCCAGCAACCCGCAAATTCGATACCTCATCCTGAGCAGCTGCATGTACAGCCGGTACATCGACGAGCCGAAGTACGTCGAGGAGCAGGCGTTCTATTCGTCCGTCGATCGCGAGTTCACCTTGCTACGGTCATACCCAACGATCGATCCGACAGCTGGTCGCGCGGGGTTCGAGCCGACCGACATCATCCACTCGATAGGAGTCGCTGCCTCCTACCTCCGCGGGGGGATGGGCGGTTGCGACCTCAAGATCTACGCCGTTCGATGACGCATCGGTCGTTGCAGACCGCCATGCTCGGGCGCGCCAGCGCTGGAATGGCGCGCATTCGCCACCCGTATGATCGGGATGCCGAGTCCGCGACCACGCGTGATCGAAGGAGGCGTCCATGGCCCGGATGCAACGCAAACTGCTGACGACTCCCGACGAGGTGCGGCCGTTCACCCACGGCCGGGCCGAAATCTGGGAGCTTGGCGATGCGGTAATCGGGAAACAGGTCTTCGAGCCAGGCTGGCGATGGTCGGACGACGTCAAGCCGGTGGCCCTCACCGACACCTGCGAGTACCACCACCTCGGGATCGTGATGTCGGGCAGGTTGCGCTTCGCCACCCCCGACGGGCTCGAGATGGAGGTCGGCCCTGGGATGATCTTCGAGGTCCAGCCGGGTCACGATGCCTGGGTGCTCGGGGAGGAGCCATGCGTGATCTACGACTTTGCCGGCATGCGCACCTTCGCGCGCCCGCTTGTTGGCAGCGGTCAGCGCGTCCTGGCCACCATCGTGTGTACCGACATCGTCGACTCCACCTCGACCGCTGTGCGCCTCGGTGATGCCGCCTGGCGCGACCTGATCGCCGAGCAGACCTCCGTTACCCGTCGCGAGCTCGACCGATACCGCGGTCACGAGGCGACCACGACCGGTGACGGCATCCTGGCCCTATTTGATGGTGCGGAACGCGCAATCCATTGCGCGTCAGCGATCGGTCGAGCCTCGGCAACCCTGGGCGTCGTGCTGCGTATCGGCGTGCACACCGGGGAGGTCGAGCGGATGACCGACAACATTCGGGGGGTGGCCGTCCATGCCGTCACCCGCATCACCGCGCTCGCGGAAGCCGGGCAGGTACTCGTCTCCGAGACGACCTACGGGCTGGTGTCCGACACAAGCCTGCGCTTCACCAGTCGCGGCACGCACGACCTGAAGGGAATGCCCCGCCCCATCGAGGTCTGGCAACTGGTCTCGGAGCAGGAGTAGAGGCCAGCCCGGGCTCACGCTCGTCCAGACGGCCTCCTATCGTCGGCGTCGCCAGGCGTGGAGACGGATCCCCAGGAAGGTCCCGAGCACCGCAAGGTGGCACCGATGGTGGGTGAACGGCCACGGGTCCCGGATGATCCGGGCCGCCTGTTGCGCGTCTATCCTCGTCCAGTGGGCAGTCGCACAGGGGCTACGGCAGGGAATCGTGAAGTATCGGGACGCTCCCGGCAACGTTAGGTCGCCATCTTGGCCGTCTGGTGCGGTGCCACCCGCCCTCCGCGATGGCCAGCCTGTCGATGGACGGTGGATGACCACGTACCGGCTGTCGGCAGCCGGTTCGTGACAGGTCGGGCGGTTCTCCTCATCGTCAACCCGGTGTCGGGAGGCAAGCCCGGGTCAACGCCCCCGCTCTCGGACGACGTCGAGGCGCTCCAGCCCGCGGCGTTGGGGAAGGCGCTGGAGGCGCGCGGGCTGCGCGTCCGCGTCCAAGCACTCGCCGAGGGCGACGACCCTGCCGAGGTCGCTCGCGGCGTGGCGCCGGACGAGGACATCGTGGTTGCCGGCGGCGACGGCACGGTCGGCCCGGTGGCCGAAGTGCTGGCCGGCAGCAGGAAGACGCTCGGGATCCTGGCCATGGGCTCGTGGAACAACATCGCGCGGGGCATCGGCATCCCACTCGAGCTTGAGCCAGCGCTCGACGCGATCGGCCGTGGGCAAACAATGAACGTGGACACCGGCCTGGCGTGGCATCCCAGCTCCGATGGGGAGGGCTCGCCGGACGACGCCCGCGCGTTCTTCGAGGCGGCCGGCGTGGGCCTGGATGCCGCCGGGTTCGGGGCTGTCGAGCTGGGCGGGCGCGCCGGCTGGCGCTTCGCGATCCGCGCGATGTGGCGCACGTTGCGGAGGCGGCGGACCCGGATGGTGCTCGAGCTGGACGGCCGCGAGATGTACGCGAGGGCGCCTGCGGTGACCGTCTGCATCGGTCCGTATCACGGGCTCGGCTTTGCGCTGGTGCCGGACGCGGATCCCGCCGATGGACTCCTGGACGTCGTCGTCTTCAGCGGCATGAGTGAGCTTGATGTGGTGCGCCACTTCCTGCGAGTAGCCCGCGGGCGCGAGCGGCGCGAGCCGCGGATCGAGGTGCTGCGTGGCAGGCGAGTCACGGTGCGGGGCGCCAGGCGCGTGCTGCCGGCGCACGTCGACGGCCGATCGCTCGGGATCACGCCGGTGACGTTCGAGGTCCAGCCCGGGAGCCTGCGGGTCTTTCGCTAGACGCAGACAAAGACCCGGCGTTGCTCGCGGGAGCC
The DNA here is from genome assembly GCA_030774475.1 of Chloroflexota bacterium. Taxonomy (GTDB): domain Bacteria; phylum Chloroflexota; class Limnocylindria; order QHBO01; family QHBO01; genus CF-82. Next base: position 2,831 of record JALYLB010000167.1, on the reverse strand, counting down.
ACCAACGCCGGGCCATGCGCCTGTGAGGCAGCCCAGAAGGCGAGAAAACGTCACAAGAGCCGGACCACTGCCAAGCCGTTCAGTCGGGATGGCAGCTTCGTGCTCAGAATCGTGGTCGGGGCGAAAGGATTCGAACCTTCGACCTCCTGAACCCCATTCTCGCCCAGGCGTGCTCAGGACACAAGATTGAGCGTGCAGAGCGTCCGCCCGGGTCCAGCCGTACCCCCGGAATCCAAGCGCTAAGGGGTACGGATTGGGGTACGACAAGGCCAGCACGGATCTCGCGGATCCCAATCCTCGTGCCGCGCTCCAACCAAGTCGTACCTCCCGGTCCCCAGGGGTTCGGGTCCGTATTTGCCAGGAGTGTGCACCTTGCAGCAGCTGGGCTCGCCTACGGTCGATCGTCCTGCGCTGGGTCGAGCCGCACCGTGAGCAGCATGCGGCTGGCCGGCTCGGCCCGGACGTCATGCGTGACCCCAGGCCTCAGCACGAGCAGCCGGCCGGCCGGCATCCGGTACTGCTGCTCGGCGGTCGTCAGGTGGATCTCGCCGCTGAGGACCTGCACGGTCACGTAGCCATCGGCGGCGTGGTCCCTGAGCCAACCCCCGGGCTCGAAGTCAAACAGCACGATCGACACGCCGCCTCCTCGGAACAGCGTGATCTGCCGATGACCATTGCCTGGGCCATCGGCTTCGGCGCGCAGCCGCTCGCTCTCGGCCTCGAGGTCGAACAGGTGCTCGGTTCCCGCGAAGCGCTGACGTGGCGGTCTCCGTGGATGTTCGCGGGGCACAGCTACCTAGCTCCTCCTTGGCGTTGGTGAGATCAGCATAGCCACAGTGAATTCACACTCGTGAACGCGGAGAGCGCATGCGTCCGCGGTCCACCTACAAGTAGTCGACGCAATGTCGACAATCAGCTACCTCAGGCGCGGATCCCACTCCGCTGCCGACGGCGGTGTACAGCAAGCTCGCCTGAGCACCGGATGCGGGGGGCTCCGCCATCGGGACATGGTAAGGGCCGGCGCCGGCCCAAGGACACCGGCCCCGCGCGAAGGCTAGGCTTCGGCGATTACCGGCGGCTTATTCGCGGCCTCAGGGCGTGATGGTCCATCTGCCGTCGGCCTGGACGGTGAGGAGCAGGGTGCCGTCGGGCAGCGGGACCGGGCCACTGTAGTTGCCGATCTCGTTGACAAGGAGGTCGGCTCCGTCCGCCGCGAAAGCCATGACCACGAAGTTCTCGCTCCCACGGCGCGTAATGGTGACCGTCGTCAGGCCCGAGGTGGCGGTAACAAGCGAACGACGTTGTCGCCTCGGCCACTCAGAGCCTTCGCCGGGTTCCAGGCACTGGCCAGAGCAACCGGCTTGATGACGATCGTCCAGGAGCCAGTCGACTCGACCTTGAACGCGACGGAATGCTGTCCGGCATCGGCATCGAACAGTCTCGTGCCGGAGTAGCTGCCGATCACATTGACGAGGAGTTCGTTTTGGCTCCCATCCGCGGCCAGCGAGGTCACCACGAAGTTACTCGTGCCGCGCTCGGTGATGGTCGCGATCGCCGGCACGTCTTCGGGGATTGTGAATCTCGGTACCTTCGACCCGACGCCTTTGATGGTGATCGGCTTGAAGGCCAGGGTCGGGGTCGTTCCAGGACGAGCAGCCTGATCTCCTCGTCGGCGAGATCCTGCGTATCGTTAGAGGACCAACGGCCAGTATCGCGCCGTAGCCATAGCCCCGGCAGCTATCACGAGCAGCACGAGTACCGTGGCGCCGACGCGGTTCAGGACGCGCTGAGCAACGGCGAGGATTCGCTGCTCATCCTCGTTTGGCGGGCGACGCTCTGCTTCGAGCCTGCTGCCGATCGCAATTATTCGTCGCCCGGCCGGGTATCCCACGAACAGGAACCCCAACAAAGCGATCCCGCCGGCGGCGCCGCCAACGGTGAACCCGAGACGCTGCGGCTCCGTCATCGACGTCAGCTGCAGGCCGCTTGTGTCGCGCCAGAACAGGATCGCGCCGGCCACACCGGTGAGGCAAGCTGCGACCAGTACCACCTCGCTGAAGCGGCGATTACGCAGCAGGTGCAGCATGAATCGCTGGCCTTCCGGAGCGGTTGCCTGCGCCGTGGGCTGTAGGAACAGGAACAGTGTGACGGCCGCACCGAGCCAGAGGCCGCCCCCGAGAATGTGGATCAGCCGCAAGACCACCCAGTCCATCCGCGTGTTCTTCCTTTCAGCCGTTCGAGATCGGGGGGCGGCGCTTGCCTCTCCGCGGTCTCTCCCCATGAGGTGCGCCGTCTGACGCCGCACGAGGACATCAGTTTGTCATGGGTTTATCGCCGGCTCCCTACCCAACGCTCAACCGCCCGCGGGCCATGCGGGGACGATTAGCGCCGGCTTACCACGCCGCCGGTATCGACCTCGTAGACCTCGATCCGCAGGCACTCACGAACCTCGGTCGGGAGGCGCAGAACATGGTGCACGTATTCCGCCGGCCCAACGACGGCGTAGCGCGTTCCGTCGGGGTGGGTCATCCGTCGGAGGAGTTGGCCATACATCGTGTCGGCATCGAGGCCAGGCTGCATCGTGCGGCCCTTCGCTTTGTTCGTGGCCGCTGCCGGGTGCTCGTCCTGAGCGGGGCCTCGCCCCATGACCTTCGTCACCTTCTCGTTGGCGGTGGCCGATCCACAATGTGGGGATGGATCTGGGTGACAGCCTGACTCTGGCCCGGCTGCTGTCGACGGCGGCGCTGATCGCGGCCACCTGCGACTACGCCGAGATCATGAAGCACCGCCAGCGGCGGCGCCGGGCCGCCAGGGAGCAGATGGCCTCCGAA
>JALYLB010000166.1 GCA_030774475.1 Chloroflexota bacterium | reverse complement strand
GCCCTCGGCCTCTTCATCGCATGGCACTACCTCCTCATTCGGTTCAAGGGCATCTCGGTGCCGTTCTGGCTGCGCGCGAGCGGCCGCACCGCAGGCTTCAGCGAGCACATCCGGGGCTGGCTGATCTGGGGCGGAATCATCATTGGGATCGTCGTGCTGATCGCGATCTTCCTGCCTCGGGACGCGGGGACGGCACCCCAGCTGCTGCCTTCCTCGCCCCTCTTTGGAACCGGCGACGACCCCGGCGGACTCGGTTTCAAGCCGACGTACCCAATCAGCTGGACTCGCGGGATGAACATCACCGCGGCAGGTCTGGGGATCGATCCCGATATCTGGGGCACCGTCATCGGCATGGGACTGATGCTCGTCGCCCTGCTCGTGATTCCGTTCGTTGATCGTGGGGACCGGGAGCCAGACAGCCTGGTGGCCGCCTTCAACCTGCGCAAGCGCGGCTGGGCCTTCCTCGCGATGGGCATCTTCTGGCTCGTGCTGATCATAGGGGTCATCCAGAGCGCGATCGCTGAGGCGGGCTGATCCCGACGAAGGAGCGATCCGTCCGCGGGAGGCGATCATCGGCACCGAACTCCACCTCTTGCTTGCGATCTCCAGCGCAGCGGTCGTCGTTGCGGTCGGTCTCGAAGTCACCTGGCGTCTCAGAAATCGTTCCCCGGCTGGGTTAGCGGCCTCCCGACTCGAGCGGCTCTTGCTGCTGATCGTGGCCGTGACGGCTGCCGGCGGCCTTGGTTTACTCGCCGGGGGAGCCCGGCCCCGCGAGCTGCTCCATTTCGTGTATTCGGCCGTTGCCATTGGGGCGCTGCCAGTCTCGTCATCGTTCACGGCTGGTTGGGGGCCGGGGCGACGAGGGCTCGTCACGATCCTCGGAGTGCTGATCACGCTGATATCGATCCAGCGCCTTTTCGCGACCGGCTAGCTCGCTCCGGACGTCCCTTTCCGACACGGGGCTAGGATGCCCGGCATGGAATCCTTCGCCGGCGAGGTTGAGCTCACCTGGAATGCCCTGGTTCGCTCGCTCGACGATGGGTGGGACCTCAGCCTCCGATGCCAGTCCACGGGCCTGGCCGCGGAGCAGCGCTCCGAGACGTGGATGGCAGTGGCAGAGGGTCCGGCCGGAGCGAGCCTTGAGGGTCGCGGCGACGACCCGATCGCCGCCATGACGGATCTCCTCAATCGCGTGCAGGGCTGAATGCGCCTCCGCGACATCATCCGCGTGGACCTTGGCTACTTCACGATGCCCGACCGGCCGGGCGATCCTCTCTCCGGGCAGCCGATCGTCGTCTGCGCATACCTGGTCCGCCACCCCCGCGGCCTCTTTCTGTTCGACACCGGCCTCGCCCGAGCCGATGACGAGACGGAGGCGTACTACCACCCCGTGCCATGGCCGATCGTGGGTCAGCTGAAACGCCTGGGCGTCGTTACCGACGAGATCGCCGCTCTCGCCAACTGCCACCTCCATTTCGACCACTCCGGCGGAAACAGCCTCTTCCCGAATCGCCCGATCTTCGCCCAGCGCCTCGAATACGCCGCCGCGAACGAGCCGGACTACACGATGCCCATCGCCGTGGGCTTCGCCGGGGCGTCATACGAGCTCCTCGACGGCGAGGCGGAGATCTGGCCGGGGCTGCGCGTGATCCCGACTCCCGGACACACCGACGGCCACCAGACCCTGATCGTCGAGACGGAGGAGGGCCGCGTGGCGCTGGCCGGGCAGTCGTTCAACACGACCTCGGAGTTCGCGTCGGCCGATGTCGCCTGGCAGCTCCATGAGACCGGTTGGCCACAGCCGGGCGGCTACCCGGCCTGGATGGAGCTCCTCGAGGTGCACGACCCTGTCCGCGTGCTCTTTGCGCACGACGTGGCGATCTGGGAGCGTGGCGAGCGACCGCCGCCGACGATCCAAACGTGAGCTGATTGCTCTTGCCCGGCTCCGCGCGGAGCCGGGGCTAGACTTGCTCCGCTCGCCCAATCGGAAAGGAATGCTCATGATCGTCGCCACCGCTCCATTCGTCGCCGGCCATCGGGTCGCTGAGAGCAAGGGCCACGTCTTCGGCCTCGTCGTCCGCAGCCGCGGCCTGGGCGGGAATATCGCCGCGGGCCTCCGTTCGCTTGTTGGCGGTGAGATCCACGAGTACACCGAGCTGCTCGAGGACACCCGGCGTCAAGCGCTCGACCGGATGATCCAGAACGCGACGCTGATGGGTGCCGATGCGGTCATCAGCATGCGGTTCGACTCCAGCGAGATCGGCAGCACCATGACGGAGATCGTGGCCTACGGCACAGCGGTCGTCCTCGCCGTCGATGCGGCCGCCCCGCAGGGACTGGAATAAGGGCCCGCGCCGATGCTCCCCACCGTTCGCGTCCTGATACTTGCGGTCGCCTGCCTGTTGATGCTGGGTGGGCTGATCGCCATCGCGACCGGGCAGGTGCCCGGCGGGCTGTGGGCGCTCGCCCTCGGCGCGGCCGGCATCCTGGCGGTCACCTTCGAGCGGACCCGCTACCGATCGCAGGCTGCTGAGCGCGGCGCCGCCTCGCCCGGCCCCGGCGGCGGGGAGCCTGAGCTGCCTGGCGCCCCGTTCCGGCCAACCGACGAACGGTTCCTCGATCCGACCACCGGACGATCAATGCGGGTCTACGTCGACCCCGCCACGGGAGAGCGCCGCTACCACGCCGAGCCCTGAGGCTGCCGCGGCCTGACGCAATCGGCCGCACTGACCGGTGGTATGGCGTGCGTTCGCGGGATGTGCACCGCACGTCACTAACTTCCAGGCAACGGCGTGTCGCGTGCCGAATGTGACCGCGCGGGCTCAAACGGCGCGGGAGCTGGCCCCAGACCCTGTTCTTTCTGGAAGTTGCGTGACAGGGAGCGCACACCGGGACGCGAGTGGCGGGCGGGCGAAGGGGCTCGAGGGAGGGCGGCCCCGACCGCATGGCGGCGCGGCGTCCGGCGGACGGCGCTTTAGCCCTCCGAGGAGTCCTCCGCTGCGGCGCCACCATCGGCCTCGGCTTCGCCTTCGGCACCAGCGCCGGCCTCGCCTTCCTCGCCCTCCGCTGCCTCCTCGGCGGCCTCCGCCTCGGGCAGGACCTCCTCGGCTCGCGGCGGGAGCACGCGAGCCAGCAGATCCTCGGCGTCGTTCAGGATCTGGACGTTGGCAGGTACCACCAGGTCGCTGACATGAATCGCCGCGTCGAGATCGACCAGCGGGCTGATGTCGACCGTGAGCTCGTGCGGCAGCTCGGCTGGAAGGGCGCGGACCCGAATCTGGCTGAGCGGGGTCATCAGCGTGCCCCCGGTCTCCTCGATGGCCGGCGACTCCCCGATGAAGACGAGCGGGACCTCGACCTCCATCTCCTGCTTGAGGTCGACGAGGTAGAAGTCGACATGCAGCGCTCGGCCGCTCAGCGGGTGGCGCTGCACGCTCTTGATGATCGCGCTGGTCGGCTGCCCGCCGTCGACCTGGAGGTTGACGAGGGTCGTGCGTCCCGCGGAACGGTAGAGGGTCTCGAAGGCCTTGGCCTCGACCTGTACCGACTGGGATTCGCGTCCCTTGCCGAAGACAACCGCCGGCACCTGACCGGTCAGCCGCAGGCGGCGGTTCTGCTTGCCCGACGCGGTGCGCGCGTCGACAGCGATCTCGTTCTCCATGAGCGTTGGGGGTCCCTCGATCGGCCCGAGCGGCGTCGGGCGGTTGTCAGCGAAGCTGTGCGAGCTCGGATGGTACCAGCGCGCCGGCTGGACCGGCAAGGTGGCCTCCTGCCTGGCGATGGATCCCAGGCCGATGGCGCGGAACGGTGATGGGGCGGCATCGGACTAGAATCCGTGGCTCTTATGGCCGCCACCATCATGATCGTCGAGGATGAACCCGCCGTCGCTCGCGGGGTGCAGGTCGCGCTCGAACGAGAGGGATACACCGCTTCGGTGATGCCGACCGGCGAGGAAGCGCTGCGCCAGTTCCCGGAGATCGCACCCCAGGTGGTCCTGCTCGACGTGCGGCTGCCGGGGATCGACGGGTTCGAGGTTTGCCGCCAGCTGCGCCGCGAGTCACGCGTTCCGATCCTCTTCCTGACCGCCCGCGCTGACGAGATCGACAAGGTCGTCGGGCTCGAGATCGGCGCGGACGACTACCTTGTCAAGCCGTTCAGCGTCCGCGAGCTGGTGAGCCGGGTCAAGGCGCTCATGCGCCGTGCCTATGGGGAGCTGGCCGACACGCAGGGTGGCCGGCTGCTGCGGCGCGGGGACCTCGTGATCGACCTTGAGCGCCGCCGCGTGACCCGCAACGGGCAGCGGATCGCGCTGACCACCACCGAGTTCGACCTCCTCCGCCACCTCGCTGCCCGGCCGGGGAGGGTCTACACCCGCGGCCAGCTCCTGGAGCTGGTCCGCGACTACGACGCGCTCGAGCAGGACGAGCGCACGATCAACGTCCACGTCAGCCACATCCGCGACAAGATCGAGCCGGACCCGGCGCAGCCGCGCTACATCGTTACCGTGCGCGGCGTCGGCTACGCCTTCAGCGAGGACTGAGCCACGCCTCCGATCCTCCGCCGCCTCGAGGTCCGGCTGGTGCTCGCTCTTGCCAGCGTGGCGATGGTCGCGCTCCTCGTCTCGGGCGTGACCCTCAGCCAGGTCATCCCCGGGTATCTCGAGGAGCAGGCTCGCCAGCAGCTGACGACGGCGGCGAGGGGGACCGGGCTGCTCATTCGGCTGCGTGCCGAGACACGCCTCGAGCAGGCCCCCGCGGACCTTGCCGACCGGGAGCGGCGCGAGGGCATCTTCCTGTCGAGCGTGGCCCACGACGCGACGATTGCGTTCTCCGTGGGAGACGTGCGGATCATCAATGAGCTGGACGGCAGCCAGGCGGCCTCGGCCCGCCTACCCGACGGGAATGCTGCCCAGCTGACTGGCCAGGGGTTGCAGGCTGACACCGCCGTCCCCGCGTACGCGTTCCCCGAGATCGTGAATATCACGCTGCCCGCGCAGGAACCGGGGCTGACCCGGCCCGGCGCGGACGGGACCGGGATCCTGCCGCTGCGCCTGGTCATCGCGCAGCCCTACACCACCGAGGCGCTCACCCTGAATCGGATCACCTCCACGCTCATGGTGGTCGGGATCCTGACGCTAGCCCTCTCCGCCCTCCTGGGCCTCTTCCTTGCACGCCGGCTGACCGGGCCGCTGAACCGGCTGCGCCGCGTCTCGGCGAAGCTCGCGGTCGGCGAGCTCGACCATCGGGCGACGCCCTCCGGGGTGGCCGAGATCGACCAGCTCGGCGCCCAGCTCAACGTGATGGCCGACCGCCTGTCGGAGTCGTTGCGCCTGCTGGAGGCGGATCGCGACCGGCTGCGCGAGTTCATCGCCGATGTCTCGCACGAGCTGCGCACTCCCATCGCGGCGCTGCGCACCTTCAACGACCTCCAGCGCGACGGTCGCGTCGACGAGGCCACCCGCGCCGAGTTCATCGATCGCTCGAGCGAGCAGCTCCATCGGCTGGAATGGCTCTCGACCAACCTGCTCGACCTCTCCCGCATCGAGGCTGGCATCTTCCCGCTCGACGTGCGCGAGGGCGACCTCCGCGACCCAATCCGCTCCGTTGTCGAGGCGCATGCCGAGGTCGCCGAGGAACGTGGCGTCGCGCTCGTGGCCGCGGTCCCCTCCGACCCAGTCTCCCAGCGCTTCGACCGCGAGCGGATCGTCCAGCTCGTCAACAACCTCGTCGGCAACGCGCTGAAGTTCACCCCGCGCGGCGGTGAGGTCTTCGTGGAGCTGGCGAGCGGTCCGGACGAGGCGACGATCGAGGTGCGCGATACCGGGCCCGGGATCCCCGAGTCTGAGCTGCCGCGCATCTTCGAGCGCTTCTACCGGGGCACCAACGTCGGCGAGGCGCGTGCGTCGGGGAGCGGCCTGGGCCTGGCCATCGCCCGCTCCATCGTCGAGATGCACGCGGGCAGCATCGAGGTGGCGAGCGTGGTCGGGGAGGGGACGAGCTTCCGTGTGTACCTCCCGAGGCTTCCCGAGCCGATGGCGACGACCGCCCCCGGCGAGCCACGAGCGACCGACGCGCGCCCGCGGGTGATCGGTCGCTTGCGCCGCCCGTTGGCCCGTCGGCGGACCCGGCAGGCAGGCGGCACCGCAGGCGAGCCATGAGCTCCAGGTCAACGAATCTTCATCGTTCGCCGCATCGCGCTCAACGCTGATGGCCGACGATCGACCGGCACCAATGCCTGACCCAGAGCCGAACCCGGTCGAATACCAACGCTACGGACCGCCTCCCAGCGCGGGGCGGACCGCGTGGCAGCAGGCCGCACCGGCCTGGTCGACCCGCCCACCGATCGCCGACGCACCGGCCCGCGACGCTCGTCCCGGCCTGTTCCCGGTCGCTGCGGTGGCGCTGGTGGTCGGGATCGTGTCGGGGTCGCTCTCCTCGATCGCGATCGTGAACCTCATGCATCCGGCGGGCGCCACGACGGCCGGCGGCTCCTCGGCGTCGAACGCGCTCACCGGGTCGGTCACGATCACGGAGTCATCGGCGGTCATCAACGCGGTCCGCGCCGTTGCCCCCGCGGTGGTGACCATCTCGTCGCGTGCGGCTGCGTCGGGGTCGGCGGCCGGCGGCGTTGGCTCCGGCTTCATCTTCGACGCTCGTGGCTGGATCCTCACCAACCGCCACGTCGTCTCGGGCGCGACCACGCTCGAGGTCCGGCTCAACGACACCCGCGTCTTCCCGGCCACCGTGTACGGAATCGACACCCTCACTGACCTGGCGATCGTCAAGATCAACGCCTCTGGGCTGCCAGTGGCGAGGCTCGGCGTATCGGCCGAGCTCAAGCCGGGCCAGCTGGCGGTCGCCATCGGTAACCCGCTGGGCACCTTCGAGAACACGGTGACGACCGGGGTCGTCTCCGGACTGGGGCGGCAGATCACTGCTGGTGACGCGGGCAACCAGAGCTCCGAGCAGCTGAACAACCTGATCCAGACCGATGCCGCCATCAACCCGGGGAACTCCGGTGGTCCGCTGATCGACAGCGGCGGACAGGTGATCGGGGTCAACACCGCGGTCAGCCAGGAGGCGCAGGGGATCGGCTTCGCGATTCCCATCGACGTTGCAAAGCCGATCCTGGCCCAGGCGCTGGCCGGCAGGCGGCTTGCCCGACCGTGGATCGGGGTCTTCTATACCCCGGTCACCAAGGAGCTCGCCGCGACTGAGCACCTGTCGGTCGACCATGGCGCGCTGGTGAGGTCGTCCGACTCGACAGCACCCGCGGTCTTTCCCGGCAGCCCGGCCGAGGCGGCGGGCCTCAAGGCCGGCGACGTGATCCTCTCGGTCGACGGGGCGAGCGTCGACGGCGACCATGAGCTCTCGACACTGATCCTCCCCCACGCGCCGGGCGACACGCTCACGCTGAGCGTCCTGCGCGCCGGGAGCACGAGTGACGTCAAGGTCAAGCTGGGGACCCTGCCTGCCCAGAATGGCTGACGCCGCGGGCTGAGTCAGCGGCGCCGGCGCCCGACCGCGACCTCCACCGTCTCGAATGGCCCCGGCAAGGGCGCGCGCGGCTTGCGGACCCGGACCTCCACCGTTCGGGCATCGGTCGCGGCGAGCACGGCATCAGCGATCGCGCCGGCCAGCGCCTCGATCAGCCGGAAGCTCTGGCCCTCGACGATCCGCGCCACGAGGTTGAAGATGCCCGAGTAGTCGATGGTGTCGGACAGCTCGTCGCTCCGGGATGCGAGCGAGAGGTCGCGGCGCAGCTCCACGTCGACCTCGAACGGCTGCGGCTCCATCCGTTCCTCGAGCGTGACCCCGTGCCGTGCCAGGAAGAGCATGCCGCGGATGGTGATCCGGTCCAAGTCGGGATCGGGCGCCATCGGCTCATCCGTCATGCGCCAACCCTAGCGCGGCAACGCCCGAACGATCGCATCCGCGACGCGGACCGTGCGGGCCAGGTGGGCGACGTCGTGGACCCGCACCACGTCTGCACCGGCGGCGATCGCCAGGGCGACGGTGGCCGCGGTGCCTTCCACCCGCTCCTCGGGCGGGAGGCCGCCGAGGATCTCGCCGATGAACCGCTTGCGGCTGGTGCCCACCAGCAGCGGAAGTCCGAGCGCGGCCTTGAGCTCGCCGAGCCGATGGAGCAGCTCGATGCTCTGGGCGGGCGTCTTGGCAAAGCCGATCCCCGGATCGACGAGCAGCCGATCACGGGCCACTCCATGCGCCTGCGCGGCCGCCACCGCCTCCTGCAGCGAGGCGACGACGGTCGCGAACAGCCCATCCGGGTAGTCGGTGCTCTCCGCGTTGTGCATGAGGACCAGGTACGCGCCGGCGGCCGCTGCCGCCTCGGCGGTGCCCGGGTCCCGACGCGCCGCCCACACGTCATTCACCATCCGAGCCCCGGCCGTCAGGGCGGCCCGCGCCACGCTCCCCTTGGTGGTGTCGATGCTCACCAGGGCCTGCCCATCGAAGGTTCGCGCCAGCGCAGCGACGACCGGCACCGCCATGGCGAGCTCGGTTTCGGGATCGACCTGCGCATGGTCGCCGTAGACCGATGGTGGCCGGGAGGACTCCGCTCCCACGTCGAGGATCTGCGCGCCGGCCGCCACGAACTCCGCCGCCTGGGAGAGCGCGGCCGCCACGACCTCAGTTTCGCTGCGCCCCGGAACGGCGATGCCGTCGCCAGAGAACGAGTCGGGCGTGACGTTGACGATCCCCATCAGCCAGGTCTTCGCCCCGAAGGCAAGCTCAAGCCCGCTCACGGCCCCGTCTCGCCGGTCAGCAGCCCACGCACCGCCCCGACCAGGTAGAGCGAACCCGCCACCACGATCGGCTCGTCCCCGCGCCGGCGATCCGCCGCCGCGGCGATTGCCGCCAGCGGGCTATCTGCTTCGATTCCACCCACCCCGCCGACGGCATGCCAGGCGTCGAGCAGCTCGGCCGGGGTCCGGACACCTGGTTCGGAGACCGCGCAGAAGATCGGGCGCGGCGCAGCGTCGGCGAGGGCGCGGAGGATCGCCCGCACCCGCTTTCCCCGCATCGCGCCGAACACGAGCGGCGCGCCGTGCACGCCCAGCTCACGCAGGGCCGCGGCGAGCGCCCTCGCGCCGGCCGGATTGTGAGCTCCGTCGAGGAGGACGCGTCCCGCGCTGAGCCGCGAGCCGTCGAGCAGCTCCAGCCGGCCGGGCCAGCGCGCGGCGGCCATCCCGGCGCGGATCGCCGGCTCGTCCATGACGAGCGCCGTTCCACGTCGCCGACCGTCCTCCGCGATCGCGTCGAGCACCGCGACCGCGAGGGTGGCATTGCCTGCCTGGTGCCCCCCGAGTAACCCGATCCGCAGATCGCGGAGGTGGAGATCGGGCGTCTCGAGGTCGAGGACGATCCCCTCCCAGGTCGATGCGCGGAGCGTCGCGCGGTACGCCTGGCGGCTACCCGCCCGCCGCAGCGGGACTCCGAGGACCTGGCACCGGTCCAGGATGGGTCGCAGCCCGCGCCCGCTCGCCCCGGTGACGGCAAGGTCGCCCGGCTTAATGATCGCCGCCTTCTCGGTCCCGATCCGCGACAGGCTGGAACCCAAGTATTTCTCGTGGTCGTGCTGCACGTTGGTGATGGCGGCGACCCCCAGGTCCACGACGTTGGTCGCATCGAGCCTCCCGCCGAGCCCAACTTCAACCACCGCGACGTCCACGCGCGAGCGAGCCAACTCGGCCAGGGCGGCGGCGGTGAGCACCTCGAACTCGGTCGGCGGGCCAAGGGCGGCTGCCGCGCGGTCGACGGCGGGCAGGACCGCGGCGATCGCTGCCGCGAACCGCTCTCGGCTCACCGCCTCCCCGTCGATCGCGATCCGCTCGCGATAGCTGACCAGGTGGGGCTTGGGCATGGTTCCCACCCTCTGGCCGGCCGCCTGCAGCACCGAGCGCACCATGGCGACCACGCTGCCCTTGCCGTTCGTGCCTCCCACCAGCGCACCGCGCAGCGTCCGCTCGGGGTGCTCGAGCTCGTCGAGCAGGCGCGTCACTCGCTCGAGCCCAAGGTTGACGCCAAAGCGGCCGCGCGCCTGGAGCGCAGCGACCGCCGCGGGATAGTCGAGCGACGGCGGCGCGGCGAGGCTCAGCTCACTCGCCCTCGTCCTCGTAGAAAACGCAGTCGGGGAAGCCGCCGGTCAGGCACAGGTCGCTGACGTAGCCGTTGTCAAGGTGGACGCCGCCGCGAAGCTCGCACCGGCTCACGACCCCTTCCTGCTTCATGAGCGTCCTGAGCAGCTGCGGAGCCTGGACGGGGACCCTGCCCCGGCTGCCATGGGTCAGGAAGAAGTGCGGGCAGGAATGACGTCGCGGTCGGTTGTAGCCCAGCGGCATCCCCCGCCGGCCGACATGGACGGTGAGCGGCTCCGCCGTGTCGGCGAACCGCTTCTCCGCGATCGCGCAGCGCCCCGGCTCACAGTCCTTGCCGTTGTGGCAGCAGGCCCGGGCTGGCCCGATCCCCTCGACGGCCCATAGCTCCCAGCACGGGCGGCGCAGGATGAAGGCGGGACACCGATACCGGATCGAGAGGTCGCAGTTCTCGACCTCCCAGCACATCGTGCGCCGATCCGTGCCGCGCCGATCTGGCGCGAATGGGTTGCTTGCCTGGCGGCGATCCATCCCGGCCCGGCGCTCGGTCTTGATGATCATGGGCAGCTCGCTCCTCCCGGTCCCTCCACGGCGCGGAGAGTGTAGCCGCTCGTCGTGGGGAACGAAGGAGCCGGCCCCGGTGTGGGCCGGCTTATCGGTCTCGTGTCCCTGGAGGCCCGGTGGCTCACAGGTACTGGCGCAGACGCTCCTCCATGACCTCCTGCGGCATGTAGCCGACCAGGCGGGTCGCCTCGCGACCATCCTTGAAGACGATCAGGGTGGGGATGCTGAAGATGCTGTAGCGCATCGCCAGCTGCTGGTTCTCGTCGGTGTTCACCTTGGCGGTCGCGATCTTCTCGGAGTTCTTCTCGCCGATCGCTTCGACGACCGGAGAGACGAGCCGGCACGGCCCACACCAAGGAGCCCAGAAGTCGACGAGGACCGGCTTCTCGGCGTTCAGTACCTCCGCCTCGAAGGTCGATTCATCGACCGTGATCGGGGCAATCATCTCTTTGCGAATGTGCCTCCCAACGCAGTGCTCGGGGGATAGCGGGCAGCGCCAGTGATGCTAGCACTCGACTTCCTCGCAGGCTGCGCGAGGGAACGTCCGAGGGCCACCCGTCGAGCACCGCTGGCAGGCGTCCATACCGCGGGTGTCGAGCGCGGGGAGCCGGCGCCTCCTATGTAGCGCTCGCGCTTGGGAACGGAGTCGGCGTGGGCGTGGGTGTTGGGATGGGGGTCGGGCTCGGGGTGGGTGTCGGCTCCGGGCCCTTCGAGAGGACCAGGTTCACCTGCCTGCCCTTTGGAACGACCACGCCGGCGGACGGATCGCTGCTGATCACCTCTCCCTGGGCGACCGAATTGGAGAACGCCGTCGTCACGCTTCCCAGCGTCAGCCCAGCGCCCTCGAGCGTCGCCTTGGCCTCGTCACGGGTCTGGCCGGTGAGCACGGGGACCTGCACCTTTTGCTGGCCGCTGCTGGCCACGACCTTGACGGTCGACCCCTTTGCCACCATTTGACCGCCGGGTGGATCGGTGCTCATCACCTGGCCATCGGGGATCGTCGCGTCGTTCACGCGGCTCACGTCGAGGACCAGGCCCAGCGAGTCAGCCTGCAGCTGGACGGCGGTGAGCTGCTTGCCGACCCAGTCGGCCGGGATCTGGACCTGCGCCGGCGCCGACGGGCTGGCGCTGGTGCCCGGTCCCAGGACGCTGAGGATCTGCGCCCCGAGGAAGCCGATCACGCCAAGCAGCAGGATGGCGAGCAGCGCCAGCAGCCAGATCCACCACGGCTGCCCCTCGTTGGCTGGGCGTGCCTGTTGCCGGCGAGGGCCCGCGTACGGCGCCCGGTCGGATGGCCGGGCCACCGGGGGTGGCACGTACACGGTCGGCTCGCCGGCCGCTGGAAGGGGCGCGGCAGCCGGGACGGCACCCACCAGTCCGGCGGGCGGGCTGTCGGGGTTCGTGCGCCAGGCGCGCAGCGCCTCCGCGAACGAGCCGGCATCGGGGAAGCGGTCCTCCGGCTCGCGCTCCAGCGCTCGGCGCAGGATCGCCTCGAGGCCGGCCGGCAGTGGCTGACCGGCGATCATCGGCCTCGGGGGCGGCTCGGTCAGGCGCTTGAGGGCGACCCCCGCCGCCGAGTCGCCCTCGAACGGGCGCCGCCCGGTCAGCATCTCGTAGAGCACGATGCCGAGGGCATAGACGTCGCTGCGCCCGGTCACCTCGTCGCCACGCGCCTGCTCCGGGCTGAAGTAGTGCACCGAGCCAAGGGTCGTGCCGGTGACCGTCATCGACGCCTCGGAGACGGCGCGCGCGATCCCGAAGTCGGTGACCTTCACGTCACCGTCGTCGGTGATGAGGATGTTCCCCGGCTTCACGTCGCGGTGGACGATCCCGCGGCGATGCGCCGCCTCGAGCGCCGAGGCCACCGCAATCGCCACCTGCACCGCGTCATCGGTGCTGATGCGTCCGCGCTCGTGGAGGATCGCGGACAGGTCCTTGCCGTCGACGAGCTCCATCACGATGTACTGCGTCACGCCATCGGGATCGGTCCCGTAGTCGTAGACGCTGACGATGTTCGGATGGGTGAGGGAGGCCGCCGAGCGTGCCTCCTGCCGGAACCGGCCGGCGAAGCCCGGGTCGGCGGAGTACTGGGGGCGCAGGATCTTGACCGCCACTTCGCGGTCGAGCTGCTGGTCGATCGCGCGCCACAGCGTCGCCATGCCGCCCTCGCCCAGCGGTGACGTCAGCCGATATCGGCCGCCGATCTCGCGCCCGATCATCTCCACGCGCTCAGGTCCTCCCATGCAGTCGATTCGTCCGGGGACGCGTGAGGCGACGTCAGAGGTTTCAGTCTCGCAGATCGAGGCCGCGCACGAAGGCGCGAACCTCGTCCGCCTCGTCGGACTCCAGGGCGAGCGCCACCGTGGCCTTCAGCCACCCCAGGCGGGTGCCGGCGTCGTGGCGGATTCCGGTGAACTGATAGCCGAAGACCGGCTGCTCGTGGCTCAGGGCGCCGATGGCGTCGGTCAGCTGGATCTCTCCTCCCGCCCCGCGGGGCGTCGACTCCAGCACGTCGAAGATCTTGGGGGTCAGGACGTACCGACCGAGGACCGCCAGATCGGAGGGGGCATCGGCCTCCGACGGCTTCTCGACGAGGTCCTCGACCTCGACCAGCGGGCCCTCCTCGTGGCGCGGCGCGACGATCCCGTAGCGGCTCACCTCGCTGGCCGGCACCCGCTGCAGGGCGATCACCGAGCCGCGGTGGGCGTGGTACGTCTCGATCAGCTGCGCGGTCACCGGCTTGCCACCGGGGTTGAGCATCACGTCGTCGCTGAGCAGCACGGCGAACGGCTCGTCACCGACCAGCTCCTTGGCAGTGAGCACTGCGTGCCCAAGGCCGAGCTGCTCCTTCTGGTGCACGAAGGCGATGGGACCGACCTCGCTGATACGACGCACGGCCCGCAGCATCTCGATGTCGCCGCGCTCCTCGAGCCAGCGCTCGAGGGTCGGGTTGGAGTCGAAGTGGTCCTCGATCGCGCTGCGACCGCTGGCGATGACGATGATGATCTGCTCGATGCCGGCCGCCACGGCCTCTTCGACGGCGTACTGGATGATCGGCCGGTCGACGAGCGGCATCATCTCCTTGGGGATCGCCTTGGAGGCCGGCAGGAACCGGGTGCCGAAGCCTGCGGCGGGAAGGACCGCCTTACGGACGCGCACGATGAGAGGGTCTCTCCTTGGCTGCTGAGGTTGACCCGGCGGCCATCAACTGGTGCACGGCGATGCCGGCGTGCGGCTACCGACGGGGGTCCTCACGGGCTGGCCAGTATACCAACAGACCTGCCGCAGGCCTGGATTCGCCTCTTGAACCGATGGCGCCAGGGTCATGGCCGACGGGCGAGGCTACAATCGCTCCCCGATGCTGAAGTCCTTCGTCCGCACCCTGCGCGGACCCACGCGCGACCCGCGGATGGCCCATATCAGCCGCCCGCTGCCGCGCGGCCTGCTCGACGAGCAGGTGCTCGCCGCGATCGACCTCGCCCTCGCCGAGAACCCGGAGCCGGCCTACCTGACCGACACGCTTCCACCGGCGCTGCGCCAGGTGACCGGCCATGACTACCAGGTCCTCGACCGGACGACCGGCGACGTGACCGGTGCCTACATCAAGCGGACGGTCATGATCCGCGACGGTGACGTGGGCCTCTGGCCTGGGTACGCGGCGCGGGCCTATCCACTCCTGGCGCGCGACGCGAGCACGGAGGAGACGCGTGCGGCGATCGCCGCGGCGGCGCCCGGTGGGGCCACCCCTCAGCGCAAGCCGGGATGGGAGCCGCCGCAGCCTCCGCGGCGGAAGGCGAGGGCGATCGCGCCCGAAGCGGCGAGCGACGGGGCGAGCCCGGACGCGGCGGAGGGGGGCCCGGACTGATGGGGCGCCAGAACCTGCCGCGCGACCAGTGGCTCGAGATCGGCGCTGAATGCCCGCACTGTGGCGAGCGGCTTAACGAGTCGTACGTCTACGCGTGGCGCCCGATGCGCGACGATCCGAAGCTCCTGATCCTGACCTGTCCCAACTGCGGCGACCGGGTCGAGATCAACCATGTCTAACGGGTTGCTGGTACCCCCAACCGGATTCGAACCGGTGATCTCCACCTTGAAAGGGTGGCGTCCTAGGCCTCTAGACGATGGGGGCGCCGCGCGGCAGATCGTACCGCGCTCAGCCCAGGCCGAACGTGAGGAGCAGGATGATGGTGCCCGCCAGCGCCGTCGCGGCAACCACGACCGCGAGGCCACCGACCAGGGCGATCCCCAGCGAGCGGCCGGCTGATCCGTCGCGCCACGTCCGCTGCGACCAGACCCACGATTGCCAGAAGATGACCCCGCCCATCGCCGCCACGATGAGGCCCGCCCCGAGCAGGGCGAGCACGGAGATCGTCGTGTTGCGACCGACGAGCGCCAGCGCGACCAGCGCACCGGCCACGATCATCGCCACGAGGCCGATCACGAGGAACCGCAGGTAGGGGTGCATCGGCCGCCGATGATACCCGCCGCTCCGGCGGCTGCCGGTCAGAAGTCCGAGTAGCGCTCTTCCTTCCAGGGATCCGCATTGTTGTTGTAGCCGTTGCGCTCCCAGAAGCCCAGTTGGTCCTCCGCGCTGAACTCGATCCCGCGCAGCCACTTGGCGCTCTTCCAGAAGTACTTACCTGGCACGATGGCGCGCAGCGGGTAGCCGTGCTCGGCCTCCATCGGTTCGCCGGCATAGCTCCAGGCCAGGATGCAGTCGGCTCGCATCGCCACCTCGACGGGCACGTTGGCGGTGAAGCCGTACTCGGAGTGGAAGACGACGAAGTGCGCGCTGGGCTTCAACTCCGCGACCTCGGCGATGTGGGTGAACGGCACCCCCTCCCAGGTCGTGTCGAGCTTGGACCAGCGCGTCACGCAGTGGATATCGAGGGTCACCTGCCGCGCGGGAAGCGCGCGGACCTCCGCCCATTTCAGAGTGAATGGCGACGCGACTTCGCCCCAGACCCGGAAGTCCCAGCCGGAGAGGTCAGGGTAGGTGGGGGTCCGCCCGAAATGGAGGACCGGGAACTTCTCGGTGAGCACCTGACCCGGAGGGATGCGCTTGATGATGTCGGGGTCGGTGGGCTTCTTCTGCCACGGGAACATGCCGCGAAGCGTGCATGGACCAATGGCGCCACGTCAAGGCACATCGCGCGCCCGCCGCTAGACTCCGGCTCGATGCCCAACCCCTCGGACGCTCCCGTCTCGTCGCCATTCGCCGCATTCGCGGAGACGGCGAACGCCGTGCAGGCCACCAGTTCGAAGCTGCGCAAGCGCGACCTGCTTGCGGAGTACCTGCGCGGCCTCCCCACCAGCGACGTACCGATCGCGGCGACCTTCTTCGCCGGCAGGCCGCTCGCCGCGGCCGCCGACAAGCTCGGGCTGGGCTGGGTTCAGCTCTCCGAGGCCGTGGCCCGGGCGAGCGGCGCCGGCGAGGAAGCGCTTCGCGCGGCCTACCTGCGCCATTCCGACGTGGGCGACGCTGCGGCCGAGCTGTTCGCCTCTCATGCGCCCGCACCTTCTCACCTGACCCTCGCGGAGGTGGACGCCGGCTTCCGAGCGATGAGTGCCGCAGGCAGCGCCAAGCAGCGCACCGAGCTCATGGCCGAGCTGCTGTCTCGGGCAACCCCCGACGAGGCTCGTTACCTCGGCAAGGTGGCGGCCCGCGAGCTGCGCATCGGGCTGCGCGAGGGGCTGCTTGAAGAGGCGATCGCCGCCGCCTTCGACCGCCCGCTGGCCTCGGTACGCCGTGCGCTCATGCTCGTGGGAGAGCCCGGCGAGGCTGCCGCCCTGGCCGAGGCCGACCGCCTCGGCGAGGCGGCGCTTCACATCGGCCGGCCGATCCGCTTCATGCTCGCCACCCCGGTTGCCGACGCGGCGGAGGTCGTGCGCCGGGTGGGTGACGAGGCCTGGATCGAGGACAAGTACGACGGCATTCGCTGCCAGGTCCACCTCGATCCGGAGACGGTCGGCCCGCGTCTCTTCAGCCGCGACCTCAACGACGTGACGCGCGCCTTTCCCGAGGTGGTGGCCGCTGCAGGGACCCTCGATCGGGATATCGTCCTCGACGGCGAGCTCGTTCCATTCAGGGAGGGCGCGGTCCTGGACTTCGCTTCCCTGCAGACCCGCCTTGGCCGCGTCAATCCGAGCCGGGAGCTGGTCGAGAGCGTCCCGGTGGTGCTCATCACCTTCGATCTGCTCCACCTCGATGGCCGCGACCTGCTTGACGAGCCGCTCCGCGATCGGCGCACGGCGCTCGAGGGCCTGGCGCTGCCGGACCGGACGGATGGCTTGCTCCTCTACTCGCACCTGGCGACCGCCCGTGGCCCAGAGGAGGTCGACGCGCACTTCGACGACGCCCGCGACCGCCACAACGAGGGGCTGATGATCAAGGACCCTGCCTCGACCTACCAGCCGGGACGCCGCGGCCTCGGCTGGCTGAAGCTCAAGCGGGCGCTGGCCACCCTGGACTGCGTCGTGGTCGGCGTCGAATGGGGCCACGGCAAGCGGCGAGGCGTGCTCTCCGACTACACGTTTGCCGTCCTCGGCCCTGATGGCGAATCGCTGCTCACCATCGGCAAGGCCTACACCGGCCTGACCGATGCCGAGATCGCCCAGATGACCGAGTACTTCCTGGCCAACACGGTCCGCGACCACGGTCGGTATCGAACGGTGATTCCGGAGATCGTGGTCGAGATCGCGTTCGACCGGATCCAGCGTTCGGCGCGACATCGGTCGGGATTCGCGCTGCGCTTTCCGCGGATCGTGCGGATCCGCACCGACAAGCGACCCGACCAGATCGACGAGCTGGCCACCGTTGAGCGCCTCTTCGAGGCCCAGGCCAGCGGCCGGATCCTGCTGGCCACCGGCGCCGGCGGCGAGACCGAGCGGATCGCCGCCAGCGGGCACGGCGAGGACGGCGAGGCAAGCGGTTGATCGTTGCTGCGCCTGCCAGGATCGCGGCCGAATGAACGCGTTCGCTGCTGACCCGTTCGCGCCCGAATCGCTTGCGCGTGTCCAGCTCGACGTGTACACCGCCGACTACCGCGTCTCCGGCACGGTGAGCACTCGCTTCAACCGGGTGGCAGACGTGCTCAACCAGGTCGGTGGCACGCACATGGGGCTCGAGCACGCCACCATCTCCGAATACGACGACCCGACCGCGACGCTCGGCGCCCAGCAGGTCTACGTGGCCCTCGATGACGTGCTGTTCACGGTCGCCTCCACCGAGGGCGAGGCGCGCCCCGAGATGCGGATCCCCAAGCGGGCGGTGAAGTCCCAGATCGCGATCCCGCCATTCCGCCTGACCGGCTCGGTGCACATCGCCCAGGGCAGCAGGCCGGCGGACGGCCTCCTCAGTTCATCGGATCGCTTCCTGGCGATGACCGAGGTGACGATCACCTGCGCCTCCCATCCCGAGCTCGGCCGCACGGCCCCAGCGGTCGCGATCCAGCGCCGGCGGGCTCAGATCCTGCTGGTGGCGGACGACGAGCGACCCGATGAGCTCCTCGCCGAGGTGCTCGACGAGCGAACGGCCCATGACTGGCTCGCAGCACGCGAGCCTCCGGCCGAGGGCCAGCGCTAGCTCCCCTCGGCTACCGACCGCGAGGCGCTCACGACCGCCTCGGCGAACGCCACGACCTGGGCCGCGTCCATGCGCTGGACTCGCCCGATGCGGTTCGCCCACCAAGGGGCGTTCTCGGTGGTGATCACCTCCACATCGGGCTCCTCGAGCACCACCTGGCTCACGCGCATCGGGAAGGCAACGGCCGGCTCGATCGGCAGCGAGGTGTCCGAGATGGTGCGGCGCGCCCACCCGGCAACGGCGTTGCTCGTCGTCCCCGACTCGAACGATGGGTTGGTGATGCATTGGATCCAGCCCTTCTTGCCGTGGGCGTCGTATTCCCAGCCGTTGTGCCGCACCCGGTAGCGTCCGTGCCAGCGTCGCACGACGAGCGCTCGGACCCCCGGTGGGCCGACCAGCAGCGCCTCGAGGTCGGACGGCACGCCCGGCAGGCGCGGGCGCAGCAGGAGCAGGTAGCTGTCGTCCAGGGTCTCGCCTAGCAGCCGCACCAGGTCATCACTCCCGTCGTCCCGGCGCCGGCGGAGCACCTGGCCCAGCGATCCGGCGCCCACGCCCAGGCCGAGTGCCGCGGCGACAGCCAGCGCCGCGCTCGCCTCGGCTCGACGGCTGGGAGCCGTGATGGCGAGCACCGCGGCGACCGCTCCGACGGCCAGCATCAGCCCGGCAATGGCAAGCGACCCCCTCCGCGAGGGAGGCGGCGGGACGAGCCTGATCAGGCGCATGGGCGAAAGCCGATGCCGTCCGATGCTAGAGTCCGATCATGGCCAAGAGCGTGCACGCGACCTTCGTCGATCCCGCGGTGGGCATGCGCGTGGAGGCGCATTCCGAGAGCGGCTTCAGCCTGGCATTCGACGCAACCGATGGCGAGACGCCGGGCACCGCAGCCAGCCCGCGCGAGGGCCTGCTGGCGGCGCTCGCCGCCTGTACGGCCATGGACGTCGCCAGCATCCTGCGCAAGAAGCGCCAGCAGGCGACCGCGTACGAGGTCTCGGTGGTGGGTGATACCCGGGAGGATGTCCATCCGCACGTCTTCACACGGATCGTCGTCGAGCATCGCGTCGAGGGGGACGTGCAACCCGAAGCCCTGCGGCGATCGGTCGAGCTTTCGGCGACCCGCTACTGTCCGGTGAGCGCGATGCTCTCGGCGGCGGTCGAGATCGAGCACCGCTATCGCCTGCGGCGACCGGACGAAGGCGAGGACCTGAGCGCGCTGGTGCTCATCACCGGGCCGAACCCCGGCTGATCGTCGGCCGGTGCGCCGGGTTGGGGGGCGCACCGCAGGTCAGCGCAGGCGCCAGCGGTCCGCGGGCGCCTCGACCGCGGCGAACACTGCATCCCGGAACTGGTCGATGTCGAACGGCTTGGCGACCACAGGACCAAGCGGCTCGAGCTCGGCCAGCCGGCCGCGCGAGGCGGCACTGACGAAGATCGCCGGGATGCCGGGCCACGTCTCCCGAAGCAGCTCGGCGATGTCGCCGCCGTCGCCGTCGGGGAGCATGACGTCGACTACCAGCAGATGCGGTAGCGCGACGGCCATGAGATCGCCGAGGTCCACGATCCGGGCACAGGTGACCACGGTGAAGCCTAGGTCGCGCAGAAGGTCCGCCTCGAGGGCGGCGATATCGGTGTCGTCCTCCAGGACGTAGGCGCGGAGTGGCTCGTCCTCGAGTCGCTCGGGGATGGGCGTGCGCGCGGGGGCGGTCAGGCTCCCGGTCGCATCACCGGGCTCGGCAGCGATGGTCGGCGGTGCGGTCATGGCCCGAGTGTCCGCGGCATGCACCGGGCCGGCAATGGCACCTACGGTCATGCCAGCGGTACCTCAGCCCGGTACCTTCGGCGGGGT
Organism: Chloroflexota bacterium; assembly: GCA_030774475.1. GTDB lineage: Bacteria > Chloroflexota > Limnocylindria > QHBO01 > QHBO01 > CF-82. The sequence goes on along the minus strand of JALYLB010000166.1, from coordinate 6,872 downwards.
CACGTTCGAGGGCGAGGCGGGTCGATTCCCAGCCGCAAGAGCCTGGACCGGACGGCCGCCACGCTTGATGCTCCGTTGTATGCTCACCACCCGCGCGACCCGACGAGGGCATGTGCGAGAGCGCGGAATGCAGGGCGAGGCGACCGATGGCGCGATCCATGTGGCGAGGGGCGATCCAGTTCGGTCTGGTCACCATCCCCGTCAAGCTCTATCTGGCCACCGAGCAGGGCGGCATCGGCTTCAACATGCTCCACGCCACCTGCCTGAACCGGATCCAGATGAAGATCTGGTGCCCGTATCACGAAGAGGTCGTGACGCGCTCGGAGACGGTACGTGGCTACGAGTGGAGCAAGGACCAGTACGTGGTCGTCACCGACGAGGATCTCGAATCGGTGCCGCTCAAGACCGTGCGGGCGATCGAGATCGAGAAGTTCGTGGATGCCGATGTCGCCGAAGAGACCGCATCGCGGTTCGTCAAGCAGGCCTACTACCTGGAGCCCGACGAGATCGGGCGCAAGGCGTTCTACTTGCTCAAGTCCGTCCTGGCCGATGCCGGCAAGACCGCCATCTGCAAGATCGTCCTCCGCGACCGCGAGCAGCTTGCCGCCCTCAACCCGTTCTCCGAGACGATGCTCCTCACCACCCTGCATTGGCCGGACGAGGTCCGCTCGCTCGAGGAGCTGAACCTCCCCGAGCAGTCGGTTGAGATCAAGCCGTCCGAACGCAAGATGGCGGAGCAGCTCATCGAGTCGATGACGGGCGATTTCGATGCGACCGAGTACCGCGACGAGTATCGCGAGGCGCTGATGGGCGTCATCGAAGCCAAGGTTGCCGGCGAGGTCCCGAAGCCGGCCGCCAAGGCGGAGCCGACGAGGATCGGCGACCTGATGGCAGCCCTCGAGGCCTCCGTCGCCGCCGCCCGCGAGGGCCGTCACGCCGGAGCGGAAAGCACGGGGACGGGAGCCAAGCCGAAGGCCGGAAGGCGCACTGCACAGAAGCCTGCGGAGGCATCGGCCAAATCGCCCGCGCGCGGCGCACGATCGCGCAAGGCGGCCGCGCCCGCCGAGGCGCAGGAGGAGAAGCCGGTCAGGCGCCGCAAGACGGCGTAGCCTCCGCTCGTGAGCGGCGACCAGCTGCGGCTTCCCCTTCCCGAGGCGCCGATCGAGCGCCGACTACCCGAGCGGCTGCGTCCGATGCAGGCGACCCCCGTCGACGAGCCGTTCGACGACCCGGACTACTTCTTCGAGCCTTGGTGGCCCGGCGTCCGGGCCACGGCGTTCATCGAGAGTGGCGTGCTGCGCATGCAGATCGCCGGGCTCTCCGACCCACTCGCCACCTTCCCGGAGCTCGCCGACCTGCCGCGCCAGGTCATCGGCGACGCGCTCGTGCTCGACGGGACGTTGCTGGTGCTCGACGGCGAGGGACGCCCCGATCCGGACCTGCTGCGGGCGCGGTTGGCAACAGCCGGCCCCACCCGGTCGCGGCCCGCGGGCGCTGCGCGAGGGAAAGCGGACCCCGCCGCTCCGGGACGCCCGGCCTTCGTCGCTTCCGACCTGCTCTGGGACGGCGGCGTGGCGTGGACTCGCCGCCCGTTTCGCATGCGACGCGACCGGCTGGCCGCCGTCCTGCCTGAAGGGGACCGCGTCATCGTGGGGCGTGGCTACCCAGACGAGGGGACGCTGGTCGCCGAGGCGCTGGCCAACCTGGGGATCGACGGGTTATCGGCGCGGCGACTGTCGGCTGCTTACCGCGCAGGACCCGGCGGGGATGCGTGGCTCCGGGCGCCCATCGTTCCCCCCGAACCGCGCCCGCGGCCCACGCTGGCGCTCATCCTTCGGCTCCCCCTCGAACTCGGCTAAGGCTGCAGCCAGGCTCGGCGCCAAAGGTGGCTCACTCGGCTGGCAGGAATCGCTCCAGGGCCCACGGCCAGGGGGGAACCGGGATGAGTCGGGTCGCGCCGCGCACGAGCATGTCCCTTGGGGAGATGTGGAAGGCAGCCACGTCGTAGGTGACCTGTGGGATGCCCGACGCCGAGAAGCTCAGGGTGCTGCCGCGGAGAAAGGCGGCGACGCGCGCGACCTCCGTCACGTCCTCGCCCCAATGACGCTTGAGCACAGCCGCGATCTCCCAGGTCAGCGCCTCGGCGCTCTCGTCGTGCATCGCCGCAGAGAGGCTCTGCTCGGCGGCCGACCGATCCCCGCGCATGGCGAAGGCAAGCGCGCGCACCGATTGGCTGGCATCCGCCGGGACCGCAGGCCTTCCGTGAACCGCGGCATCGGCGAGCAGGGCCGTGAGCTCGGGGTTTGCATCGGCGGTGGTGTCGACCTCGCCGATTGGTGGCGTGACGGGGCGGGGCCATCGCGTGGCGAGCGCGGTGTTGCGGTTCGTGAGCAGCGATAGCCCGTACAGGCGGTCCGCCTCGGCGTCGTTCCCGAGCTGTTGCTCGATGAGCGCGGCGTTGATGAGCTCGTTGCCGGTCGTGCCGGCGCGGCGCTCGGTCCCCACAACCGCCCCACGGGTGCACCCAACGTCTCCTGACGCGAGGCAGAGGATCGCGAGGTTCGTCCACGATCCGCCGTCGCCGGGGTTCAGCCGCACCGCTTCTCGCGCAGCGGCGAGCGCGAGACTGGGCTCGCCGGTCATATCGGCGGCGATCGCAAGCGCCTTTGGTCCGCTCGGATGCGAGGGGTCGAGGGTGATGGCCGTCTGGAACCAGCTGGTGGCATCGGCCCAGCGTCCAGCCCAGACGGACTCGATCCCGAGTCGATAGGCGGAGCTCGCTGCGTCGCCGAGGAGTGCGATCACCAAGAGGGCTGTCGCGGCGACCGCCATCAGTCCCGTCGCCGCGCGTGGCAGCCGAACAGGCACCCAGCGCACCGCCCCGGCGTCGAGGAGGGCGATCGCTGCCAGGAGCAGCACGATGAGGTCGAAATTCGGCAGGAAGGTGAGGTCTTCGAACAGCCCCGCCACCAGGAACCCGATGAGCACCGCCGACGCGCCGCGTCCTGCGGCGGTCCGCGAGCGGTGCGGCCCGGCGATCCAGATGAAGACGACGACCAGTGCGATCGCCGCGGCGAGGCCGAGCAGCCCGGCGTCGCCCAAGACGCCCAGGGCCAGGTCATGGGAATGCGGCTGGCGGACCGGCGGCAGGCCCGGGGCCGCGGCCGCCTGGCGCGCGAATGACATGGTCCCTGGTCCGATGCCCATGATCGGATGCGCTGACCAGACGGTCAGCGTGTCGCGCCACAGGCGTTCGCGATAGAGGAGCGACGTGATCGCCGTCAGCCGAGGCACGAGGTACGCGACCACGAGCCCAAATGCGACCAGGCCGATGCCGGCCAGCACCGCGCGCCAAGCGCCCGAGGCCAGGGCGCGCCGCCAGCGCCCGTGCAGCAGCTGCGGGCCGAGGAAGACGGCCGCCGCCACTCCGATCGCCAGCCACGCCGATCGCGACCCAGACAGGATGGCAAGCGGAACTAGGAGGGCCACCGTGCTTGCGACCGCCAGAGTCCGGAGCCGGCCCGGCGCGATGAGCAGGCAGAGCGGCAAGAGGCCCAGCAGGATGAAGGGCGGGACCGCCACCGAGCCGAAGGCGGTCGTTTCGCTCGCAATGCGCACTGGCGGCAGGCCGCCCAGGCCCAGGTCGAACCAACCCACGCGGCGCGCCACGAGCTGCCAGAGGACGGAGGCGGCGAGGAGAAGGGTCGGGACGATCACGACGGCGGCCACCAGCGCCGGACGCCCTCGCACGGCGACCACCGCAATCGGCAGAAGGGCGGCGAAGGCCACGGACGCCGCCGTTGCGCGAGCGGCGAGGCCCGCGTTTTCGCCGAGGATGCTCGCCAGCCCGAGGAGCGCCAGCAGCCCGAGGATCGGAAGCTCGAGGCCGGTTCGGGGGAAGCTGGCTCCGCGCAGCAGCCCGATGATCCCAGCGCCGATCGCGGCGATGACCAGCAGGTGGAGGAGCAGCTGGAGGCGCCCATCCCACAAGGGGGAGTCCCAGCCGAGATTGCCGAAGGCCGCAAGCCCGCCCAGGACGGCGGCCAGCTCGAGCGGCGTCAGTCGCAGCCTCCCGATCCAGATGATGCGCGGGAATCCAGCCTCCTCGCCCGGCTCCTCCGTCGAGTGGGGCGCGCGGGTCGGCTCGTCAGGCCCCGACATCGGCCAGCATCGTCTCGGCGTGCTCGAGCTTCGTCTGGGCGTCCGGAGCCAGGCCGGAGAGCTGTTCGAGGGCAATGCGCAGGGCGGCGATGAGCGCGTCGTCGCTGGCTGACGCGGGCGAGAGCTCGAGCTCAACGCTCCACAGCCGACCGCTCCGCTCAGCGCCTCGCGTCACCCTCACGCGGTCGAGGCTGAGCTCGCCGACCACGCGACCCCCCACGAGGACATCGCGCTGCGTGCGACGCTGGTGCAGCGCGAGCCGCTCGAAGAGCGGCCGGCCGGCGGACATCTCGAGAAGGCGGTCGCGCGCCGCCGATGGGGGCCAGGTCGTGGGGTCGAGGCTGCGGGTCGCAGGCCCCTCGACCTCCGGCCGACGGTGGAGCCCCGGCCCGCCGGCACCCGAGCGTGGAGGTCCCTTGAGCGAGACGATGACCCGCTCGCCTCTCGCCCGCAGACGGCAGGCCCAGCGAGCTTCGGCCAGCCGCCCGTCGGCCGTGTCCAGGTAACGATCGACCTCGTCGATGACCTGCGCCGGCTCCAGGTAGGCCGGGCCAAGACGCCGCCTCCGGACGAGCCCCCGGAGCGGGGCCGGGCCGGACGCCATGAATTTCAGCTCCACCTCGACCGGCGTCGTGTCGGTGCGAGAGCCGACGGGAGGTTGCCGCGGCGGCAGTGACCCCTCAGCCATCCGCTGCGTCGGGCGCCGATGGCGCCGCATACCGGTGTGCGGCGGCGCGCACCGCGGCCGCGACGCTGGCCCGCAGGGACTCGGGGGCGAGGACCTCCACGCCGTCGCCCCAGGAGAGGACCCAGGGCCGGATCTCGATGATCCCCGCGACGGTGACCGTCAGCTCGACGCCACCCCCGGGGAGCTCGACCAGGCGCTGCGAGCGATGCCAAACGGCCTCGCGCACGCGGTGCGCGACCGAGGGGTCGAAGCGCAGTCGCACCTGCTCGGTGGGGGTCGTGTCCGATGACCAGATCCCCCACGAGTGCGCAAGCCACCGGTCGGGGTCGAAGTCGTCAGGAATCTCGTATCGGTCGCTGAGCAGAGTTGCCGCGCGGATCCGCTCGACCTTGAAGGTGCGCATGGCATCGGCTCCCTCGTCGAAACCGATGAGGTAGACGCTGCGCAGGGCCGCATCCGGCTCGAGGATGTAGGGCCGCACGCGGGTCACCCGACGGGTCCCCTCCCCGGGCTGGTAATCGATCTCGACCACCCGCCCTTCCGCCCACGCGCGGGCCACGGTCGCGAAGCTGCGGGTGAACGGCTCGTTTGGCGAATGGGCGCCCACCGCGAGCATGGTCGCCGCCACGTGGCGGGCGATGGGCTGGGGGAGGAGGTCAGCGAGCTTTGTGAAGGCACTGACCACCGCGTGGTCGTACTCGTCGCTCCAGCGGGCGATGAGCCGCGCGGCGAGGAACAGGACGATCGCCTCCGGAACGGAGAGGTGGAGCGGCGGCAGGAAGTACTTGCGCTCGATCCCGTACCGGCCGCGGCCCGCCTGGAAGATGGGAACCGCGAGCTCCGAGTCGAGCGCGTTGATGTCGCGGTAGACGGTGCGCGTGGTCATTCCCGTGAGGCGCGCGATCTCGCGGACCGGCACGCCGGCCTCGCCGGAGCCCGCGCTGTACAGGATCGAGGCGACGCTCAGGAGGCGCGCCAGTCGATCACGCTTGCGGCCGATGCGATCGTCTGTCTCGCTCTCGTCGTCCCAGCTGCTCGGCGTGCGATCAGATCCCATCGGCCCGATGGTACCCGCAGTCCGGCAACCGCGGCGCCTCCGCGACTAGCCGGCGGAGGCGCCTGGGCTGGCGCTGGGGGAGGGGCGGACGCTCGGACTCGACAGGGAGCCGCTTGCCGTCGGGGTCGGGGTCGGCGCCGGTTGTCCCGGCAGTGCGGCGACCATCGCCCGGTTGGCGGCATCGCTGGACCCCAGCAGCAGGAACACGTACTGGGGGGCGCTCCAGCAGTAGAAGGTCGTCCCGGCCAGGGTGGCCACGTCTTCACCGCGCGTCCAGACCCGCTTCCCTTTGACGACGGCGGCTTTCCACGCTTCGGGGTGCATTCCGGCGACCCCGACGTACTCCCCTGCGGCGGCCAGGTATGGGCGCAGCTCGTTGGTGTCGACCGAGGCGCCACTCACATGGACCGCGTACAGCGACATTCGGGGCTTCAGGACATAGGCCAGCGCCAGGGCGTCGAAGCGCAGGCCCAGGTCGCCGAAGACCGAGCCGAAGTCGCCGGGCGTCAGCCCGAAGTCCGCCGTCGGCGGGATCGATACCGCGGCACCCACGATCCGGGTCGGGATAAGCGCGGTCAGCACCGGGTTGGGCGGGTTCGTGTAGCTCAGGGTGGGCAGCGGGGTTGGCGTAGGGGCAGGCGTTGGCCCGAGGCTCGCGGTTGGCGCCACGCTGGGGGTGGGTGTCGGCGTCGAGCTCGCGCATGCACCCGCGGCCAGCATGAGCGCGAGCAGCGCGACCGTTGCCAGCCAGCCAGGTGGGCGCCGCAGTGCGTCGGGAGGGGTCGGCATGGGAGCCGCGATCATAGCAGGCGCCCCGTCGGATGCCCTAGGCGGGCCAGGGTCAGGCGGCGCCCTCGATCGCAGCGGGATCGCTTCGACGGCGTCCAGCGCGGAGTGGCTTCGCGGCCGGTGCGACGGCCTGCTCGAGCGCCTCGATGACCTCTCCGCGGATGCCCCGGACCGACT
>JALYLB010000165.1 GCA_030774475.1 Chloroflexota bacterium | reverse complement strand
AGCGCAGGCCGTCGCGGTCGATGACGATCAGCTCGCCGGGCTCGACCTCGCGCACCAGCTCGGCGTCGATGAGGTCGAGGGCGCAGGTCTCCGAGCACACGATAAAGGCGCCCTCCAGCTTGCCGATGACCAGGGGGCGAAAGCCCCAGGGATCGCGCGCCGCCACCAGCGCCTCGGGGGTCAGGAAGAGCAGCGAGAAGGCGCCCATCACCTTGGAGAGGCTGGCCGCGATGGCGTCCTCCAGCGTCTCGCGGTGGCTGCGCGCGTAAAGGTGGAGGATGACCTCGGTATCGGCGGTGGACTGGAAGATGGAGCCCGCGGCCTCCAGCCCCTGCCGCAGCACGTTCGCGTTCACTATGTTGCCGTTGTGGGCGAGCGCGATGGGGCCGCGATGGCAGTCGATCAGGATCGGCTGCGCGTTGGCGGCCACGGTGTCCCCCGCCGTCGAGTAGCGCACGTGGCCGATGGCGCGGTCGCCGCCGAGCCCGTCGAGCGTCTGGTCGTCGAAGATGTCGTTGACCAGGCCCATGGCCTTGTGGACGCGGATCTTCGTGCCCTCGGAAGCGGCGATGCCCGCCGACTCCTGCCCGCGGTGCTGCAGAGCGTACAGCCCGAAGTAGCAAAGCTTGGCGACGTCCTCCCCCGGCGCCCACACCCCGAAGATCCCACAGGCGTCCTGCGGTCCCCTGTCCTGCGGGTCGATGTCGTGCGTCAACCGACCATCGCCTCGCGCCACATGGGGCAGTCTAGGGGACAGAACGGGCACCCAGCTCCACGACGCGGGCAAGCAGCAGGGTCTCCGCCAGGCACGCGCGTTCGAACTCCGCAAGGTGCAGACCCTCGTTGGCGCCGTGAGCCCGGGTGTCGGGGTCCTCCACCCCCGACACGATGACGGCTGCCGCAGGAAAGGCGTCGGCGAACGCTGCGATGAACGGGATGGATCCTCCGACGCCGATGTCCACTGGTGCCACACCGTCCCACGCCTCCTCAAACGCCTGTCGGGCGAGGTCATAGGCGGGGCCCGTGGCGTCCACGGCATACGGCTCCCCGAGATCTCCAGGCGTCACCGTCACCTGGGCTCCCCAGTCGGCACGTGTGTTCAGGTGCTCGACGAGTGCGTCCATCGCCGACTTCGCATCATCACCTGGCGCGATCCTGAGACTCACCTTCGCCCGCGCTGACGGGATGAGCGTGTTCGACGCATCGGCCACCCGGGGCGCGTCCACGGCGAGCACACAGACGGCCGGCTTGGCCCACATCCGTTGCACCGCGGACCCGGTGCCGAAAAGTTCCACCCCGGCCACGATCCCCGCCTCGCGTCTGATCCGGTCCTCGTGATAGTCGAGGTCGCTCGCCTCGCCAGCTCCCAAGCCATCGATGGCGACGCTGCCGTCCGCATCGTGCAAGGTGGCCAGCAACCGCGACAGGACGGTCAGCGCGTCGGGTACGACTCCGCCCCACATCCCTGAGTGGACTCCGTGATCGAGGGTGCGCACCTCCACGACGCAGTCCGCGACTCCGCGCAGCGAGGTCGTGAGGGCGGGTGCACCGATGTCCCAGTTCGTGCTGTCGGCGATCACGATGATGTCGGCTGCCAGCAGGTCGGCGTGCGCGGTGAGGAAGGCAGCCAGGGTTGGAGAGCCGATCTCCTCCTCACCCTCGACGAAGACGGTTACCCCGACGGGAGGGGAGTTTCCGTGCGCCCGGATCGCCGCCAAGTGAGCAGCGATCCCAGCCTTGTCGTCTGCAGCGCCGCGACCGAACAACCGAGCGTCACGCTCGGTCGGTACGAAGGGTTCGCTGTCCCAGTCCTCGCGGGCGCCCTCCGGCTGGACATCATGGTGCGCGTACAGCAAGACGGTCGGGGCACCGTCCGGAGCCGGGTAACGGGCGACGACCGCGGGAAACCCGCCGGGCACGGACAGGATGCTGACGTCCGGGCAGCCCGACTCCTCGAAGAGCTTCGCCGTAGCTCGTGCGCTCCTATCGACCTCACCGGCCCGAGAGGGATCAGCGCTCACCGACTCGATGCGCACAAGGTCCTCGAGGTCGGCGCGTACGGAGGGCAGCACTCGACGCACCGCCTTGCGATAGTCAG
>JALYLB010000164.1 GCA_030774475.1 Chloroflexota bacterium | reverse complement strand
AGGGGCTATCGGCTCTTCATGGCCGGCTTCGCCATCCTGGGTGCGCTCATCCTTCTCGTCTCCGAGCTCAACCTGCCTGGCGACGCGGCGGCCGCGACGACCACCGACCTTCGCCGTCCGCTCATCTGGCTCTTCGCCGGCGGCACGCTGCTCTACCTGGTCGCTTCGATCGCGAGCTGGCCGCGGGCCTGGCTGGCGGTGGTGACCGGGCTCATCGGCCTGGCCGGCCTGGTGGTGCTGGCCCTGGCCGGCGGGACGGCGAGTCCGGGCCTGTTCGCCGTCCAGCTGCTGCTCGTCGCGCTGGCCCTGGGGTCGGTGAACGCGGCGATGCTGCTCGGGCACTGGTACCTCGTCACCCCGCGCCTCTCGCCGGCGCCATTGCGCCGGATGATCTGGCTGCTCATTGCAGCGCTGGCAGCAGAGGGGCTGGCGTTCGTGGCGGCGATCGTGGCGGTCCCCGGTGACGCAATCAGTGGGCCGATGGGCTGGCTCAGCTGGCTCCGTCTCGCGGCCGGTATCCTGCTGCCCATCGCTGTCGCAGTCCTGGCCATCCTCGCCTCGCGCGGCGCGAGCCTGCAGGCCTCGACCGGCCTGCTCTACATCGGCCTGGCGCTGGTCATGGCTGGCTCGATCGCGGGGTCGAGCATCAGCTACCTGACCGGCGTCCCGATCTGAGCGCGACCGATGCGGGTGCGCACGCGCTGCTTCGCCATCCTGCGCGAGCTGAGCGTTGACCGCTGCGACATTGACGTGGCCGATGGCGCCTCCGTCAACGCCGCGTGGGCCGCGCTCGCCGCGCGGTTTCCAAGCCTTGCGCCGCACCGCCCGTTCGTGCGAGCGGCGCGCAACGGCGCCTACTCCGCATGGGACGCGCCGCTCGCCGAAGGCGACGAGGTCGCCTTCCTGCCGCCCGTGAGTGGCGGCGTCGCGCGGACCGGGCTGACCGATGCGCCCCTCGACCGCGCGGCGCTCGAGGACGCGGTGGCGGGGGATGGCCACGGTGCCGTGGTCACCTTCGTGGGCCGGGCGCGGAATCGCGCCGACGACGGACGCGAGGTCATCGAGCTCGAGTACGAGGCGTACGGGCCGATGGCCGAGTCGGTGCTGGCCGAGATCGCGAGCGAGGCACAGGAGCGATGGGGATCCTCGGTGGCGGTGATGCATCGCATCGGGGTGGTGCCGATCGGGGAGGCGGCGGTGGTGATCGTGGCGGCAGCGCCGCACCGCGCGGAGGCATACGAGGCGAGCCGCTACGTGATCGAGGCGATCAAGGAGCGGTTGCCGGTCTGGAAGCGGGAGCGCTTTGCGGACGGCAGCGAGTGGAAGCGCCCGGGCGCCTGACGTAGCCCGGCCGCCGCGTGGCCCGGTTGGTTGGCATACCTGTCCGCGCCGTGCACAATGCGCGGCGAATGACCATGGATACGACCGGCGAGATCCGGTGCCCGAACTGTGGCCGCCTGACGCCGATCGCCCCGTTCTGCACCCACTGTGGCGCGGTGATTCCCGAAGGCGCGAGCGCCCCCAGGACGCATGCCATGGATCGCGACGAGCTCGAGCAGCGCGCCCGACAGCTGCACGGCAACAGCCCTCCTTTCCGCCGCGGGCTCCCGGCCGGGACCGAGCCTGCTCGGGCGGCGGCCTGGTACGGGCCGCGAGCGCCGAAACGCTTCGTCCCCGAGCCATCCGATGAGCTCGCTCGGCACGTCGAGCCGGGCGAGGGGGATGAATCTCAAAGGGTCGACAACCTCGACGAGCGAGCGGCGGTTGTGTCCGGCCCTGCCGCCTACCGCCCACCGAGCGACCCGATGCCGGCCGAGCGGGTGGTCGGCGTGCCGCCGATCATCGCTTCGCGACCTGCGCCGCCGCCCATGCCTGACGCCTACCGCCCGCCGCCACCTGGCAACGCTGGCTACGAGACCGATGAGGCGGGGGCCGGAGGCGGGTACGGCGGGGGGTACGGGGGTGGCGAGTTCGGGGAACCGGGCTGGTCGGACGACAGGCCGCCGCGGCGCTCGTGGCTGCCGATCATCGGCTTCCTCGTCCTTGGGGTGGCGGCGCTCCTCGGCGGCGCACTGTTCTTCAGCGCGTTGAACAGACCGGCCGGGATCGCCCAGGGGTCATCCTCGCCATCGGCCAGTGCCGCGGCATCCGCCGGCGCCTCGGAGTCGCCGAGCGGCTCGCCGAGTGCGGCCGCCAGCGGTTCCGCAGGCGGATCACAGGCGCCATCGGCAGGAGCAACGGCTGACAACTTCACGGCACGTGCCCAGCCGTGCGCGAGCAACGACATGGGCTTCAGCGGCTGCTCGAAGGACGGGACCACCCTCAACGGCAGCCAGGTGTGGGTCTGGGTCGGCTTCAAGAACGGGCAGGCGGCCAATGTCCTGGGCGTGACGATCGTGAACAAGGCCGGTGGGTCCGAGGTTGGCGACGGGAGCCTCGAGCTCGACAAGCTGAACGGTTGCGATCCGGGCAAGACCTGCAGCGGCTACATCCAGATGACCTTCGGCGACCTCTCGCCCGGCTCGTACACCATCCAGGTGAGTCGCGACGGTGCGCAGGTGGCAACGACCGATTTCACCGTCAAGGCCTAGAGCCGAGTCGGGTTCGGCGGCCTTCCCTCCGCGCGACGCCGGGCGGCGAGCGCGCTGATCGCCTCCATCACCATCCGATGTGCGGCCGCCGCGGTGATCTCGGCGTGGTCGTACGGCGGGGAGACCTCAACGACGTCCATTCCCACCAGCTCGACCGCGCCGACCACCTGGCGGATGGCACGTAGCAGCTCCCTGGTGAGCATCCCGCCCGGCTCTGGCGTGCCCGTCCCGGGCGCCATCCCAGGATCGATGACGTCGACGTCGACCGACAGGTAGATCACTTCGGGTCCGTCGAGCGCCTCGGCGATGGCGTCGGCGATGACCGCCTCCGCGCCGCGCGACTCGATCTCGGTCATGAAGTGGCTGCGCATGCCGTGCTCGCGCATCCAGGCGAGCGTCTCCGGTGGCGGCCAATACCCACGCAGGCCGACCTGCACGAAGTTCCGCCCGGCGACTGCCCCTGACTCGATGAGCCGTCGCATGGGGGTGCCGTGAGAGAGGAGCACGCCCCAGGTGCTGTCGGCCGCGTCCGCGTGGGCGTCGAAATGGACGACCCCCACTCGCCGCGGAGCCACAGCCTCGGCCACCGCGCTGGCCGACGGCAGCGTGATCGAGTGATCTCCGCCCAGCACGATCGGAATGGCGCCTGTGCGTGCGACCTCGAGCACCTTGCGGCGGATGACCTCGTGGGCCCGGCCGATGTCGGCCGGCGTGACCGGTGCGTCGCCGGCGTCGACGCAGTCGAGCCACTCGAACGGCTGGATCCCGAGCTGCAACGAGTTGAGGCTGCCGGAGTGATACGTGGCGGTCCGGATGGCGCGCGGTCCGAACCGAGCGCCGGGACGGTAGCTCACCGCGTCGTCGAACGGTGCGCCGACAATGGCGACATCGGGCCGGCGTGCGGCCAGGGCGACCGCATCCGTCACGAGCGGCAGCTTCTGGAAGGTCGTGCTGCCGAGGTAGGCGGGCAGGTCGAAGTCTTGATAGGCGGTGTACGGGTCCGCGCCGGGTACCATCGGACGCTCGTCATTCGGCGCGCGGCTGCGCCGATCCTGCTCGGTCATGGTGGACGCACCCTCCTCCGTGGCTGGGCACAGGCGCCGTCGCGGTGCGGAGCAGGCCTGCCTCGTGTGCGTCGAGCGCTGATGCTAGCAAAGCCTTGGCCCACCAGCCATAGCCAGCTACCATCGCGACGCCATGGGCGAGCGACCGAATTACAGCCTCGATGAGGCACGGGCGCTGGTTCCGCAGCTGCGGGCGATCCTGCTCCAGCTGGCGGTCGAGAAGCGCCGCTTCGACGACGCCCTCGCCTCGCTTCACGCAGAGCACAGCGGCAATGGCGGCGGGCCGCATGCCGACATCGATCGCCGTGAGGCCGCCCTCGCCGAGGTGGGTGAGGGGATCAAGGGCCTGCTCGCCCACCTGGAGACGATGGGGGTGCAGGTCCGGGACCTCGAGAGCGGGCTGGTGGACATCCCCGGCGAGCGGGAGGGCGAGGCGATCTGGCTCTGCTGGCGACTCGGCGACCCGGAGCTCGCGTTCTGGCATTCGACCAGCGAGGGGTTCGCCAATCGCAAGCCGTGGTGACCCGGTGCTGATCTGCGTCGTGGGGGATTGCACGCTCGACGTCACCGTCGCCCCTGCCGGACCGATCTCGCCGGGTCGTGACGTTCGTGCACGGATCAGCATGGCCCCTGGCGGCCAGGCCGCCAACGTCGCGGTGAGGCTGGCCCGCCGTGGGTCGCGCGTTCGCCTGGTGGCCCCGATCGCCGATGACATCGCCGGACAGATCTTGGCCGCGCATCTTGCCGCGGAATCCGTCGAGGTGGCGCGGCTGCCGGCAACCCACACCGCGATGGTCGTCTCGATGCTCGGTTCGGACGGCGAGCGATCGATGCTCAGCGAGCGGGTCGCGCTCGATGGTGACCTGGCGGGCGCCGTTCGCGACGCCGACTGGGTGCATTGCTCGGGGTACGCGCTGCCGGATGGACTGGAAGCCGATCGCGTGGTCTCGGGTATTCGCGCCTCCGGCGTGCCCGGCGGTGTCTCCGTGGGCGGCGGCTCGTTCGGGAGTCAGGCCGATGCAACGCGAGCGCTCGAGGCGATCGAGTCGCTCGGCGCCTGCCTGCTGATCGTCAGCCGCGATGAGGCCGCGAGCCTGGCCGGGGAGCCGCTCATCTCCGCGGGCGAGGCGGCTGGCCGCCTCGCGTCGGGCGATCGCCTGGTCGTCGTCACCGACGGTGGTCGCGGGTCGGTGGCGGCCGGCGTCAGCCTGTCCGGGGCCGTGGCAACCGGCGCTTGGTCGGCGGCCACCGCGCAGGACGCGACCGGGGCGGGCGATGCATTCGTCGCGGTCGTGCTGGCGAGGCTGGTCCCCGCCTGGCCTCCGTCTGAGGTTGCGATCCGCAGCGCGCTGGATGAGGCGAGCGAAGCCGGCGCCCAGGCGGCCGCGGTGCTGGGCGCGCAGGGTCGCCTGCCTGGGGAGGGGATCGGCTCCGCACCGAGCCCAGCACGGGCCCGGACCGGCGCGTGACGAACGGATGACGGCTGCCGCATGGGCTCCCGGACTCCTGAGCGTCTCGGACGAGATCCGCGAGGCGCTCGCCGCCGGCAGGCCGGTCGTCGCCCTTGAGTCGAGCCTCGTCGCCCAGGGGCTGCCCGCGCCGCATAACCTCGAAACGGCGCTCGCCGCGGAGGCCGCTGTCCGCGCCGAGGGCGCCCTTCCGGCCACGACCGCGATCGACGCCGGCCGGCTGATCGTCGGAGCGTCCCGCGACCTCCTCGAGCGCCTGGCCGATCCTCGCAGCGGTGCCGCCAAGGCGGCCTCGCGAGACCTGGGTCCGCTGCTCGCCGCGGACCGTCTGGCCTCGACGACGGTGAGCGCCAGCGTGCGGCTGGCTCGGTGGGCGGGGATCGAGGTGTTCGCCACTGGCGGGATCGGCGGGGTGCACCGGGGCGCCGCGCAGTCCTTCGACGTCTCCTCGGACATCGACGAGATCGCCACCACACCAGTCGCGGTGGTCTGCTCCGGGGCCAAGTCGATCCTCGACCTGCCGGCGACCCTGGAGCTGCTCGAGACGCGGCGCGTCCCGGTGGTCGGGGAAGGGGTCGACGAGCTGCCGGCCTTTTTTGCTGCGCGGTCGGGACTATCCCTCTCGCATACCGTCAGCGGGCCGGACGACGCGGCACGGATGCTCGCCGCCCATCTCGCCATCCCGGGCGCCGGTGGCATCCTCTTCGTCCAGCCGCCACCGACGGATGTCGCGCTCGATCCCGACGAGGCCGATGCGTGGGTCGCTGCGGCGCTTGCCGAGGCGTCGTCGCGCGGCGTCCGAGGCGGCGCCGTGACCCCGTTCGTGCTCTCGGAGGTCGCGGTCTCTTCAAGCGGCGCGAGCTTGCGCGCGAACATCGGCCTCATCGTCAACAACGCCCGCGTGGCCGCCAGGATCGCCTTCGCGCTGACGCGCCTCAAACCAGCCTGAGCACTTCCCGCCGGTTGTATCCTCCCGGCAGAGCCGGGCCGTCGGTCCGGGACGGAGGAGCCCAATGCGCATCTACGACGGCAGCCCGCGCCAGGACTGGGAAGAGGTGCTGCGGGCGGTCGGCTCCCTCGCGGACCGGGATCGGCTCAAGGAGATCCTCTTCCTCGAGCTCGACGCGGGCTTCATCCTGACTGGCCTCGCGCTCCCCGAGTCGAGCTCATGGTCGGAATCCGTCATGTTCACGGAGCGCACGTACGAGCTCCTCGACGAACAGATCGCCCAGCTGATCGAAGAGGCGACCGCCCATCGGGGCACTGCCACGGAGCCGCATCCGCACGTCGGCATCGCCAACTATTACGAGCAGGCGCTCCGCGTGCTCGGTGGCTGGATCGACGCCCAGAAGTCGCGGACGGTCTTCTTCTTCGAGCAGGAGGGCGCCTTCGTCGTACGCCTGCTGATCGCCTCCCCCACGAGCACCGCCCACCACCTGGCGGAGTTCACGAAGGAGGAGATGTTGGCTATGATCGACGCGGCACCACAGCAGCGGCAGCCCGCGTCGGAGGCCGGCGCGAAATCCTAGGGAGGCTCACCCCATGAAGGCGCTGAAGGTCCTGTTCATCAGCATCGGTGCGCTCCTGGCCGCCATGATCATCGTCCCGCTCACCGTGCTTGCCGGGCTCTTCGTCTGGCTCAAGCTCACGGAGGAGAGCGACGACGAATCCCTGGAGATCGACGACACCGTCTGATCTTTCAGGGACGAGATTTGGAGGCCGATGCGGGCGCCCAGCCGGGCGCCCGTTCTGCTTTGTCGCGAGGCCTAGGCGGCCAGGCCCTCGACCGTCACCTCGATGAGCGGCGAATAGGCGACCATCGTCTCGAGATCCTGGCCATGCCAGGCCGTCTCGATGATGCGGCGCATGACCGCGCGGCGCTCGTCGGGATCGGTGACGATCCGAGCGGTCGCCGGGACGTCGGCGACGATTCCCCGCTTGAGGTGGATCGTCATATTCGGGTCGGCCTCGAGGTTCGCGATCCAGCTCCGGCGCCGATCGGCGCGAGGCTGGCCGCTGATGTAGATCCGGCCATCGAAGACGTGGTAGACGATCTCGATCCGACGCGGGGCCCCGCTCTTGCGGCCGGTGGTGGTGATGTCGATGACGTTGCCGTGGGATAGGGCGCGCCGAACCGCGGAGACCGGCGCGGAAGTTGTTGGCTCGTAGTTGCTCACGCAACGATCGTACCACCGGCCATCGGTCGGGGTGGCAAACGGGCTGGCCATCGGCCGCGGTCGTGCGCTAGACTCGGGTCCCGAGTAGGAGTTGACGTCCTAGCTTGCGTGTTGCTTGAAATAGGTGCGCTGATCGGCCTGTTCACACGCCTCGAGTCGACACGCGAAAGGGTCGCCCGATGCCCAAGTACGTCTTCGTGACCGGTGGCGTCACCAGCTCGCTCGGAAAGGGCATCACCGCCGCCTCGATCGGCCGCATCCTCAAGGCCCGCGGCATTCCGGTCTCGATCCTGAAGCTGGACCCGTACATCAACATCGATCCGGGGACGATGTCGCCTTATCAGCACGGCGAGGTGTTCGTCACCGACGACGGCGCCGAGACCGACCTCGACCTGGGCCATTACGAGCGCTTCATCGACGAGAACCTCTCCCAGGCGAGCAACGTCACGACCGGCCGCATCTACTCGTCAGTCATCGCCAAGGAGCGCCGCGGTGACTACCTGGGCGGCACGGTGCAGGTCATCCCGCACATCACCAACGAGATCAAGGAGCGGATCCAGCGCGTCGCGCGCGATGGGACGGGCTCGGTGGCCGGCAGCGGCCTGGCGCAGCACGGGGTGGTCATCGTCGAGGTCGGAGGCACGGTCGGAGACATCGAGTCGCTGCCCTTCCTCGAGGCGATCCGGCAGATGCGCAAGGACGTCGGCCGGCGCAACGTCCTCTACGTCCACGTCACCTGGCTGCCGCAGATCGGCGCCACCGGCGAACTGAAGACGAAGCCGACGCAGCACTCGGTCAGCACGCTGCGCGGCATCGGCGTCCAGCCGGACGTCATCATCCTGCGCAGCGACGAGCCGATCGACGACGAGATCATCGACAAGGTCTCGCTCTTCACCGACGTCGACACCCATGCCGTCATCCCGCTGCG
>JALYLB010000163.1 GCA_030774475.1 Chloroflexota bacterium | reverse complement strand
ATCGAGATCAGGATGACCAGGGTGATGAGAACGAGGAAGCCGGTCAGGTAGATGAGCGCCTCCCGCTCCGCCGGCAGCCGCCGGCGGCGGACCGCCTCCAGCAGTACGACGACGACGCGCCCGCCGTCAAGCGGCGGGAAGGGCAGCACGTTAAGGACAGCCAGGTTGACGGAGAGGACACCGACGAACCACAGCTGGCTGGCCAGCGGCTGCTGCACCACCTCGCCGGTGATCTGCGCAATGCCGATCGGCCCACGCGCGTCGCCGGTATTCGGGGCGAGCCCGATGAGGCCGAGCACCGTGCGGCCCAGGCCACCGGGGATATTGGCCGCGAACTCGGCGGAGAGGCTCAGGCCCCGGCCGAGCGCGTCGATCGGGCCGGAGGCCGTGGGCGGCCGCATGACCGGCGTTGCCTCCCAGGCGAAGCCGACCGCGCCTTTCCCCTGCTCGATGTCCGCTGCCGTCAGGACCCGCGGCCTGACCGGGATCTCGATGGTGCTGCCGTTCCGTTCGACGTCGAGCGTCACAATTTGGCCGGCGCGGCTGGTGACGTACTTGGTCAGGTCGGTGGAGTAGTGGAAGTCGCCCGCTGCGTTGCCGAATTGCCGCCCATCGGCTCCCACGATCACATCCCCGTCCCGGAGGAGTCCTTGGGCCGGCGAGTTGGCCTGGACCGCGGCGACGGTCAGGGGCCCGGCCCGATCCGGCGTCGGAAGGCTGAAGTAGCCCGCGAAGAGGACCACGGCGAGGAGGAAGTTCATCACCACCCCGGCGACGAGGACCACGATCCGCAGCCAGATCGGCTTGCGGTTGAAGGCGCCCGCCATGGCGTGATCGATCGCCGCTTCGGAGAGGCCGCGCTTGCGCATCTGCTCGGCCTCGCCCTCGCCATCCTCGCCAAGCATCTTCACGTAGCCGCCGAGGGGGATGGCGTTCACTGAATAGCGCGTTCCCCGCCACGTCACTGACGCCAGCCGTGGCGGGTACCCGACGGCGAACTCCTGGACGGTGATCCCCGCCAGCTTGGCGACGACGAAGTGGCCGAACTCGTGGACGAGGACGAGGATGACCAGGACGACGAGGAAGGCGAGGATGGTGCCGATGACGTCCATCACGCGGGCGACCGCTCGAGCGACAGCTCCGCGCGAAGGGCTGTGCGCACCTCGGCGTCGGTGGCCGCGATGGCGTCCATCCCCGGCTCCACATCATTCCCCCACCGCGCGAGGCTCTCGTCGATGACTCGGGCAATCCGCCCGAACGGCAATCGGCCGGCAAGGAATGCCTCGACCGCCACCTCGTCGGCGGCGTTGATCACCGTCCCACGGTTGCCGCCGGCTTCGGCGGCGGCCCGCACGACGCGATACGCCGGATATCTCGCCTCGTCGAGGGGGCGGAATTCTAGCGTCCCCCACTCGCTGGGCGGAGCGTGCCTGGCCGGCGAGGGCGCCCGACGCGGATAGGTGAGCGCGTACTGGATCGGGAGCCGCATGTCAGGCAGCCCCAGCTGGGCCTTGAAGGAGCCGTCCACGAACTCGACGAGCGAGTGGACCACGCTCGGAGGGTGGATCACGGCCTCGATTCTAGAGTACGCGAGCTGGTACAGCCATTTGGCCTCGATGGCCTCGAAGGCCTTGTTGACCAGGGTGGCCGAATCGATCGTGATCTTCGGCCCCATCTGCCACGTGGGATGCGAGAGCGCCTCTTCGGGTGTCGCGTTCGCGACCTCGGCGGGCTCGCGGTCGCGGAACGGACCTCCCGAGGCGGTCAGGATGAGTCGTGCGACGTCGTCGAGGCGCTCACCGAGCAGGCACTGCCAGATTGCGGAGTGCTCGCTATCGATCGGCCGCAGCAGCTCGAGTCGGTCCCCGCCGATTTCGTCCAGCGCAGCCGCGACCAGGTGGCCACCGGTGACCAGCGTCTCCTTGTTGGCGAGCGCGACCCGGCGACCCGAGCCGAGCGCAGCGAGCACCGCCGGCAGGGCTGCCATGCCGGTCGTGGCGACCACCACCAGTTCGACACCCTCGAGCGTCGCGAGCTCGACGAGGCCGCCATCCGCCCAGCGGCTGCTCTCGAGCTCCGCGACCGTGCCGGCAGCCGACCATGCTCGCGCGTCGGGCCAGTTCGTGAGCTGCTCGCGGAGTGCTCGGTCGGCGTGACCCGCCGCGAGCGCCTTCACCGCGAAGCGGTTGGGGTGCCCGGCGACCACCTCGAGGGTCTGGCGGCCGATCGAGCCGGTCGAGCCCAGGATGGCGAGCCCGAGGCGCGACTCGCTCATACGACATACCCGGCGACGAGCAGCGCGTAGGCGGCCAGCACCGGCGCGGCGAACAGGAACGAGTCGATCCGGTCCAGGACCCCGCCGTGCCCCGGGATGAGGAAGCCGGACTCTTTCCGATCGGCGGCCCGCTTCAGCATGGATTCAGCGAGGTCTCCCGCTTGCGCCGCCAGTCCGACGACCGGACCAACCACCAGCGGATGCCAGGCCGGGAGGCCCACCAGCCATCCCCCGAGTCCGGCGCCCAGGGTCGCGACGACGAGCCCGCCGGCCAATCCCTCGACGGTCTTGGACGGGCTGATGTGGGTGATGAGCCGCGTGCGTCCGAGCCACCGGCCGGTCAGGAAGGCTCCGCTGTCATAGCCCCACACGACCAGCACCAGGAGCACCGCCCAGGCCGTCCCGGACCGCAGGTTGAGTGGGCCGATGACGCTCGCCGCCGAGCCGCCCGATGGCGCGAGGTGAGCGACGAGCACGATGTACGGCGCGAGGATGCACAGGTATGCCACGCCGAACGAGCTCACCGCCCAGGTGGCGAAGCCGCGGCGAGGATCGGCGCGGGTGAATCCCGCGAAGCTGAGCAGAAGGACCGCAGCGATGAAGGCGATGACCACCAGGCTCACCGGCTGGGTGGCGCGCAGCAGGTCCGCCGGGAGTCCCGAGATGTTGTCCTGGTTGGCGACCAGCAGCCCGGCACCTCCGACGGCGACACCGCCGATGAGGAGCAGCATCTGCGGCGGGTCGAACCCAGCCGCGTCGATCAGGCTGATCAGCTCGGCGAGTCCGAGAAAGATGATCAGCGCCACCAGGATCGAGATCCACGGCTCGCCGACCGCGATCACCGCAAGCACGATCGGCACGAGGATCGCAGCCGTGATCAGTCGGGTGCGCAGCATGGGCTTCGAGGCGCCTAGGAACCGAATCGCCGATGGCGGGTGGCGAACTCGGCGAGTGCATCATCGAGATCGGAGGCGGTGTAGTCCGGCCAGAGGGTGGGAGTGAAGACGAGCTCCGCATAGGCGCTCTGCCAGAGGAGGAAGTTGCTCGTGCGCTGCTCGCCGCCGGTCCGAATCAGCAGGTCAACGTCCGGTTGGCCCGCGGTGTAGAGCTCCTGCGACACCCGGTCCTCGTCGATCGTCGACGGTTGTGCACCCGAGGCAAGCAGCGAACGCACGACGTCGATGACCTCGCTGCGGCCCGAATAATTGAAGGCGATGTTCAGGATCATCCGGGTGCCTGCCCTGGTCCGCTCCTCTGCGCGCTGGATCGAGGCACGGATCTCGTCGGGTACCTCGTGCAGCCGGCCGATGATCCGCACTCGCACGCCCTCGGAGATGAGCTCCTCGGTGTTCTGGCGAACCGCCAGGTCAACGAGGCCAAAGAGGCCGGCCACCTCCTCATCCGTCCGACGCCAGTTCTCCTGGCTGAAGACGTAGAGGCTGAGCACCTCGACTCCGCGGTCCGGCGCGGCACGGACGATGGGCTTGATCGCCTCCACCCCCTGAACGTGTCCTGCGATGCTCGGAAGGCCGTGGCCCGCAGCCCAGCGGCGGTTGCCGTCCATGATGATCGCGACGTGCCGGGGACGGTCTCGGGCGGGCAGCGCCTCAGACCTCCATCACTTCGGCTTCCTTGCGTTCGCCGCGAGCGTCGACGAGCTCGATGTAGCGGTCGTGGACCTTCTGGAGACCGTCGAGCTCGCGGCGCTCCTCGTCCTCGCTGAGATCGCCCTCGCGCAGCGCCTTCTTCAGCAGGTCGGCCGCCTCGCGCCGATGGTGCCGGACCTCGACGCGCGCGTCCTCGGCGCGCTTGCGCACCTGCTTGACCATCTCGCGGCGCCGCTCCTCGGTGAGCTGCGGGACGTTGAGACGCACCACCGTGCCGTCGACGTTGGGCACGAGACCGATGTCGCTCTTGGTGATCGCCTTCTCGATGGTCGACAGGACCGACCGATCCCAGGGCTGGATCACGATCAGGTGCGGATCCGGGACGCTGATCCCGGCGAGCTGGTTGAGCGGGGTGGGCGTCCCGTAGTAGTCGACGCTGATCCGCTCGACGAGCGCCGTCGAGGCACGACCGGTCCGGATCCCCGCGAAATCGCGCTCCATTGCCTCGACCGAGCGCTGCATCTTGGGCTCGGCACCGAGGACCGCTTCGTGGGTCACTGCCGTACCTCCCCTGTGATGAGCGTCCCGATCGGTTCGCCGGCGATCGCCCGCACGATGTTTCCCGCCCGGGTCATGTCGAACACGACGATCGGCATGTCGTTGTCCATGGCCAGGCTGACGGCCGTGGCATCCAGGGCTCCAAGTCGGTTGGCCAGCAGCTCGGTGTAGCCGATCTGGCTATATCGCACCGCCTCCGGGTGCAGTTCGGGGTCGGCATCGTACACCCCGTCCACGCGGGTCGCCTTGAGGATGACCTCCGAGTGGATCTCGACCGCTCGGAGCGTCGCGGCGGTGTCGGTCGTGAAATACGGGTTGCCCGTCCCGGCCACCATGATGACGACACGGCGCTTCTCGAGGTGGCGCACCGCACGGCGGCGGATGTACGGCTCGCAGATCTCGTTCATGGCGATGGCGCTCATGACCCGCGTCGGACAGTCGGCCTGCTCGAGCGCGTCCTGCAGGGCGAGCCCGTTCATCACCGTGGCGAGCATGCCCATGTAGTCGCCCGTGGCTCGGTCCATGCCCCGGGCGGCGGCCGCCAATCCGCGGAAGATGTTGCCGCCGCCCACAACCACCGCGACTTCCACCCCACTCTCTCGCGCCGCGGCGAGCTGGATGGCGATCTCGCGGGTCACCTCCGGATCGACCCCGTACGAGCGCGCGCCCATCAGCGATTCGCCGGAGAGCTTGAGCAGCACTCGGTGATAGCGGTTGGACGGCGACGGGGTCATCGACTCAGCTGGTCCCGTCCTCGGCTTCTCCAGGGGCGGTGGCCTCGCCCACCGCCATCCGCGCGAAGCGCGCGACGCGGATGTTCTCGCCCAACAGCGCGATCTTGTCGGTGATGAGGTCGGAGATCTTGCGGTCGGTATCGCGGAACGGCAGCTCGAGCAAGCAGGCGGTCTCCAGCCACTTGTTGAGCTTGCCCTCAACGATGCTCGAGATCCGATCCTCCGGCAGCCCAGCGGCCTCTGCATCGGCGGCGAACTCGGTCCGCTTCGCCTCGAGGGCGTGAGCTGGCACCGTCTCGCGCGAGACGTAGAGTGGCGCGTGACCGGCCACCGTCATCGCCACGTCCTTGGCGAGCTGCTGGAAGTCGGCGGTTCGGGCCACGAAGTCCGTCTCGCAGTTGAGCTCGACGAGCGCCCCGAGTCGGGCGCCGTGATGGATGTAGCTGGTAATGACGCCTTCGCGGACGTCGCGATCGGCCTTCTTCGCGGCGGCCGAAAGGCCCTTTTCGCGAAGCCAGTGGGTGGCCTGCTCGAAGTCGCCGCTCGTCTCTTCGAGCGCTCGCTTGCAGTCCATCACCCCGGCGCCGGTCTGCTCGCGCAGTCGCTTGACGTCCTCAGCGGTGATCGTGGTCGTCGTCATGGTTCCTTCCTGGTTGGGATCGCTGCGCGCCCGCTCCTGCAGGCGGCGTGGTGTGGCTACTCGACCTCGGGGGTGAATTCTTCCTCTTCACCCCGAGACTCGGCGGTGCGCCTGGCGCGTGCCCGGCGCTCCTCGTCCTCGTCCTCCTCCGGCTCCGGCTCGAAGACGAGCGCCTCGCCGGTGGCGAGGGCCGCGGTGTAATCGGCCGCCTCGGTCAGGACGACGTCGTCGACCGGCGGCAAGGCCTCCGCCTCCTCGAACTCCTGGTCGAGCTGCGCCTGGCGCTCGGACTGCGCCTCCAGAGCGGCATCGGCCACCTTTGAGGCGATGAGCTTGACCGATCGGATGGCGTCGTCGTTGGACGGGATGACCCAGTCGATGAGATCCGGGTCGCAGTTCGTGTCGGTCATC
Source organism: Chloroflexota bacterium (assembly GCA_030774475.1). Lineage (GTDB taxonomy): Bacteria > Chloroflexota > Limnocylindria > QHBO01 > QHBO01 > CF-82. Next base: position 33,773 of record JALYLB010000163.1, on the reverse strand, counting down.
GCCAGGATCGGAATCTCGAGGCGGCGCGCCTCTGCGACCGCGATCTCCTCGCGGTGTGGGTCGACGACGAAGACCGCGCCGGGTAGACGGCGCATCTTCCGGATTCCGCCGAGCGCGGCGTTCAGCTTCGTGATCTCCTCGTTGAGCTTCGAGGCCTCCTTCTTGGTGAGGCGCTCGAATTCGCCCGCGTCGCGACGCGCCTCGAGCGCTTCGAGGCGCTGGATGCGGCGCTTGATTGTGGTGAAGTTCGTGAGCATCCCGCCCAGCCAGCGGGTGTTGACGTAATGCTGTCCGCTGCGATCCGCCTCGAAGGCGATCGCCTCCTGTGCCTGCTTCTTGGTGCCGACGAACAGCACGCTGTCGCCGCGGCGGATGGTCTCCCTGACGAACTCGAGCGCCGCGTCGAGGCGCGACACTGTCTGCGCCAGGTCGATGATGTGGATCCCGTTGCGCTCGGCGAAGATATATTCGCGCATCTTGGGATTCCAGCGACGGGTCTGGTGTCCGAAGTGGACGCCCGCCTCCAGCAGCTGCTTCATGGTGGTGGCTGCCATTCGATGATCCTCCGGTTGTTCCTCCGCCCGCGGTCATCTCCCGTTGCGATCGACCCGGCCGCAAGCAGCGACGGGCACCGTGATCGAGGGATAGGCGAGCGTGTGTGATGGGACGGTGGCTTTCGGAGTGCGGACAAGCCGAGTGAGCTCGCGCCGCCCTGCGAAGCCGGCCGGGAGTATAGCACGCTCGCCGGCCGGGGCCTTCGCGGGAGCCTGGCGGCCGAATGGGACCCCACCGGACTGCACCCAACCGGTACTTACGTACCATCTCCTACCCCCTTCGTACCTTTGACCGCCCTGCGTCCATCGGCCGAGCATGAACGTCGCACGGCGGCGGCCGGTGCTGAGGCGCGGAGCGTTCCGCGCGCGGTCTGCCGACGAACCATGGAGGATCCTGCATTGCGAGGTCGACCCGCAGCTTTGACGACGGCCGCGGGGGCGATGGCCCTGGTCCTGATCGGCGGACCGATCATCGCCTCGCCCGCCCGAGCCGGCGAACCGACCGTCGTGGTTCTCCCCGGCGACACGCTGGGCGCCATCGCCGCCCGGTACCGGACCTCCGTGGAGCGCCTCGCGGCCCTGAACCGTCTCTCCGATCCAAACCTGATCCACGCGGGTCAGCACTTGCTCATTCCCCAGGTTTCGGCGCCAGCGGTGGCCCCGCCGGCCGTCCCGCGCACCCACGTCGTCCGCTTCGGCGAGCACCTCACCGGGATCGCCGCGACCTATGGCACCACGATCGCCGCTATCGTCGCGGCCAACGGCCTGTCGAGCCCGGACCTGATCTTCCCGGGTCAGCGCCTGCTGATTCCCGGCACGACGACCGCCGGGTCCCAGGTGCCGCCCGCGCCGGGCGGCACCGCGCCTGCGAGCACCGAGTTGACGAGCTATGTCGTCCGGGCGGGCGAGACGCTCACCGCTATCGCTGGCCGATACCACACCACGCTCGCGGCGCTTACAACCCTCAACCACCTCGTGGATCCCAGCCGCATCCAGGCAGGACAGGTCCTCCTCGTCCCAACTCCCGTGAGGGTCACAGCGGACTGGTCGACGCGACGTTTCGACGCGGCGACGAGGGGGCTGATGGCGGTACGCGATGACGTACGGGATCTTGTCACCCGCCAGGCGCGCCGCTTGGGCGTGCCGGTACCCCTCGCCCTGGCGGTGGCCTGGCAGGAGTCCGGCTGGCGTCAGGACGTGGTGAGCGACGCCGGCGCGATCGGGATCATGCAGCTCCTCCCGGATACGGCCGACTGGGTGGCGACCTCCATGCTCGGCGCGCCGATCGACATCGGCTCGTCCGACCAGAACGTTCGTGGCGGGGTCACCCTGCTCAAGCACTACTTGGTGCGCTACCAGGGCAACAAGACTTTGGCGCTGGGGGCCTACTACCAGGGGCAGCGGGCGGTCGACGAACAAGGTATTTTCCCGATCAGCCGCCCGTACATCGCCTCCATCCTCGCCCTCGAGGCCCTGCTGGCGCCCTGACCTTCGCAGCGCCCGTCACCAGGCGTCGATCCCCTCATGACGGACCATTCGCCAGCCTGCCTCGGCCCGCTCGACGGTAACGAGGTCGAGGCGGATCCCGCGATGTCTCGGTCGCTCGCGCGTCGCATACGCCATGAGCCCAGCACGGAGCCGGGCGACCTTGCGCCGATCAACGCTCTCGATCGCCGAGCCGGACCGGGCGCTGCGTCGAGCGCGGACCTCGACCCCGACCAGCACCATCCCCGGATCGAGGCAGACGAGGTCGAGCTCGCCATCGGCCGCGCGATGGCGACGAGCCAGAACCAGCCAGCCGGCGGAGACGAGCTGTGCGGCGACGACCGCCTCGGCCTCGAGGCCGAGCCGATGCCTGGGATCCGCCATCGATCGCTTTCCTCGCGTGGAGGCGAGAGGGGTGGGCGGCTCTGGCCGGCGCCGCGTCAGTCCTCGAACTGCCCCGGGAACTCCGGGGCGAAGTCCTCGTCCAATTCGTCGTCGAGCGGCTCCAGCTCCTCCTCATCGAGCAACGGGATCCCGTCGAACTCGAGCCCGAGCGGAAGCTGAGTGCCGGCCAGCAGCATCCTGATTGGGGCGAACGAGCGGCGGTGCCACGCGCAGGGGCCCGAATCCATGAGGGCCTGGTAGTGGCGGCGCGTCCCGTAGCCCTTGTTCACGGCGAAGCCGTAGGCGGGGTAGCGCGCGTCGAACTCCGAGCAGATTCGGTCGCGGGTCACCTTGGCCACGATGCTGGCCGCCGCGATCGAGGCGCTGATCGCGTCGCCGTCGATGATCGGTCGCTGCGGCAGGTCCACGTACGGCAGGCTGAGCGCGTCGATGACCAGGTGGTCGGGCCGGACGATGAGCCGCTCGACCGCCTCGCCCATCGCAAGCTTGGTGGCCTGCAGGATGTTGATGGAGTCGATGACGTCGACCTCCATCAACCCCACCGCCACCGCCTCGGCGCGGTCCAGGATCTGTTCGTAGAGGCGCTCCCGCTGGAGCCGCGTCAGAACCTTTGAGTCGCGCAATCCCTTGATGCGTGGCTGGCGGGGAAGGATGACGGCGGCCGCAACGACAGGACCCGCCAGCGACCCGCGGCCGACCTCGTCGATGCCCGCGATATGCTCGAAACCGGCCAGGCGCAGCGCGTATTCGTGCTTGAGGTGCGCGTCTCGGGCTCGGTGCGGGCGCCGGACTCGCCCGATCGGCGATCCGTTCGAGCGCACGCGACCTGGCACCGACTCAGGTGTTGGTGCGGCGCTCGCGGAGCGTGGCGGCCTTGCCGATGCGGCGGCGAAGGAAGGTGAGCTGCTTGCGACGCGCAACGCCGTGACGGACCACCTCGATCTTGTCGACGCGTGGCGCGTTGACCAGGAAGGTGCGCTCGACGCCGACACCACTGGCGATGCGCCGCACGGTGATCGACCGGTTGAGGCCGCCGCCGCGCATCCGCATCACGGTTCCCTCGAAGACCTGGATTCGCTCTCGGTTCCCTTCGACCACCTTGACGGAGACGCGCACGGTGTCACCCGGTGCAATCTCCGGGAGGTCCGAACGCAGCTGCTCGCGTTCGAGCTCCGAGATGACGTTCATGATCGGGAAACCTCGTTACCACGGCATTAGCAGCCACATATCGGCTGATGATCGTGCTTCGGCCGCGGCGACACACGAACGCGACCGCTTCAGGCGGCCGCGACGGGCGGAGTATAGCAGCGGCCGATGGCGCCCAGCAAGGCGGCACGGCGCCATGCCCGTATCCCTATTCGGCCTCGCGGCGCAGGCGTTCGAGTTCGGCTCGATCGGCGGAGGTCAGCGGGGCCTCGTCGAGCAGGTCCGGCCGACGCTCGAGGGTCCGTCGCAGCGCCTCGCTGCGTCGCCAGCGATCGACCTCGCCGTGGTGTCCTGAGAGGAGCACCGGCGGGACGCCGAGCCCGCGGAATTCCTCAGGTCGGGTGTACTGGGGATACTCGAGCAGGCCGCCCGCGAACGAGTCGCCCTCTTGCGATTCAGCCTCGATCACCCCGGGAACCAGCCGAGCCACGACGTCGATGAGCACGAGCGCGGGGAGCTCGCCACCGGTCAGCACGTAGTCGCCGATGCTCACCTCGCGATCGGCGAGCGCGCGGACTCGCTCATCGATCCCCTCGTATCGACCGCAGACCAGGGCCAGGTGCGGGATCGTCGCCAGCTCGCGAGCCAGGGCATCGGTCAGTCGCTCACCCGCTGGGTCGAGCAGGATGATGTGCGCTCCGGCCTCGCGCAGCGGCTCGACCGCCGCGTAGAGCGGCTCGGGGCGAAGCACCATCCCCGCTCCCCCGCCATACGGATAGTCGTCGACTGACCGATGTCGCCCCAGGCCGTGCGTGCGAAGGTCGTGCACCGCCACCTCCAGCAACCCGCGATCGATACCACGGCCGATGACGCCGGTGTGCAGCGGCGCCTCGAACAGCTCGGGGAAGAGGGTGACGACCTCGATCCGCATCGGCTCAGCGAACCTCCTCGGAGGCGTAGCGGACGACCATCAGGCCCGCGTCGAGGTCGATGCGGCGCACGACGTCGTGAATGGCCGGGACGAGCAGCTCTCCGCCATCGGCTCCTTCGATGCGGTACACCTCCGCCCCGCCGGCACGGAACACCTCCGCCACCACCCCGAGCGGGGATCCCTCCTCGTCCTCCACGCGCAGCCCCTCGAGCTGGTGCCAGTAGTACGTGCCCTCGGGCAGCGGTTGCGCCTCCGCCTCGAGGTACTGGCCGACCATGGCTTCGGCCGCCTCGCGAGAAGCGATTCCTTCAAGGCCAATGGCCAGGACCCGGCCGCCTCGCTCAGCGGCGGTGACGCGGCGCGGCGTCGGCTCCTTGTCGAGGAACACGACGGCGCCGACGTCAAGGTGCTCGGGCCAATCGGTGAGTGGCTCGACCTTTAGCGTCCCACGCAGGCCCTTCGCGCCGAGGACGCGGGCGACGGCCAGGCGCTCAGTCGTTGGGGACGATCTCGAGCTCGACGTGGACGCCCTCCCGGGTGCCCATCACCCGCAGCAGGCTGCGGATGGCATTCGCGATGCGCCCGTCGCGGCCGATCACGCGTCCCATGTCGGCCTCGTCAACCGAGAGGGTGAGTTCCACCTCGTCCCCGCGCTCCTCGACCTCGACGCTCACCGCGTCCGGGTTGTCGACCAGCGATCGCGCGACGTAATCGAGGAACTCCTTCACGCCGATGCCTTCGCGCCGCTCGGGGCAGACGCCTTGCGCGCGCGTGGCTTCGGCTTCGCGGGGGCCGCCTTAGCCGCCGAAGCCGCTGCCTCCTGGGCGCGCGCATCGAGCCCGGCCTGCCGGAAGAGCTTGATCACCGTCTCCGACGGGGTTGCGCCGCGCCCGATCCAGTCGCGGATCCGGTCCGCGTGGAGCTGGACCGTGGCGGGCTCGGTGAGGGGGTCATAGAAGCCGAGGATCTCGAGCGAGCGCCCGTCGCGCGGCCGGCGGCTGTCGATCGCCACGACCCGATAGGACGGACGCTTGGTGGCCCCGACGCGGGCCAACCGAATGCGGACTGCCAAGGTGTTCCTGCCTTCCTCTTCTGGTTGCGTGGTGCGGCCTAGTGGACCGTCACCGTCGCGTGGATCTCGATCTGGTTGTCGTGGGTGGGCACCGCCAGTGCGAGCACGCCCAGATGGGTGAGCATATCGCGCGCGTCACTCGGCAGGTCGAAGATGCCGCCGAGGAGGCTCGCCAGGCGCGTGCCCTCGACATATACCTCGTTGCCGCCGCGTCCGCCGCCGCGCTCGAACGCAGCCTGATAGGCGGCCGATGTGGCGAGCGTCTTCCCCGAGGCGTGCGCCTGCAGGGCGGCCCCGACGTCGTCGGTCGTGAGCCCGGCGATGACTACCCCGTCGGAGATCGCGAAGCTCACGGCTCCGATCTGTGGGACGGTCACCGAGGTGACGGTCGTTCCAGCCACCTGGCGCTCGGTCACGTCCAATCCTCGGGCCTTCAGCCCCGCCCCGATCCGCTGCAGGGAATCAGCCGCCGCTCGCGCGTCGTTGGGGCGCAAGAGCAGCTGCCCGCGTGGCACGTTCCCGCTCACGTCCGTCACCGCGATGGCCGCTTCTCGATCGAAGAGCGAGAGCAGGTCGCGATCGAGGTCGATCCCGAGGCCCAGGGTTGCAAGGGCGCGCAGCTGGGTGAGGGAGCTGGCGATCTGTTCGCCCCCGGGTGCCGAGCCGAGCTGGGCGACGACCGTGTCGAAGGTCTGGCGAGCCCCGAAGAAGACGAGCTCCGCCTGGGTCTTCTCGGGCATCCAGTCGGTCAGGCTGGCGGGCTCCGAGCCGAGCCCCAGGACGGCACGCGCCGACGCGCTGGCGGCCGAAGGGTCGACCGGCGCGCGTCCGATGAGCTGCAACCCGTCGGCCTGCACGACGACCGCGAGGCCCGCCGTTGAGAAGCCGCCAGCCTGCGCGGCCTGGCCCACCGAGCTGGCCGACGCGGCCAGGTCGAGGAAGACCGACCCGAGCCGGTCGGCCGGCAGCGCGGCCATCGCTGACCGGAACGACGCCGCATTGGCCAGCGAGCCAGCGCGGCCCAGCGAAGCGTCGATCGCGGCGATGACCATTGCCCGATCGCTGGAAGCGACGAGCATGCGGTCGACGATCGCGAACGACCCCGCCGCAACGCCCGCGCCGCTCAGTTTCGTCACGATGATCCCCTGGTAGTCCTCGGTCGAGGCGGTGGCACCACCCTGGGCGGCGACGCGGCCGAGCGCCGCCCGCGCGGCGGCCTCATCCCGCACGGCCGCGATGAGGAGCGGGACGCCCGAGGTTGGCGTGCGAATGGCCACCGCCACCTCGTCGCCGATCCACGGCGCCACGTCGCGGCGATAGTCGACCCCGGCGGTGTCGAGCAGCCGCTGCGACAGCTCGTCGATCTTCCCCGGCAAGGCTGCCTGGTCGGCGAACCCCGGAAGCAGCGAGAGCAGCTCGCCGATGCGGCGCTGCTGCCCTGCCGACGGCGTCAGGTACACGGACGCGTAGATGGCGGTGTCTGAGGGCGCGACGGCCGCGGCGCGATCCACGGCCGGGCCGAAGATGAACAGGTATCCGGCGACGACGGCGAGGCCCGTCAGGGCCAGGAGCGTAGTAAGTGCGACGACGAGCCGATGCACAGCCGCTTCGCTAGCGACCGCCGAGGAGGCCGCGGAACGCGTTACCTGCAGGGAGGCGACCGCTGCCGAGCGAGCGCATGAGGCGCTGCATTTCGCCGAACTGCTTGAGGAGGCGGTTGACATCCGCGGTCGAGGTCCCACTGCCCAGGGCGATGCGACGGCGGCGGCTGGCCTTCATGACCTCGGGGTGGCGCCGCTCGTACGGCGTCATCGAATCGACGATCGCCTCGACCCGCTTCAGCTGCCCGTCGTCGACCGCTGCCTGGGCGGCCCCGGCCATCTGCCCGGCACCGGGGATGAGCTGCACGAGCTGGCCGATCGGGCCCATCTTCTTGATCTGTCCGAGCTGGCTCCGGAAGTCTTCCAGGCTGAAACGCCCGTCGAGGGTGCGTTGCGCGATCCGCTCAGCCTCTTCCTGGTCGACCGTCTCCTGGACTCGCTCGACGAAGGAGAGAACGTCGCCCATCCCCAGGATCCGCTGTGCGAGGCGATCAGGGTGGAATGGCTCCAGGCCGTCCGGACGCTCGCCGGTCCCGATGTACGTGATCGGCAGGCCAGTTGCGCTCCGAATCGATAGGGCGGCGCCCCCGCGCGCGTCCCCGTCCATCTTTGTCAGCACCAACCCGGTCACCGGGAGGCGGGCGTGGAATGCCTCCGCAACCTTGACCGCCTCCTGGCCGGTCATGGCGTCGACCACCAGCAGGGTCTCCGACGGCGTCACTGCGCCCGCGATGCGGACCAGCTCGTCCATCATCGCTTCGTCGACGTGCAGGCGCCCCGCGGTATCGAGGATCACGAGGTCCTTGCCGCCCTGGCGTGCCGCCTCGACGCCGGAGCGGGCCACCTCGAGGGCCGGGGTGCCGACCGGGCGAGAATGGACCTCTACCCCGATCTGGTCGCCAAGCTGGACCAGCTGGTCTACTGCTGCCGGCCGATAGACGTCGGCGGCCACCAACAATGGCTTGCGACCCTCCTTGCGCAGGCGAACGGCAAGCTTGGCGGCGGTGGTCGTCTTGCCCGACCCCTGTATGCCGATGAGCATCAACACCGAAGGACGCGCAGCCAGGGCCAGCTGCTGACGCTCGCCTCCGAGAACCGCAACCAGCTGGTCGTGGACGATCTTGACGACCTGCTGGCCCGGGTGGAGACCGCTCAGCAGGTCGACCCCAAGGGCCTGCTCGCGAACGCGGGCGATGAAATCCCTGACGACCTTGTAGTTGACGTCCGCCTCGAGGAGGGCCAGCCGGATGTCACGGAGTGCAACATCGAGATCGGCCTCGGTGATCTTGGCCTTGCCGCGGAGACGGTCGACGACGCCCTGAAGCCGGGCGCTGAGAGATTCGAACATGTGGCTCGCTTGCTGAGGCGCTCTGGTCAGTGCGCCAATACGCCGGCTGCCAACGGCGGCCGGCGCGAAACGGCTGCTCATGCTACTACCGGCACTCGCGAGCGGCAACGCGCCCATTCTGCGGGCCGCCATCGGTCAGCCGGCCAGCAGCCACTCCACGTAGGCTCCCGGGTCGAACGGGGCGAGGTCGTCGATCCCCTCCCCCACTCCGGCGAACAAGATGGGCACCTTGAGCTGGTCCGCGACGGCCACCGCGATTCCCCCCTTGGCCGTTCCGTCAAGCTTGGTCAGCACGATCCCGGTCACGCCCGCCTCGCGGCTGAACGCCTCCGCCTGTGAGAGCCCGTTCTGGCCGGTCGTGGCGTCGAGGACGAGGAGCACGTGTCGCGGCTGCGCTGGAAGACGCCGTTCGATGACGCGGCGAATCTTGGTGAGCTCGGCCATGAGCTGCACCTTGTTCTGCAGGCGTCCGGCCGTGTCGACCAGGACCGCGTCGAGGCCGCGCGATTCCGCGGCAGCTACCGCGTCGAACGCCACGGCACCGGGATCGGCGCCGGCACGCTGCGCGACGACCGACACGCCGAGCTGCTCACCCCAGATCCGCAGCTGCTCGATGGCCGCCGCGCGGAACGTGTCGGCCGCGGCAAGGACCAGGCTGTGGCCGTCGGCTCGTAGGCGAGCCGCAAGCTTGGCGATGGTCGTCGTCTTTCCCGTGCCGTTGACGCCGACAAAGAGGATGACCGAAGGCGCGGGCCCGAGCTCGAAGGCGCCCGATCCGGCCGCCTCCAGCCGTTCGCGGATCTCCGCCGCCAGCGCAGCACGGATCGCGTCGCCGCCTCCCCCGCCGTCTCGCCGGTAGCGCGCGCGGGCCGCGTCCACCAGCTCGAGCGTAGTGGTCGCCCCGACGTCCCCGGCGATGAGCGCCTCCTCCACCTCGTCCCAGGTCGCATCGGTGGCGGCGGCGGCGACCCCGAAGATCTCGCGGAGTCGGGCCCCCAGGCCGGAAGGGCGGGCCCTCAGCCCGACGCCCGCGAGCCCGGAGGAGGCCCGTGGCGGGCGGGGCACCGTCGGCGGCGCCATCGGCTCGATTTGGGGCTGTGTGGGTGACTCCGGTGGCTCGACCAGCTGTGCCGGCGGGCGCACTGGCGCGCGACGTCGCCGGAACATCAGGCCGTGACCTCGACCGGGAGGTCGGCCAGGCGCAGGGAGATGACTCGTGAGACCGCGGCGTCCGACATCGTGACCCCGTAGATCGTGTCCGCGACCTCGATCGTCGCCCGGTTGTGGGTGATGACCACGAAATCGATCCGCTCCGCGAGCCGGCGAAGAGCCTGGGCGAAGCGGCCGATATTCGCCTCGTCGAGCGCGGCATCGACCTCGTCGAGGATGCAGAACGGGACCGGGTTCACGCTCAGCATGGCGAACAGGAGGGCCACGCCGGTCAGCGCTCGCTCCCCGCCGGAGAGCATCGCCAGGCGCTGTGGCCGCTTGCCCGGCGGTCGAACCACGATCTCGATCCCGCCGGGTTCCTCGCCCTCGTCGCCGTCGACCCGGGACAGGGACGCGGAGCCGCCGGCAAAGAGGAGCTGTACGAACTCGTCGAATCGCTCGGAGATCGCTGTGAAGGCAGCGCCAAAGCGCTCTTCGATCTCGTGCTCGAGGGTCGCGATCAGCTCGTGCGTCGAGCCGATGGCGGCGGTGAGGTCGCGCTCCTGGGTGCTCACCTCATCGAGACGGGCGGCCTGCTCCCGATGCTCCTCGACGGCGAACGGGTTGACCGACCCGATCTGGGCAAGGGTGCGCCGAACCCGCCGCTGCTCGGCATCGAGGGCATCGGCATCGAGTGCAGCGATCTCGGCGGCGAGACCGGGGTCGAGCGCCGTTGCCGGACGAGCGATCGCTCCCTCATCGTCTACCCCATCCGGGACGAACGACTCGAACGCCAGCTCACGCTCGCGCCCCAGGGTCGCCAGCGCCTCCTCATGGCGGATCGCCTCGAGCTCAGCCGCCTGCATCGCCCGATCGAGCTCCGAGAGTCGGCTCCCGGCGCCGGACCCCTCTCGCTCGAGGCGTAAGAGCTCGGCGCGCTCGTGCTCGCGAGCCGCCTCACTGGCCAGGCGCTCGCCCACCGCCCGCTCATCGGCAGCGCGCGCGGCAGCCAGCTCGTCGCCAATCCCGGCGAGGGCTGACTCCGCGGCGCCACGGCCGGCCTCCGCGCTGGTTGCAGCACCGTCGAGCTGAGCACGCCGGGCCTCGAGGTTTGCCCGCCGCTGGCGGGCACCAGCCATGCTCCGCTCGAGCTCGTCCGCTCGGCTGCGTGCCACCTGCCAGGAGTCGCGCGCACGGTCACGTTGCCGTCCGGCCGTTGCCGCAGCGAGGCGGGCGGCAGCAGCACGCTCGACCAGCGTTGCATGGTCGAGCTCCGCCGACGTTGACCGCGCCGCCTGGACTTCAGGCGCATGGTTGACTCGCAGCTCGCCGGTGATGCGCTCCTCGTCGGCCCGCGCGCGCTCCAGCGCCTGTCGAGCTGTCGCAGCGTCCGCAGCGCTCTCGCGCGCCTCGAGGTCCGCCGCGTCCGCCACGCGCCGTGCCTCCGCCATCCGGCGCTGCGCGGCGGCGGCTCTCGCCACCGCCTCGGCGGCCGTATCGGCAGCCTCGGCGTGCTCGTGCTCAAGCCGGTCGAGGGCGGTGGCCAGCTCCCGGCGACGGGCCAGCTGGCGAGCTGCCTCACCTCCGGGGGGATCGGCGCGACCGCGAAGAGCAACCAGGCCGCGCCCATCCGCCAGATCGCCATCGATGGTCACCGCGCACCATCCGGCCGGCAAGGCCCGCCATCCGGACAGGAGCGCCGCCACGTCGGGCGCAACGGCCACTCGCTGGAAGATCCCCAGCGCCGCGTCTCCCCCGACCCATTCGGCGAGTGTCCGCTGGCCGCCGACCGCCCGCACCGCCTCCTCACGCTCCGCCCGTGCCGGGGGCCGGCCGCCGTCGAGCAGGCGGGCCGTTCCCCGTGCATCGGCCGTGTCGCGGGTGGGATCCGCGTCACGCCACAGGAGGGCGTCGCCCAGCTCGCCGCCCACCACCGCCTCGATCGCGGTCCATGCCTCCTCGGGCACGGCGAGGCTGTCGACGAGGGTGCGCCATCCCGACGCGACCAGCCGCGCCCCGAGCCGCCCGCGGTTCTCGGCGTACTCGGTGAGGGCGTCGAGCTGCGCCTGGGCGGCTGCCACCCGTTCGGCGACCGCGGTCGCCTGCTGCCGCGCTTCGACTGCGCTCGCCGACCCTGGCTCGACCCCAGCCGCGGCTGTCCTTGCGGCCGTGCGTGCCGCGTCTGCCACGGCCTCGGCACGACGAGCACGCTCAATTGCCGGACCCACGACGGTCGACAGCCGCTCGACCTCAGCGCGCCCCGCCAGCAGCTCCCGCTCCAGCCGCTCGGACCGGGCCGCAGCCTCAGCGATGGCCTCGCGCCGATGCGCCTCGGCGGCCAGCAGCTCGGTGTCTCGCTCGCGGGCCGCCGCCAGCGCGTCTTCAGCCGCGAGGAGCTCTGCGTCAGATGCGGAGAGTGCTTCAAGGGCAGATCGCCATCCTGCCTCCGCGGCGGCCGCATCCGCCAGCGCGGCCTCGACCTCGAGATTCGGCGCGTCCTCGCCGAGCGCGGCAAGCTCGGCATCGACGGCCTGCCGTTCCTCCGTCGCCTCTGCGACGGTCGATGCGAGCTCCGCGGCTCGGAGGGTGAAGCCCTCGGCGCGACTCTCGAGCCGGATCAACGCCTCGCGGGTCGCCTCGCGCGCCTCGCTCGCCCGGCGAGCGACGGCCTCCGCCTCCCAGTAGCGCGCTTCGGCCGCGGCGAGCTCCTCGCGTCCCGAGGTCAACTCCGCCCGTCCGGCCTCCGCCGCAGCTTCGGCCGCTGCCACGGCTCGACGCGCATCGCCCAGCGCGTCGCGGAGCTGACGCTCTCGTCGCCGGTAGAGCTCGGCGACCAGCGCCCGTCCGCGTTGGCCCAGGGCATCGTGCTCCTGCTGGTGGTGCGCCTGCAGCGCGAGGCGGCGGACGTTCGGCCGCAGCTCACCGAGCAGGTCGGCAACCCGCGTCAGGTTCTCCTCAGCTCGCGCGAGCTTCGCCAGTGACTCGTTCTTGCGGACCTGCAGGGTCTTCACCCCGGCAGCTTCCTCGAACAGCTGGCGCCGCTCCTCGGGGCGCAGCGACAGGGCGGCGTCAACCGTCCCCTGGCCCACCACGACGAGGGAGCTCGCACCAAGCTGGCCCCCGGCGAGCAGCGTGACCACGTCGCGCAGCCGTGCTCGAGCCCCGTTGATGAGGTATTCGGTCTCACCCGAGCGATATGCCCGACGGCCGATGGTGACCTCGGCGAAATCGATCGGCAACCAACCATCGGCGTTGTCGAGGGTGAGGATCACCTCTGCCATCCCGGTCGGCTTGCGCTGCTGGCTGCCGGCGAAGATGACGTCGTCGGCGCGCCGGGTGCGCAGCGATCGGTTCGATTGCTCCCCGAGCACCCAGCGCACCGCGTCGGCCATGTTTGACTTGCCGCTCCCGTTGGGGCCGATCACGGCGTTGACCCCCGGCTCGAAGACGAAGCGGGTCGCTTCGGCGAACGTCTTGAATCCGTGGAGACGCAACTCTCGCAGGCGGCTCATCGAGCGGGAAGGGTCACGAGCGCTGCGCCGATCCGTCGCGACCCTCCAGCACCGGCTCATCGCTGGTGGCCGCCAACAGCTCGATCGCCACACCCGCCGCCTGCTCCTCGGCACGCTGTCGGCTCGACCCTTCACCCACCGCCAGCCGGCGCCCCTCCAGCACCGCCGCCACGGTGAACGTCTGGTCGTGGGGCGGCCCGACGGTGCTGATTAGCTCGTAGAACGGCTTGGTGTGCCGGTAGCGCTGGGTCCATTCCTGGAGGCGGCTCTTCGCCGACTTGGGAGGCGGATTGGATTCACCTGGACCCTCGAGGCGCTCACCGAACAGGCGGCGCAGCCAGTCTCGGGTCGGCTCGATGCCCTCGGAGATATAGATCGCGCCGCAAACTGCCTCGAAGGTCGCCGCGAGGAGGGATGGACGTGTCGCGCCTCCCGCCTCCGCCTCGCCGCGGCCGAGGAGCAGACGCCGATCCAGGCCGAGCTCGAGCGCCATCGCGGCCAGCGCGTGGCGGTTTACCAGCGCCGCGCGTCGCGCGGTGAGGAACCCTTCGTCTTCGTCGGGGAAGCGGTCGTAGAGGAGACGGCTGACGACCAGGCCGATGACGGCGTCGCCGAGGAATTCGAGGCGCTCGTTGTGACCGGAAGCGGCGGTCGGATTCTCGTTGTAGTACGAGCTATGGACGAACGCCTGCGCGATGGCCTCCGGGTCTCGCAGGACGATGCCGAGCCGCTCGCCCAGCTCGCCGACGGTCGGATTGGCCATGGCGGGACCTGTTTACTGCTGGTGCTCCTCGATGTAGTCCACGGCGTCGGAGACCTTCTGGATCTTCTCGGCGTCCTCGTCCGAGATCTCCATGCCGAACTCCTCTTCGAGGCTCATGATCAGCTCGACAAGATCCAGCGAGTCCGCGTTCAGGTCCTCGACGAAGGAGGCCTGCGGTGTGACCTCGTCCTCGTCGACGCCGAGCTGCTCGACGATGAGCTTTTTGAGTCGCTCGAACGTAGTGCCTTCGGCCACCGTTGCTCTAACCTCCTCCACCCGATGATCGCGCGACGCTACCAAGGACACCGTTTACAAGACGGCGGGCGGCATCTCCAGCGTAGATCCGGGCGAGTGAAACGGCGTCTTGGATCGTCTCCCCGCTCGGGGTCGCGGCGGAGTATATCACCTCAAACAGGGCGCTCCGGAGGATCGTCCGCTCGACTTTTCCGAGCTCGGACACCCGGATCGCAGGGGCCATTTCGGCGATCCGCAGGTCGAGTTCGGACCGGTGCTCGAGGACGCCGAGCACGATCCGACGGGCATGCTCGGTGACCGCGCTCGACGCTCCCCCCTCCGACGCCAACCGCTCGAGCGCCTCACTCGCCTGGCGCGGTCGGAACTCTTCCTCGAAGAGGGCCATCAGCGCCAGCCGCCGGGCGACTCGTCCTGGGTGCTGCCGTCGCGAGGGCCGGCGGCCGGAAGCGGCGCCCGACGCCGACGGCACCGGGTCAGTCCCGTTCGCCACGGCCGAGGCGCCGGCCGATGCGCGCCCGGATCTCGCCGCGCAGCCTGCCCGTCGCAGGGTGGGCGTGGGTCCATTCGGCGATCAGTTCGGGGATGCGGGCCGCTGAGGCATCCGAGGCGGCCTCCATGGCATAGCGGATCATCCGCGCCTTGGCCCGACCGTGGGTCACGATGCTCACACCCCGCACACCAAGCAGAGGCGTCCCGCCAAATCGCTCGTAATCGAAGCGCTGCCGGATCCGGTCGAAGCCAGGCTTGAGCGCCAGGAGAGCGAGCGGCGCGATCGGACCCTGGTTGAGGTCCTCCCGCACCGATCGGAAGATATAGCCGGTCAGGCCCTCGAAGAACTTCAGGATGACGTTGCCGATGAAGCCGTCGCAGACCACGACATCGGCGCGGTGGGTGATCAGCTCGTTGCCCTCCACGTTGCCCACGAAGTTGAGGCTGGCGTGGCGGAGCCGGCTGTTGGCCTCCTGGGCCAGCCGGTCCCCCTTGTCGCTCTCCTCGCCGATGTTGAGCAACCCGACGCGGGGCTTGGCGACGTGCAGGACGTGTTCCGCGTAGATCGATCCCATCACCCCGAACTGCACCAGGTTGTCGACATCGCAGTCCACGGTGGCGCCGACGTCCAGGATCATGATCGGACCCTGCGGGGTGACCAGGTGGGCGCCCAGGGCGGGGCGATCGATCCCGTCGATCCGCCCCAGGCGGAAGACCGCCGCGGCCATCGTCGCGCCGGTCGAGCCGGCCGAGAGCACCGCGTCGGCGTGACCGTCACGCACGAGCTCCGTCGCCACCACCACCGACGCGCGCTTCTTGGTCCGGAGCGCCGCCGCGGGGTGGTCCCCCATCTCGATCACCTCGGGGGCGTCGAACAGCGACACGCTGGTGGGATGGCCCTTCCCGTACTCTTCGATCTCGCGTTGGATCCGCCCGACGTCTCCGACCAGGATCACGTCATCGTGGCGGACCGCCGCGTAGTCGACCGCACCCCGGACCACTTCCCGGGGTGCGAAGTCACCGCCCATCGCGTCCACCGCGATACGCACCTGGCGCTACCCGCCGAGGTGGGTCGGGTCGGTCAGCGCTGGCCCTCGGCCGGGGTGACCGTCTCGATCGTCACCGCCTCGCGGCCGTTGTAGTAGCCGCAGGTCGGACAGACGTGGTGGGCGCGCTTCAGCTCGTGGCAGTGGTCGCACTCCACGAGCGGCGGGGCGCTGATCGCAAGATGCGCGCGGCGCTCTCCCTGGCGGGCCTTCGATACCTTTCGCTTGGGGACGCCCACGCGAACAACTCCTGTGCAATACCGATGTGGGAAGGCCGCAGTATAGCCGCCCGGCTCGGCGGGTGGCGATGGCTAGTCTTCTCCGCGATCGAGCAGCTGGGCTAGCACCGCCAGCCGCGGGTCGATCTCGTCGTCGCCGTGGTCGTGGCCCCCCAACGTCAGGCGCTCGCCGCAGACGGGGCAGAGGCCCGGACAGTCGGGTCCGCAGAGCGGGTGCATCGGCTCCGTCAGCATCAGCTCCTCCCGGATCGGCGGGGCGAGGTCGATCTCGTTGTGCTCGTCGATGCGCAGGGCATCGGCCTCGGCCGGGTCGGTCGCTGCGACGTCGCCGACCGCGTCAAGCGATGGCAGGAACTCCTCGTCGATGTTGACGGTGACATCTTCGACATACGGCTCCAGGCAACGAGCGCAGGTCCGGCGGAGCGATGCGCTGATGCGACCCCGCGCAAGGATGCCCCGATTGGTGCGTTGCAGCCGGATCGCGCCGTTGAGCGGTCCGGCGAGCTCGAGGTCGGAGCCGAGCGATTCGTAGTGGTCGCGTAACCGGATGTCACGGCTTGCGCTGGACGCCTCTCGAAGGAGGCCCGCAACGTTGACCGCGATCATGGCCGGGCTGCGGCTTCGGCCTGCTCCTGGCTCAAAGCAATCGGCTCGACCGCTCGCTCGGGGCCGGCCGGAACGCCGCGATGGCGCTCGTCGAGCATGTCGATCCCCCGCTTGATGCTGGTGAGGGCCTTGATGCACTCACCCTCGAGACGGATGAGGACACCAGCCGCGTATTCGTCCGCCCCGCGGCGCACCTCGGCCGCCTCGCTCGAGGCCTGGTCAATGATCTCGGTGGCGCGCTGCTGCGCGAGCTTGACCAGCTCACGCTCCTCGAGGAGCTGTGCGGCCTGTTCCTGCGCTCGGGCCAGCACCTGGTCGGCGTCGTCGCGTGCTCGCTCGGTGATCCGCGAGGCATCCTCGGTCACGCGCTTTGCCTGGCGGACCTCATCAGGGACGGAGACCCGCAGCTGGTCGACCAGCTCGAGGATCGCCGCCTGGTCCAGGACGACGTTGTTCGTCAGGGGGAGCTTCTTGCCGGTCGCCACGATGGACTCGAGGCGCTCGACGAGGAAGAGGATGTCCAGTGCCATGCCTCCGTCGCCGCGGAAAACCCGGGTCGGGTTGGAGCGGATTATAGCCCCGGCCAGGCGCGCAACCCCCTGCTCGCGCTCAGCTCGCGTTCCGGGCCCGCAGCGCCTCCGCGACAGGCGGCGCGACCATCCCGCTCACGTCGCCGCCGAACTGGGCAACCTCCTTGGCCAGCGTCGAGGAGATGTACCCGTGCTCGAGAGCCGTCATCAGGAAGACGGTGTCGATCTCGGGCGCGAGGCGTCGATTGGTGTGCGCCAGCTGCAGCTCAAATTCGAAATCGCTCACCGCGCGGAGGCCGCGGATGACGAAACCGGCGCCCTGGCGTCGCGCGAACTCGACGGTCAGTCCCTCGAACGCCTCAACCGAGACCGACGGCCCGAGGCCCTCAACGGAGGAACGGATGAGTCCCACACGCTCGTCGACCGTGAAGAACGATTGCTTCGCCGAGTTGCGGAGCACACCGACGACCAGGCGATCGAAGAGGGCCGTGGCGCGCTCCAGCACGTCGAGGTGCGCGACCGTGATGGGATCGAAAGAGCCGGGAAAGACCGCCACCCTGGTCATGCGTCGTCGTCCACCTCGATGGCTCGCCGTTCGAGGAACGTGAGGCTCGTCTCGCCAAAGCGGCGGACCCGGATCGCCTCAAGACCCTCCGGTTGCGGGACTTCCGTCCGCCAGAAGTGCTTCACGACCACCAGCGCCCCGTCGGGGAGCTGCGCCGCCAGCTGCTGAAGCGGCGCGAGGATAGCACGCTCGGCATACGGTGGATCGAGGATGGCCAGGTCGTGGCCGATGGCGCCATCGGCGTCCAGGAAGCGGTCGACGTCCTGGGAGACCACCGCTGCGTGCGCGCCCAAATGGGTGCGCGCGAGATTGGCGGCCAGCGATGTCAGCGCCCCTCGGCTGTGCTCCACGAACGTGCAGAGTCGTGCGCCCCGCGAGAGCGCCTCGATTCCGATGGCGCCGCTTCCGGCGTAGAGGTCGAGCACCGCCGCACCCACGATCCTCCGCGCGAGGATGTCGAAGAGCGTCTCCTTGACCTGGTCGGTGATCGGCCTCGTCGCCCGGTCACGCGGGGCGACGAGGGTCAGCCCGCGGGCGGTGCCGGCGATCACTCGCACGGAATCCAGCGGCGAGGCGGCTCAGGCTGCATCACCCTCCTCGTCCCGGGGCGCGAAGTCATCGCGCAGCCTCACGAGCTCGGGCCTGGCGGCGAGCGTCGGATCCTGCTTCACCAGTCGGTCCGCGAGGACCCGCGCGCGCTCCGCCAGGGCGAGGTGTCGCGGATCGAAGAGCGAGGCGACGCGCAACGGCGGCAGGCCGCTCTGCCGGGTCCCGAGCAGGTTGCCGGCCCCACGCAGCTGCAGGTCCGCCTCTGCAATTGCGAACCCGTCCTGCGAGCCGCGCACCACCTCGAGGCGCTCGCGCGCAACGGGATCCGCGGCGTCAGAGAGGAGGATACAGAAGGAACGATGGGTGCCACGGCCGACCCGGCCGCGGAGCTGGTGCAGCTGCGCCAATCCGAAACGCTCGGCGTCCTCGACGAGCATGACCGAGGCATTCGGTACGTCGATGCCGACCTCAACCACCGTCGTGGCGACCAGGACATCGAGCTCGCCGGCCGCGAACCGCGCCATCGTTGCGTCACGCAGCTCGGCCTTCTGTTGCCCGTGCACGACGCCGATCCGCAGCTGAGGAAGCTCTTGCGCCAGGCGCGCCGCCTCGGATTCGGCGGACGCAGCGGTCATGGACTCGCTCTCCACGACGAGTGGGACGACAACGAACGACTGACGGCCTTCGCCCGCCTCGGCGGCGAGGAACTGCTCGATCCGGTGCATCGCGCCGCGGTCGCGGATCTCCGTCCGGATCGGCTGCCTTCCTGGTGGGAGGTGGCGAATGGTCGAGATCGACAGGTCGCCGTAGACAGTCAGCGCCAGCGTGCGCGGGATGGGCGTCGCGGTGAGTGCCAACAGGTGCGGCTCGAGTCCCTCGCCCTTGGCCTGCAGCGCGGCGCGTTGTTCGACGCCGAAGCGGTGCTGCTCGTCGACCACCGCCAGCCCCAGGTTGCGGAAGACGACTCCCTCGCTGATCAGCGCGTGCGTGCCGATGACGACCTGGGTCTCACCGCGCTCCAGCGCGGCGTGAATCGCGCGCCGGCGCTGCGGCGAGAGACTCCCCGAGAGGAACTCGGAACGGACCCCGAGCACATCCAGGAGCGGCGCAAGGCCGAAGTGATGCTGGCGCGCCAGGATCTCTGTTGGCGCCATGAGTGCTCCCTGCCAGCCGGAACGACAGACGGCGGCGAGGGCCACCGCGGCGACAGCGGTCTTGCCGCTCCCCACGTCGCCCTGCAGTAGGCGCCGCATGGGACGGTCGCGCGCCAAATCCCCGACGACCTCACGGATCGCCGTCTCCTGGTCATCGGTCAGGCGGAAGGGCAGCGCCGCTTCGAGCGTCTGGACCTCGGTCGCTTCGACTTCCATGGCCGGCGCTCGCAGTCCTTCGCGGGCTACTCGGGCCTGGGCAAACACGAGCTGGAGGGCGAGGAGCTCGTCGTGCGCCAGCCGGTCGAGCGCAGGCCGCACGTCCGACGCGTCGTCGGGGAAGTGGGCCGTCCGCAGGGCCGCGGCGAGCTCGGGCAGGTCGCCGCGCTCCTCCGGGAGGAGGGGATCGCGGACGAGGCGCAGGGTCCGGCCCAGGACGCGGGCGAGCAACTCACGGACGCGTCGCTGGGTGGCACCCGCCGTCAGTGGATACACGGGCACCACCCGGCCAGTGTGCACCGAGCTGGCACCCACCGGGCTGAAGTCGGGCGAGGTGAACTGCGGGCGCCAGCCCCGGAAGGTCACCTTGCCGCTGAGGACGATCTCGTCCCCCTTCTCCAGCCGCCGCTCGACGTAGCGCCGGCCGAACCAGATGGCCTCCGCGCTGCCGCTCGTGTCGGCGAGCTGGGCGATGACGCGCTGCGGGCGCCGGCCGAAGCCAGGCTCAACCTTGATATCGATGACCTTGACCTGCGCCGACTGCTTCTCGTCGGGGACGAGCTCGCCAAGGGGCCGGAGCTCGCTGTAGTCGTCATACCGGAACGGCAGGTAGAAGAGCGCCTGACGTGGCGTGACAACCCCGAGCTTGGCAAGCGTCGCCGCACCTCGCGCCACCTCCGGCACCGCCCGACGGATCGCGAGGTCGAGGGGGTCGACCTCCTGACTCGCCGGGATCTCCGCCAAGTGGGCGATGGTCATGAGACGATGACCGGCCGCGGGCCGTCCTCTCGTTGCATGGCCCGATCCTAGCGTGCTACCATCGCCACGTTCCGGCGCCGCCGACCGGCGGGCCGGTTCTTTCATGCATGGAGCGATTCTTCGACGATGGCACGGGTCTGTGAGATCTGCGGCAAGCGGCCGATCACCGGCTGGAACCCGCAGTCAGTGGGAATGAACCGGAAGCGCGCGCTACGCCGATGGCTCCCGAACCTGCAGCCGATGGTGACGCAGCGCGACGGGCATCCGGTGCGCATCATGGCCTGCTCCCGATGTCGCCGAACGGCCGAGAAGGTCTGACCGCCCGATCGATTCGCGCCGCCGCCCCAGCTGCGCGGCCGCATCTCCTCTTCGGCCGTCATGCACCACACGCATGAGCGGCTGCACAAGGGTTCAGAGACAACATCTTGGCGCCGTTTTATGCACCACAGTGCTGAGGAAACGACCGAGCTCTGCTTTCCTTGCACTCCCCAGCACTCTCACGCATATCGGGCCACGGAGCCTCCTTTTGGGCTGCCTTCCTTCGCATTTCAGCGCTCGGGTGAATAGATTCGCTCGGGTGGAGGCTCAGGCGCTCGGGCGGAGGCTCAGGCGCGCGGGAGATCCCGCTCAGAGTCGACGAGGAGCGTGAACGGACCATCGTTCACCAGCTCGACCGCCATTTCCGCGCCGAATCGGCCCGTGGCGACCGTCACGCCCCGCTCCCGCAGACGCGTGGCAAAACGCTCGACCAGTGGCTCTGCAATCTCCGGCAGCGCAGCGTCGGTGAACCCCGGCCGTCGCCCGTGCCGCACGTCCGCGTAGAGGGTGAACTGGCTCACGACCAGGAGCTGTCCGTCCGCGGCGTGGAGATCGACGTTCGTCCGTCCGCAGGCGTCCTCGAAGTAGCGCAGGCCGATGAGCTTGTCGGCCATCCGATCCGCCAGATCCGGCGTGTCGTCGCGAGCGATCCCGACCAGTACGAGCGCTCCTGGCCCGATCTCTCCAACCACCTCGTCGCCGATGTTCACCGAGGCGCGGAGCACGCGCTGCACGACGAGTCGCATGGTCAGCGCCGCGCGGTGTGAAGCTGCGCCGGCAGGCGGTCCGCCGTCACGAAGCCGCGACGCCGGCCGGCAGCCGCGCGAGGCGCGAAACCGCCTCCTCGAGGGTGGTCAGCTGCTTTGGAAAGGCGAAGCGGATCTTTGTCCGACCCAGCTCCGGCCGGGAATAGAACGATGAGCCGGGGACGGTTGCCACCCCTGGGTCGATCGTCAGCCGGCGCGCGAAGGTGACATCGTCCTCATCGGTCAGCGCGGTGATATCGCTCATCACGTAGTAGGCGCCGTCGGGTGGAAACGTTCGCAGGCCGCTGGCCTCCAGGCCACGGACCAGCACGTCTCGGCGCTCGCGATAGCCGTCCGCCAGCCGCCGGTAATAGGTGTCCGGCAGGCTCAACGCCGCCACGCCCGCCGCCTGCAGTGGGGCCGCCGCGCCCACGGTGAGGAAGTCGTGCACCTTGCGGACCGCGGCGGTCAGGTGCGGAGGGGCGATCACCCAGCCCACGCGCCACCCGGTGACCGAATAGCTCTTCGACAGGGAGTTGACGGCCACCGTTCGATCGGCCATCCCCGGGAGCGTGGCGAGCGGAATGTGCTCGCCGGCGTACACGATGTGCTCGTAGATGTCGTCGGTGAACGCGACCACGTCGTGCTCCACGCACAGCTCGGCTATCAGCTCCAGCTCGGCCTGGCTGAAGACCTTTCCCGTGGGGTTATGCGGACTGTTGAGCACGATCCCGCGGGTCTTCGTCGTGAACGCTGCTCGAAGCTCCGCCTCGTCGATGCTCCAATCCGGCTCGTGGAGCGTCACGTAGCGCGGCACGGCACCGGACAGCACCGCGTCGGGCCCGTAGTTCTCGTAGAACGGCTCGAAGACGATGACCTGGTCGCCGGGATCGAGAACGGCCAGCATGGAGGCGATCATCCCCTCGGTGGCGCCACAGGTGACGGTGACGTCGGTCTCCGGATCGACATGCCAGGTCGGGTAGTGACGTGTCGTCTTGGCGGCAATCGCCTCGCGGAAGTCGCGAGCTCCCCAGGTGATCGCGTACTGGTTGATGTTCGCGTCGATCGCGGCTTTGGCGGCCTCCTTGAGCTCGGGTGGGCAGGCGAAGTCGGGAAAGCCCTGGGCCAGGTTGATCGCCTCGTTGGCCATCGCCAGGCGTGTCATCTCGCGAATGACCGATTCGGTGAAGCTGGCGGCCTTGGTGGAAACCCGCATGTGAGGACCGATGGACGCCCGAGCGCTACTGCGGCGAAGAGCTGGGAATCGTGCTCGATGACGATGCCGCGCTTGGAGCGGGAGCCATGCTCGTGATGGGTCCCGAGTTCTCCCCCGGGACTGGGCCGGAGAGGGCCGCGGTCGTGAATCGCGCTGCGGCGTTCCAGATCATCCAGCCGGCGGCGTGGTTGTCGTGGAGCGCCTTCATCTCCGCCCGCAGGTCGGCCGCCGTGTAGGTCCGCATTCCCGGTAGCCCGAAGTCCTGGATCCAAGGCCGGATCCTGAGCGGCAGGCCGGCGGACTGCCGATTCATGATCTTCAGCGTGCGGTTGATGATGTCGTAGGGGTGGTCGTTCGGCACCGCGTACCCGAAGGTGTACGGCCCGTAGTGGCTCGGGTAGACCATGGGGTCGAAATAGTCGACATACGGCATGATCACCTCCGGGCGCTGGCCTATCCCCTGGTCGTCGGTGGCGATGAAGCTGATGGGGAAGACGTCGGCGCCAAAGAAGGTCTTGGTCGGGGCCAGGGTGTCGGAGACGACCCGGAACAGTCGTCGGACAGCCGGCAGGCGAAATGACTGGGTGTTCGGCAGGTTCGTCTTCGCGGTGCTGTAGTCGCCGTCGCTGAAGAACCGCACGTAGTCGAGCTGCACCTCGTCGAAGCCCTTGGCGGCGAGGTCGCCGGCGATCTTGGCGATGTACTCGGCCACGCCGGGCTCGTATGGGTCGAGCCAGGTCGTGCCCTTGTAGTCGGTCCACGGCTTGCCGGTCTTCGTGTTCTGCACCGCGTACTCGGGATGGGTCTTGGGGAGGATCTGGTCCTTCATGACCACCATGCGGGCAATGGTGTAGATCCCTCGCTTCTTGAGCATCGGCAGCAGCGTGTCCAGGTGCAGGAGCGGCTCGGTCATCACCGCCCCGGCGGCTCGCGCCTCGGGCAGGTTGGTGGCGTAGTACAGGTTCCCGCCCCCTTCCTTGACGTCGATCACCATCGCGTTGACATCGGTGCGAGCGATCGTCGCCAACATGGTCGCGAGGTGCCCGGTTCCCTCGAAGACCGAGGCCGGCGCATACAGGGCGCGAGCCGTGAACGGTTGCATCGCGACGTCGCGCTGGGGCTTGCCGTCGATTGCCAGCTCGGCAAGGCGGAAGCCGGCCGTCTTGAAGACCAGGGTCCCCTTGGCCGGGACGCCGGCGAGGCGGTAATGGCCCTGCGCGTCGCTGCGAGCAACGGTCGCCTGACCGTCGACGAAGATCTTGGCCCCCACCAGCGGCTTGCCGGCGGCGTCGGTCACCGTCCCGGCCACGACGTTGGGGCGCAACGCGACCTTGAGCTCACCATCGCTCGGCACCTGTCCCGTCGCCTTGTCGTGGCCCTCCGCCTCGACGGTGATCGTCGTGCCGGGGAGCGCGGTCACGGTTGCCGTCCCGTCAGCGCGGGTCGTCGCCGCAGCCTGAGCACCCATCACCCGCGCACCAGCGACCGCGCGGTCGCCCGTGGTCTCGACCGCCCGGACCACGAGCTGACGCGGTTGCACCGGCGTGGGTGAGCCGACGAACGGCAGACTCGGCCCGCTGCAGGCGGCCAGGAGCAGGGCGACGAGGAGCACCGGGGCCCGCGCACGGCGGCCACGGGCCGTCAAACGGCTCATGAGCGCGCGGTCTCGGCGGTCCGGATCGCCTCGGTCGGACCGCGTCGCGCCATGAGACGCAGCTCGTCGACGACCGGCTTCAGGTCCCCCGCGTGCCGGTAGAGTCCCGACCCGACGACGAGGATGTCGCCTCCGGCCGCGTAGGCAGGGCCGATCGACTCGTCGTTCACTCCACCGTCGACCGCGATCGGCAGGTCGAGGTCGCGGCGTTCGCCTTCGGCGCGCAGGGCGGCGAGCTTGGGGAGCACCTCCAAGATGAACTCCTGCCCGCCGAATCCGGGATGCACGGTCATCACCAGCAACAGATCGATCGCCTCGAGGTAGGGATGCGCGGCCTCGGCCGGGGTCTCGGGGTTGATCGCCAGCCCGGCGGCGCGGCCGGTGGCGTGGATCCGGGCGATGACCTCGAGCGGGTCGCCATCGGCCTCGACGTGAAACACGATGAGGTCGCTGCCGGCCGTGGCGAAGGCGTCCACGTAGCGCAGCGGCTCGCTGATCATCAGGTGGCTATGAAACGGCAGCGCCGCGTGAGGCCGGAGCGCCTCCACGACGACCGGACCCAGGCTGATGTTCGGGACGAAGTGGCCGTCCATCACGTCGAGGTGGATCGAGTCGACGCCGCCGTCCACGGCGCGAGCCATCTCCTCGCCGAGGCGCGCGAAATCGGCGTTCAGGATGCTGGCGCTGATCTGGGGTGGGCGCGTCCTGGTCGTCACGCGGCGCCCACCCGCGCCGAGCCGATGACGACCGGCGGTCGCGGCAGCGCGCGCCCCGCAAGCTGAGCGTGGAGCTGGCCACAGGCCGCCTCGATCTCGCGGCCGCGGGTATCCCGGATGGTGACCGGCACGCCGGCCGCGCGCAGGATCGCCGCGAACGCGTTGATGCGGGCCCGGGGTGAGCCGCTCCAACGCGACCCGGGGGTCGGGTTGAGCGGGATGAGGTTCACGTGCGTGAGCCAGCCCGTCGCGAGGGCGGCGAGCCGCTCGGCAAGCAGCGGGGTGTCATTGAGCTCGTCGATCATCACGTACTCGAGGCTCACCCGTCGGCCCGTTTCCTCCGCGAAGCGACGGCCCGCGTCGATGACCGAGGCCAGCGGCCACTTGCGGTTGATCGGCACCAGCTCGTCGCGCAGGTCGTCGTCCGCGGCGTGCAGGCTGATCGCCAGGTTGACCTGCGGAAGCTCGCCGATCATGCGGTCGATCGCCGGCACCACCCCCGAGGTGCTCACGGTGATGTGCCGTGCCCCGATCCCCAGGCGATCCGGATCATTGAGAAGGCGCACCGCGTCGAACACCCGCGAGGCGTTGTTGAGCGGCTCCCCCATTCCCATGAAGACGACGTTGTAGTGCCCGCGATGCGTGCCCGGCCGCCATTCGGGACCGAGCGCCAGCCAAGGAGCCCGGTGCCAGTGCAGCACCTGGTCGACGATCTCGCCCGCGGTGAGCTGGCGACCGAAGCCGGCCTGGCCGGTGGCGCAGAACGGGCAGCCGACCGCACAGCCGGCCTGGCTGGAGATGCAGATCGTCGTTCGCGCAGCCGAGGACGCACGCGCCGGAGTGCGCATGAGGACCGACTCGATGCGCTGCCCGTCGTCGAGCTCATGAACGGCCTTGGCGGTCAGCCCGCCATCGGCCTCGATCACATGGCTCGCCGCAACGGTCGAGAACCGGAACTCGGCAGCCAGGTCCTCGCGCAGTGCGCGAGGCAGCTCGGTCAGGTCGGCGAATCCGGCGACCTCCGGCCGATGCGAGCCAGCGATCACCTGGCTGGTGCGATACGCGGGCTCGCCGCGGGCGGCGAGCCACGCGGCGAGCTCTTTCGACGAAACCTCACTGATCGCCGGTCGCGGTCCGGCGAGTGGCAGCTCAGTCACGGCGCCCCGCGATCAGCATGAGGTAGTACAGGAAGGTGAGCAGAGCCGTCAACGCCGCGGCGACATACGTCCAGGCCGCTGCCTTGAGGACGTCCCGTGCCCCAGTCTCGCGCTCCCCGACCATCCCGAGGTTCGACACGAAGGCGAGCGCCTTGCCCGAAGCGCCGATCTCGACCGGCAGGGTGACGAATGTGAAGACCACGGCCGCGCCGAACGCGATGAGCCCCACCCATGCGAGGCCCAGGAAGTTCGTCCACAGCCCGCCGATGATCAGCCAGGGCGCGACGCCCGAGCCGAACTGGACCGCCGGCACGATGGCCGAGCGGACGGTCATCCACGGATCGCGCTCGCGATCCTGCATTGCGTGGCCCACCTCGTGGGCGATGACGGCGGCAGCGGCGACAGAGAGCCGCGGCTGGCCGGACACGCTCATCGCGGTTCGCGAAGGGTCATAACCGCCCAACCGGGCATCCCCGGCGACCGCCTGGCTGACGCGGAGGACCTTCCCGCGTGGGTCGTATTGATCGGTCAACTGGCCGGCAATCGGCTCGATCTGGACATCGGTCAGTCCCTGACGGTCGAGCAGACGCCGTGCAAAATCGAAGGCGTCCGTCCCGAGTCCTGAGTCGACCTTGGACCACTTGGCGTAGGTCGACCGGACGCGGAGGGCCGCCCATCCGGTGATAGCGATGCTCGGCACGAGCACGAGCACGATGTACAAGCCAAAGTTCATCTCGGTACTTCCACCTCCTAGTGGGAAGTGGGCCGAGTATAGCCGCGAAGAGATTGCGGATCGATGAAGGCTATGGGCCGATCTCGCAACCTCACGAGCCCAGGCGATCGATCGATCCCGGCACCCCGCGTCGCCAGGCATCCGCGGGCATCAGGGCTCGGCCCTCTGGCTGGACCTCATCCAACACGAGGACGCCGCGGCCGCTAGCAACGCGGGTCGGGGCGTCCAGGAGCACCGTGCCCGGCGACAGCGCCACCACCTCTGCTTGTGGGTGGGCACGACGGACATGGAGGCGTCGCTTTCCCAACGTCGTCCAGGCGCCAGGCCACGGCTGCAGTGCGCGCACCTGGCGGTCGATCTCCTCCGCGCTCCGCGCCCAGTCGATCAGGCCATCGTTCCGGGTGAACGGATGGACGACGGTCGCCTGGGTGGCGTCCTGCGGCCTGGCCTCGAGGGAGCCCGTTGCCCAGGCATCGAGCTGCTCGGGCACCCGCTCGGCGGCGAGCGCCGCCAGGCGTGCCTCGAGCTCGGGCGCCTGCTCGCGACCGGTGAGGGTCACCGGCCACTGGGCCACGATCGGTCCGGCGTCCAGCTCGAGGACCATGATCATCAGGGACACCCCGGTTATCTCGTCCCCGGCGAGGATCGCCGCGGCCACCGGGGCGGCCCCTCGGTGGTGTGGCAGGAGCGATGGGTGGATGTTGAGCGGAGGCCGGGGAGCTGCCTTGAGCAGGTCGGCTGGCACGATCTGGCCGTAGGCGGCGAGCAGCAGGCCGTCGGGCGCGAATTCGGCGATCGCCGCGCGGCCTCCCTCGGAGCGCAACCGCTGGGGCGTTGCCAGCCGCAGGCCGAGTGATCGAGCTTCTTTGGCCACGGGCGATGGACGCGATTCCAGGCCGCGACCGGCCGGTCGCTCGGGGGTGGAGATGACCAACAGCTCGTCCGCGAGCTCGGGGAGGCGGCGAAGCAGCGGGACGGCGAAGCTCCCGGTCCCCAGGAACGCGACGCGCCCGATGCGACCCACTAGATGCCGGCTGCCTGCCCTTCCTCCACGCTGCTCGGATGCTCGCCCACGCGGACGAGCTCCTCGAGCGACTCGAGGTAGTCGATGTAGAGCACCCC
Source organism: Chloroflexota bacterium (assembly GCA_030774475.1). Lineage (GTDB taxonomy): Bacteria > Chloroflexota > Limnocylindria > QHBO01 > QHBO01 > CF-82. Next base: position 5,737 of record JALYLB010000163.1, on the reverse strand, counting down.
GTTGAGGTGGTCGATCTCGTGCTGCAGGGCTCGAGCGAAGAGCTCCTCGCCCTTGACCCTGAATTCCTTCCCGTGGCGGTCATGGGCCTTCACGGTGACCTTCGCCGCGCGGGTCACCTCGGCCACGAATCCGGGGATGGAGAGACACCCCTCCCAGTCGACGATCTCGCCAGACGACTTCACGATCTGCGGGTTGACGAGCTCAGTGACTTTCTCCTCGAGCTCGATCACCGCCACCCGCAACGGGACCCCGACCTGGTTGGCGGCCAGCCCGACGCCCGGCGCATCGCGCATCGTCTCGAGCAGGTCGTCGAGCAGACGGTGAAGCGACGCATCGAAATGCGTCACTTTCTTCGTCTTCCCGCGGAGGATCGGCTCCTCGGCGGTGAGGATGCGACGGATGACCATGGGCCGCATTGTACCGATGGCGCTGCTCCCGGCGTGGGCACGCTCAGAGGAGCGATTCCGGGTCCACGTCGATGGCCACCCCGGCGGGGGCTCGCTCGAGCGCGGCGGCCCGTGCGGAGTCGTCGGGCGCTCGAATGACGATCTGCATCCGCCAACGACCGGCCCTCCGCGCGACGTACGCGGGCAGCGGCCCGAGCACCTCGACTCCTGGAACGGAGACCGCCTCGGCGGCGGCGCGGCCCCGCTCCTCTGCGCGGCGGCGGTCGGGGTCGTTCACCAGGAGCCGCGCCAGGACCCCGTTCGGCGGGTAGCCCAGCAGGCGGCGACGGGTGAGCTCCTCGTCGGCGAACGCGTCGACGTCCAGGCGCGCCGCCGTCCGCACCGCGAAGTGGTCCGGGCTGTAGGTCTGGAAGATGACCCGCCCGGGACGCGGTCCACGGCCGGCACGACCAGCGACCTGCGCGAGCAGCTGGAAGGTTCGCTCCGCGGCGCGGTAGTCGGGCAGGTTGAGGGTGACGTCCGCCGCGATCACCGCGGCCAGGATGACCGCAGGCAGGTCGAGCCCCTTGGCCGCCAGCTGCGTCCCCACCAGGACGTCGGTGCGACCCTCGCGGAAGTCGTCGTAGATGGTTTCGAACGCCCGCCGCTCTCCAAGCACGTCGCTGTCGAGCCGGGCGACCCGCACTCGCGGGAATCGGTCCCGCACCTCGGCCTCGACGCGCTGCGTGCCGGCGCCGAAATAGCGGATCCGCGCGGACCCACAATTCGGGCATCGCTCCGGGACGGTTGCCGTTCGGCCGCAATGGTGGCAGCGCAGCTGACCGCCCGACAGGTGGAAGACGAATGGGAGCCCGCAATCGGGGCAGCGCAGGCTCTCGCCGCAGTCGCGGCAGAGGATGAAGGTGGCCGCACCGCGCCGGTTGATGAGGAGGATCCCCTGGCCGGTGTCAGGCCCAAGCCCGGCCAATGCCTCGGTCAACGAACGCGACAGCACCGAGCGGTTGCCCCCTGCCAGCTCGGCGCGCATGTCGACGACCTCGACGCTCGGCCGCACGCCCACCCGTCGCTCGGTGAGGCGCGCTCGCTCCGCGTGCCCGCCACGCACCCGGGCGAGGGTCACCAGGTCCGGCGTCGCACTGCCCAGCACCAGCCGGGCTCCGGTGAGCGCGGCGCGCCGGCGGGCGATCCAGCGGGCATCGACCCGCGGCGTTCGATCCGACTTGTAGCCCCCGTCATGCTCCTCGTCGACGACGATGAGCCGCAGGCCGCGGACCGGCGCGAAGACCGCGGAGCGTGTTCCGACCACCACTCGAGCCTCCCCGCGCACGATCCGCCACCACTCGTCGTGCCGCTCCCCTGCTCCCAGCCCTGAGTGCAGGACAGCCAGGCGGCGGCCGGCGAGTCCCGCCAGCCGATCGCCGATCTGTGGGATGAGCGACACCTCGGGCACGAGGACGATCGCGCCGCCACCCTCCTCGAGCGCGGCGGCCACCGCGGCCAGGTAGACATCGGTCTTGCCCGAAGCGGCGATTCCCTCGAGGAGGAGCTCGCCCCCCGGCGGCAGGTTCTCGACTCGCTCGAGGGCCGCAACCTGCTCCTCCGCCAGCTGCTCCCGCGGGCTGCCGCCGGGAAGCCGATGGGCGATCGGGTCGCGCAGCTCGTCGCGCCAGCCGAGGGCCACCTGGCCGGCTGACTCGAGGCGCCGCGCGGGGGCGAGCAGGGACGAGGCCGGCACACCCATGACATGGGCGACCTTCGCGAGGTCGGTGACTCCCGTCCCCAGGGCATCGAGGATGGCGCGCTGCAGCGGTGCGCGACGCGGGATAGGGTGGTCGCCGGCGAGGCGCTCGATGGTGCGCGCCTGTCGGGCGTGCAGCTCCGGGGGCCTGAGCCGCCAGACCGGGGCGATCCCACCGCGACGACGCAGGCGTTCCAACCAGCCCGCCGCTCCGCGCAGTGGGGCGAATCGCAGCAGCTCGGCATCGTCCAGGAAGCCGTCAGGGTCGAGCTCGGCGGTGGCGACCACCCCCGGGGGCAGCTCCGCACCGTCGAGGATCCGCCATCGGCGCTGCAGTCGCGATTCCAGGCCAGGCGGCAGCATCGCAGCGATCGTCGTGCCGATCGGCGCGCGGTAGTACGCAGCGATCTCACCCGCCAGGTCGAGGAGGTCGGGGGTCAGCATGGGCTCCGAGACGACCGCCTCGACGGGCTTGAGCGAGCCTTCGCCGGACGTCTGAGTCTCGAAGCCGATCAGGTAGCCGAGGGCCGATCGCCTCCCGTACGGGATGATGAGCAGCGATCCCGGCGACGGGTCCCCCAGGTCCGGGGGCAGGAGGTAGCTGAACGTCCGCTCGGGCCGGTCCGCAATCGCGTCGACCGCGACCCGGGCAACGCGAGCGGTCGGCGCCTCAGACGCGCGGTTGGCGAGGCGGGTCACGGCGCGCCTCCGCCTGGATGATCTCCCAGATCCGCTCGGCCGCCTCGTCGGGATGCCCGGTCTCGTTGACGATCACGTAGTCGTAATCCGTGGAGGTCTCCATCTCGATCTCCGCGTTGCGGCGGCGGAGTTCGAGTGACTCGGCCGACTCGGAGCCTCGGGCGGTGAGACGCTCGTCGAGGTCCTCGATCGAAGGAGGCATGACGAAGATGAGCAACGCGTCGGGGATGAGCTCGCGCACCGAGCGCGCGCCCTGCGGATCGATGGTCAGGATCGCGTCGCGACCGGCGGCGAGGATACCGCGCACCTGCTGGACCGGGGTCCCGTACCAGTTGTCGTGCACCTGGGCTGATTCGAGCAGGCCACCCTGGGAGCGGAGCTTCTCGAACTCATCGAGCGACAGGAAGTGGTAGTGGACGTTGTCCGTCTCCTCCGGCCGACGGGGGCGAGTCGTGGCGGTGACGATCGGCACGACCTGCGGATGGGCGCGCGCGACCTGGGCGACGATCGTGCTCTTTCCCACCCCCGACGGCCCCGAGACGACCACGAGCAGCGGGTTCGGGAAGGTCATCCGGCGCTCCGCTTCGGCGCCCGATGGCCTGCTCAGCCGAGTCACGCCGCCACCTCCCCATCGAGGCTCGCTCCCACCCCCACCGGCAGGCCGCTCACCGAGATGCCGGTCGCCGCGAGTGATTGGGCGAGGTCGGCCGGCAGCTCGCTCCACGCCCGCAGCAGCTGGTCGTCAGACGGGCGGCGCAACCCAAGCCGGGAGGCGTGCAGGAACTGCCGATGGAGCTCTCCCGGGCCGATGCCGCCGCCATAACGCAGGTCGCCGGCGATGGGCAGCCGGAGGTAGGCCAGGTGGGCGCGAATCTGGTGCGTGCGTCCGGTGCGCGGATGGAGCGCCAGCAGGCTGTAGCCCCCGCCAGCACCGAGCACCTGGTAGTCGGTGACCGCCTCGCGTCCCCCGGCGACAACCGCCATCCGCTGGCGTTCGCGCGGGTCACGGCCCACCGGCGCCTCGATCCGCCCGCGCGACGCAGGAGGCTCGCCGCGGACGAGGGCGACGTATTCCTTGTCGATCGTACGGTCGCCGAACTGGCCCATGAGGCTCGCCTGCGCTGCATCGGTCTTCGCCACCACGAGGAGTCCGGAGGTCTCCTTGTCGAGCCGATGCACGATCCCCGGGCGCTCGACCCCGGCGACCGAGCCGAGCGACTCGCCGGCGGCCGCCGCACGGCCCAGCAGGGCATGGACCAGCGTCCCTCGCTCGTGCCCCACGCTGGGGTGGACGACCATTCCGGCGGGCTTGTCCACGATGAGCAGGTCGGCGTCCTCGTAGGCGACCGACAGCGGGATCGTCTCCGGCTCGATGCTGAGGTCCGGCAGCGGCGCGAGCTCGACGGTCAGCGGTTCCCCCCCGGTCAGCCGGTCACTCGCACGCGCCACGCGCCCGGCCACGAGCGCGCGACCGTCACTGATCAAGCGCTGGGCGTGGGCACGGCTGATCCCTGCCAGGGCGGCGACCGCCAGATCGAAACGCCCGCCCGTGGCCCGTCCGGTGACGATGGTTCCATCCCGCTCTGCGGACGGCCTGGCCACCATCTCAGGGGGCGAGCCGTTCGTCACCCGGCCGCTCCCGCCGCAGGCCCATCCCCCGAATGGGACGGCGCCGCGTGCGCCTCGCCGCTCGCCCTCTCGGCGACGCCGTCCCCCTGACGCGCCGGATCAGGCCGGTCAGACAGCCACAGGGTGCCGATGATGAGCAGGATCCCGACCACGAGCGATGAGTCGGCGACGTTGAACGTCGCGAACCGCACCTCGCCGAAGCCGAACGAGATGAAGTCGGTCACCACGCCCTGGTGGGCAATGCGATCGGTGAAGTTGCCCAGCGTGCCCCCCAGGACGAGGCCCAGGATGAGGAAGAACCAGGGGCTGCGCCCGCTGAGCGACCTCGCGAAGTAGGCGACCAAGACGAGCGCCAGCACGCTTATCACCACGAAGAGCGGCATCCCGTTCTGGAAGAGACTGAACGCGGCGCCGCTGTTCTGCGCGTGCCAGATCTGCAGCAGGTCGGCCACCACGTCGACCCGCTGGCCCACCGCCACGTTGGCCACGACGATGGCCTTGGACACCTGGTCCGCGACCAGGATCAGCACGCCTGTCCCCAGCAGGATCGCCATCTCGAGCGGGCGGCGGCTGCGGATGGCGGGCTCGGTCATGTGCCCGCAAGCCTACTACGCGCGGCGGAGCGCCAGCCGTAGCGGAGCTCCGTCGAGCTCCGCCTCTTCCGTGCGATCCGCCCGATCCAGGTTCGCCTCCGGTCCGAGCTCCAGCCGTGTCGCCAGCAGCTCGTCGGCGAGCCAGGCGCGATGCGGCTCGAGGCGAGCCGCAAGCGTGCCGCTGGTCCCGATGGCGACCTCGATCCGATCGCTGATCTCGTAGCCGGCCGCGCGTCGCAGGCCCTGGAGCCGATGCGCCAGCTCACGCGCCAGGCCTTCCGCCTCGAGATCCGCATCGATGGTCGTGTCGAGCGCCACGAGCAGCTCCCCTTCTTCGGCGACCTCGTGGCCCGGACGGGCGCGGGCGGTCAGGGTGAATTCATCCGGCTCGAGGATGACGCCGGCCGCGTCGACCCGGCCACCGTCGAGGAGCTGCCAGTCCCCGGCACGGGCTGAGGCCATGATTCCCGCCACGGCCGCGCCGCGCCGCGGCCCGATGACCGGGAGCAGCGGGCGCAGCGTGCGCTCGACGAGGCCCGACGCGTCGGGGATGCGCTCCAGCCGCTTGACGTTGAGCTCCTCGCAGACCTGCGCGCTCAGCTCGGCGTCCACGGACGGGTCGTCGCTTCTCAGCCCTCCCCCGCCAGTGCGGCGAAAGCGCAGCGCGGCG
>JALYLB010000162.1 GCA_030774475.1 Chloroflexota bacterium | reverse complement strand
GCGCCGTCCTCGGCGCCGCGGGGGCGGATCGGCTCGACTGGTGGGTCCTGCGCCGGGTCGGCGTGGATCCCGAGCAGCTCATGGCCAAGGCCCGCGACGCCGCCCTGGCGAAGGCGAAGACCCGCGGTCGGGGCAAGAAGGCCGATCCCGAGGAGGCGGTCGAGGCGAGCTAGCCCATGCCCGATGCTCCTGGCGTGCCGCTCGTCCGCGCCCGCTCCCTGACGAAGCGCTTCGGTGGCTTCACCGCGGTGGACGCCATCGACTTCGACGTGCACCCGGGAGAGGCCTTCGGCTTCCTGGGCCCCAACGGGGCCGGCAAGACCTCGACGATGCGAATGATCGCCTGCTCGTCGCCGATCACCGAAGGCGAGCTGAGTGTCATCGGCATGGACCCCCGCACCCAGGCCCGTGAGATCAAGGCGCGGCTGGGTGTCGTCCCACAGATCGACAACCTCGACCAGGAGCTCACCGTCCGCGAGAACCTGGAGATGTATGCGCGCTATTTCGACATCCCGCGGGAGGTGGCCCGCTCCCGGGCAGACGAGCTGCTCCAGTTCGTCCAGCTCTCGGAGCGCGCGAAGGACCAGGTGGAACCACTCTCTGGCGGAATGAAGCGCCGCCTGACGATCGCCCGCTCACTGATCAACGAGCCGCAGCTGGTGATCTTTGACGAGCCAACCACCGGCCTCGATCCGCAGGCTCGCCACCTGCTCTGGGACCGCCTCTATCGGCTCAAGCAGCGTGGCGCAACGCTGATCATCACGACCCACTACATGGACGAGGCCGAGCAGCTCTGTGATCGGCTGGTGGTGATGGACAAGGCCAAGATCGTGGCCGAGGGCTCGCCGCGCGACCTGATCGACCGCTACAGCACCCGCGAGGTGCTCGAGCTGCGTTTCACCGATGCCGTGGCCGCCACCCTCGACGGGCGCCTTGCCGGACTCGCCGACCGCACCGAGAAGCTGCCAGACCGGCTACTGCTCTACACGGATGACGGTGAGCGAGCACTGGACGAGATCCACCGACGCGAGATCCCGGTGGAGAGCGCCCTGGTCCGACGCTCCTCGCTCGAGGACGTCTTCCTCCGGCTCACCGGCCGCTCGCTCGTCGAGTGATCCGGTGATACTCGGCTCGGACACCCTGCTGGGCCCGGCGACCCGCGTCTTCTGGCGCAACTGGCTCGTCTACCGGCGCATCTGGTACCGGAGCGTGTTCTTCGGCTTCCTCCAGCCGCTGATGTTCCTCACCGCCATGGGGATCGGCATCGGCTCGCTCATCGCCGCCGGAAGGTCGCCCGCATTCGGCGGCCTCTCCTACACCGACTTCCTGGGTCCCGGCCTGATGGCTGCCACCGCGATGCAGACCGCTACCTTCGAGTCCACCTACCCGATCATGAACAAGATCCAGTGGGGCCGAAACTACGAGGCCATGCTGGCCACACCGCTCGGAACGCGGAACATCCTCCTCGGCGAGCTGATCTGGACCGGCTTCCGGCTGCTGACCATCGCCTCGATCTTCCTGGTCGTGCTCACGCTCTTCGGCGTGCCGAAGACGCCGTGGGCGGTCCTCGCCGCACCGGTGGTGGTGCTCATCGGCCTGGGCTTTTCGTCCAACCTCATCGCATTCACCACGACCCAGCACAACGACGTTGGCTTCAGCTGGATCTTCCGATTCGTGGTGAACCCGATGTTCCTGTTCAGCGGCACCTTCTTCCCGCTCACCCAGCTCCCCGGCCCGCTGCAGGCGGTCGCGTGGCTGACGCCCCTCTTCCACGGGGCGGAGCTTGTCCGCGGCCTGACCCTCGGTCGCCTCGACCTCGTCGCGGCGCCGATCCACCTCCTCTATCTCCTCGCGTTCCTCGGCATTGGGGCATGGCTCGCCGACCGCGGGCTGGCACGGCGCCTGGCGACCTGACCGATGACGGCAGAGGCCTCCCTCCCCCGCCCACCTGCGTCCGGGCCTGCCACGTTCGCCAGCGCCATCGATCGCATCTGGCGGGCTCGGAAGCTCGTCGAGCGCAACGTGATGGTCTACCGGCACCAGATGGTGGTGATCTTCTCGGGCGTGCTCGAGCCCGTCCTCTACCTCGCTGGGATCGGGTTTGGCCTCGGCGGGCTGGTCAGCCACGGGGTCTCACTGCCGGACGGACGCTCGATCCCGTACGCCACGTATGCGGCGCCCGGCCTCTTGGCCGTGGCTGCCATGAACGGCGCCGTCTTCGAGACGATCTTCAACGTCTTCTTCAAGCTCAACTACGCCAAGACCTACGAGGGGATCCTGGCGACCCCCATGGGCATCACCGAGATCGCGGTGGGCGAGATGCTGTGGGCCCTGCTCCGGGCCCTCCTGTACGCCACCGCCATGCTCGTGCTGATGTTGGTCCTGGGCCTCATCCTGTCGCCGTGGGCTCTACTCGCGCTACCAGCGGCGCTGCTCGTCTCCGCGGCCTTCAGTGCTGCCGGGCTGGCCGGCACCTCGGTCCTGCGCACCGTCCAGGACTTCGACATCCCGATGGGCCTGATCGTCATGCCGATGTTCCTGTTCAGCGGCACGTTCTTCCCGACGAGCTTCTACCCGGTCCCGATCCAGGTTGCCCTGCAGGCCACCCCCCTCTTCCATTCCATCAGCCTCATCCGCGGCCTGACCCTGGGCGTGATGGGATGGGAACAGGTGTGGGACCTCGCCTACCTCGTCACCTTCTTCGCGCTGCTGATGTGGGTCGCGATGCGCCAGATGGAGCGCAAGCTCATCAAGTAGCGCGGGCAGGCTCGGCCGCAGAATCGGGTGCGCGCATCCCCTCGAAGACGGCGCGCGCATCCCCCGCCCGCTCGGCGTGCATAGCGTGATGTACCGCCTGCTCGAGCTCGGCGCGGGTCGCCATTCCGATCGCCCGCTTCACCGCCCCGAAAGCGCTCGCATCCATCGACAGCTCGTCGATCCCCAGCCCGGCAAGGGCCATGGCACCGGCCGGATCACCCGCCATCTCACCGCAGACGGCCACCGGAATTCCCGCCGCATGCCCCCCGTCGACGACCCGCGCGATCGTGCGCAGCACTGCGGGATGTAGCGGATCCTGGCGCGAGGCGAGCGACGGGTTGGTCCGATCGGCCGCGAGCAGGTACTGGGTCAGGTCGTTGGTGCCGATCGAGAAGAACGCGACCTCCGGCGCGACGAGCTCGGCGATCAGCGCGACAGACGGGATCTCAACCATGATCCCCACCTTTGGCTGCACGGTGAGGCTCTGACCAAAGGCCGCCGTCGCCACCAGCTCGTGGAGCCGATAGACATCCACCAGGTCGGCGACCATCGGGGCCATGATCCACGGCTGCCGACCGGTCTTCTCTCCCGCCGCCAGGATCGCGCGCAGCTGGGTCAGGATCAGCGCCTCGTGGCCGGCGTCGGCCAGGCGCAGGGCGCGCACGCCGAGGAACGGGTTCTCCTCGGGCGGAAGCGGCAGGTAGGGCAGGTCCTTATCGCCCCCCAGGTCGATGAGGCGGATGACGACGGGCCGTTCGCCGAAGGCCTCCAGGACGTGGGCGTAGGCCGCGGTCTGGGTTGCCTCGTCGGGGGGCGTGGCACGGCCCATGAACATGAACTCGGTGCGGAACAGGCCCACCCCCTCTGCGCCGGCCTCGATCGCTCGCGCCGCCTCGTCGGGCCGGCCGATGTTGGCGCCTAGCACCAGCCGATGGCCGTCTGAGGTCGCCAGGGGGCGGTCTCGGAGGCTCGCGTCGGCCAGCGCGCGGCTCGCGGCCTCTCCCTGTCGCCGGCCCACTTCCTCGAGCGTCGTCGGATCCGGGTCGACGAAGACGTCGCCAGCGTCGCCGTCGACGGCAATCACCTCTGCCCCCTCCGCGGCCGCCAGCAGCCCGCGCACCCCCACCACCGCCGGGATGCCCAGCGCACGCGCCAGGATCGCGGCATGCGCGGTGCGCGACCCGGCTTCGAGGGCGAGGCCGGCAAGGAGCGCTGGATCGAGCTCGGCGGTGACCGACGGGGGCAGGTCGAGGGCGACGGCGATGGATCGCTGGGTGAGTCGCGGGGGCTCTTCGCCGCGCAGGATGCGCACGATGCGAGCGGCAACGTCGCGGACGTCGGCGGCACGAGCCGCAAGTAGCTCGTCGTCGAGGGAGGCGAGCATCTCGGCGGCAGACTCCCCGGCCTGCAGGATCGCCTCGTCGGCGGGTCGTCCCTCACCGACGAGCGCCTGGGCGGCTTCGAGCAGTTCCGGGTCCTGCGCCATGAGGGCCTGCGCTCCGAAGATCCCCGCCTCCTCGGATCGGCCGTTATTCGACAGCCGTACCTGGAGCTCCTCGAGCTCTTCAGCCGCACGCGACGCTGCCTCTCCGAGGTCGAGCGTCGGCCGCTCCCCGCTCGTCGCCGATAACGTGGGCGGCCGCCATTGCGGCGCTGTCGCCGCGCCGGGCGCCGCGGGTACGCCGCGGAGCGGCTCGCTCACGGTTCGACCGGCTCTCCCAGTCCGGAGGCCACCAGCTCGACCAGGCTCTTGACCGCCTCGTCGGCGTCGCTGCCCTCCGCGCTGATGCGGATCGTGTGGCCCATGGCCACGCCAAGCCCAAGGACACCCAGCACGCTCTTGGCCGCCGCGCTCTTTTCCGGGTTCCGGGTGAGATTCACGACCCGCACGTCCGAGCTGAATCCCGCGGCCGCCTTGACGAACGTTGCCGCCGGACGTGCATGCAGCCCGGTCGGATTGCGGATCTCGATCGTTGCCTCAGCCATGTGCTGGACCGCCTCCTTCTCCTCACTGGGAACGAGTTCGTCGCCGCCAGATCGCCGGAACCCCCTGGGTTCAGCGCGGGGCCGGGCGGCCGTGTGGCATCGGCGCAGACGGCCGGGAGCGGCGGCGCCAGGCCGCGAACGCGAGCGCCGCGGCGATCCATACCACCCCGGCGGCCAGCCCGATGGTCAGCGCGGTGCTCGCCCCGTTCGGCCATGCCAGCGAGAGCGCGATCAGGAAAACGCCAAAGCCGCCGCCGAACACCCACCATGAGGTCCGGCCGGAGAGCAGGCGGGCTGTGCCGGCCGGCGCCGCGCTCGTGGCGCGCTGGGCGCGCAGGGCTCGCTGACGGTCGAGCCTGGCCCGTGCCGCACCGGAGATCGGCGGCGTCATCGGGTCCTGGTTCTTCGTCATGCGCTGATAGGCACGTCGTTCCGAACGTGACATGGCTGGCTGAGTCTAGCGGCTCGCCTCGTCGTGTATAGGGGCGTGACGCCGCCCGGTGGACCCGAGCGCGCTCATCGGATCCTCGACCTTGAGCTGAACCGGATCCGCACCGAACGCCGAGGTCAGCACCCAGTCGAGCCCCACGCGCACCTTGCGATTGAACCCAGGGACGCGCGACCAGTAGTAGCCGCGCCACATGAACCACGCCAGCCAGCCACGGACCTGGATGCCAAAGACGACCCCCACCCCGGTATGATGGCCGATCGAGGCGAGGGTGCCGATTGTCCGGTAGCGGAACGGCGCCATCGGCGTCCCGTCGATCCGAGCCACGACGTTTGCGGCCATCCGCCTGGCCTCGCGCACCGCGTTCTGTGCGGTCGGGGCGAACGGTCGTCCGCTTGCGTCTCCGACGTTCGGGATCACGGCGCAGTCACCCATGGCGAAGACGCCGGGCCGGTCCGTCTCCATGGTCGGGGCGGTCACCGCGCGTCCGGCGTGATCAACCTTGATCCCCGAGTCCGCCACGACCGGTGCCGGGCGCACGCCACCGCTCCAGATCACGGTCCGGGTAGGGATCGCCTCGCCGTCGCCGATCATCACCTCGTCCTCGCGCACCTCGCGAATCGCGGTCCCCAGGTGCACCTGGTACCCCCGGCGGGTCAGGCGGTCGCGCGCGAAGCGGCCCATCTCCTCCGGGAGCTCGCCGAGCAGTTCGGGCTTGAGCTCCACCAGGTGGAAGTGCATCTCGTGCTCGCTGATCTTCGGGTAGTACCGCCGTCGCACGCGCCTGGCGAAGTCCTCGATCTCGCCGGCCGTCTCGACCCCGGACAGGCCGCCACCTCCCACCACGAAGGTCAGCTCGGCCTCGCGCGCCCGCGGATCCTCCTCGAGCTCGGCTCGCTCGAGCATCTCGATGATCCGGTTCCGGAGGCTGAACGCGTCTGCGAGGGTCTTCATCCCAACCGCGTGGCGGTCGAGTCCCGGAATGCCGAACGTGTGGCTGATCCCGCCCAGGGCGAGCACCAGGGTGTCGTACCGCAGCCGATGCGCGTCCCCGTCCCCGCCGATGACGGTCACCACACCGCCAGCCGTGTCGATCGCCTCGACCTCCGCGGTGATGCACCACGTCGAGGTATGGCGGACCATCCCGCGCAGCGGGGTGACGACATGGCGCGGCTCAAGGCTGCCCGAGCTGACCTCGGGCAGGAGCGGGGTGAAGAGCATGAAGTTGTCGCGGCTGACCAGCCAGACCTCGACGTCCTCGCGCGAGCCGAGCCGGCGCTCGAGTGCCTGCGCGGTCATCACCCCGGCGAAGCCGCCGCCCAGGATGAGCACGCGATGGGGTCGCGATGCGACGGGCTGGCTGCCGGCAGTCATCCGCGTCATGGTGGCACGTCCGCCGTCATTCGCAAGAACTCGCGCATGTGGGCCGTAGATAGTTCGTGAGGATGGAAACCGATCGTCGACGAGAGGCGCTCGAGCAGGCGTATCGCGACTACAGCGCCGATGTGTACCGCGTCACGTACGCCATCCTCCGGGACCCCGAGGTGGCAGCCGACGCGATGCAGGATGCGTTCGGGCGAGCCTTCGAGCATTGGGATGAATACGATTCCCAGCGACCCCTGCGTCCCTGGCTGCACGCCATCGCCACGCGGCGCGCCCTCGACCTGCTGCGCTGGCGGAAGGTCCGCTCCCTCGCACTGCCGTGGCTCCACGTTGAGGCGCGCCAACGTGAGCGTTTCGGCAGGGATCCAGCCGACGCCCTCTCACTCCGTGAAGGCATCGAGCGCGAGCTCCAGGGCATCGCTCCGCGGGCGCGAGCTGCGCTGATCCTGCGCCACTACTACGGCTACCCCTACGCCGACATCGCGAAGCTCCTCGGGACGAGTCCCGGGACCGTTGGATCGCTAATCTCGCGCGCGCACACCCACCTGCGCGCGCGCTTGGTTGCCTATCGAGAGATGGGCGACGACGGCTCTGTCAGCCCAACCCAGCCTGACCAGGAGGCATTTCTGTGACCAGGGCTCCGCTAACTCCCAAGCGCCGCTCGACCTTGACCGATGACGAACTTGGCGGCCTCATTCGGGATGCCGCGGATGCATGGCGCCCGCCGCCCGAGCGCATTGGCCGGCGCGCCTGGCAGGACCGTGCGCACCGCAACCGGGCCTCGATTCCCGTCCGCCTTGCCGCAGGCCTGGCGGTCGCGATCGTGGCCACCCTCGTCCTGGCGCTGTCTGCCCCGTATCTCGGCCTGCTGCGCCAGGTCGGGGTGGCGCCGACAAGGGCGCCGTCCCCGGTTGGCGCCTCGCCATCGGCGATTGCGACCCCGCTCCCAAAAGTCGCGGTATACGGCGATCCGTTGCCAGCCAACCGACTGCTGGTCGGCGACTATCAGTACGAGATCCTCGACCTGTCGACCGGGACGCTGAGCGGCAGCATCGGTCCGGGAGCAGGGTGCGATTCGATCGGGCGAACGCGTGATGGCGCGTTTGCGTGCACGGTCGTGGATCGAACCGATGCTCTGGGACCTGTCCGCGTACGCCTCGCGTTGGTAGACACTTCCGCTCGCACCACAAAGGTGCTGACGCTCGCCGAGTACGCGCCGGATGCCTTTCCGCAGGCGGAGGATGCCGTGGCGGCGCGCACGATGATGGACCCGAGTGGGGCGCTCGTCTACGTCAGCCACGTCGTCCGCCACCAGGGGAGCTGGGACATCGGGATCGACGTGTTTCGCCTTCCAACGGGGAGCCCCGTGGGAACGCTCGAGGTGGCCCGCATTCCGGCCACCGGCGGACTCGTTGCCATGCCTGGCGGCGCGATCGGGAAGGTAGTGGACCCAGAACTCGTGGCGCCGCAGCTGCGGATCGCTCCCGACGGGCGGCACCTCGTTGCTCGCTCAGACCTGGTGGAGGTCCAGGGACCGGCCACCTCCCACTTCTGGAGCGTTTCGATCGATGGCCAGGGCCACGTGAGCAACCCCAGGTCGTGGCCATCCGGCGCCAGCGGCGGCGGGCTGGACGAGTGCCTGGGTGACGACGGGTTCGCGACGGCATCGGTCTACTACCTGGAGTGCGGTCCGGGTCTCGGTACGACCGTCCGCAGGGTGGATCTCGCGGGCAAGCTGCTCGGCGAGACGCCCATTCCGTCGGAGCTGCAGACCTATCCGCTGGTGAGTGCGCTCGACCGAAACGCCGGCGCCCTGCTGCTTTGGAGCAGTGTGACCAGGTCCATCGCGCGAGTCGACCTCACGACCGGCGCACTGACTGGCCCGGTGACCGCCCCGCTGGCGAGTGCCGGAGGACCACTCGGGGCGCTTGGAGCGGTGGCCGGCGGGATTTCGGACTGGCTCGCTCCGACGGCATCAGCCAAGATCTTCCTCCAGCCCGGAATCGTGATCTCACCAGACGGCTCGCGGGTCTACGCCCTCGGCCTCGCGCGAGGCGAGCCCGGCCCGCTGCAGTCGACCGGCGTGTTCGTCTTCGACAGCGCGACGCTCCACCAGGTGGCTCACTGGTCGCCGACTGCTGACTACGTCTCGCTGGCACTCTCGGCGGACGGCAGGCTGCTCTACGCCGCGGGTTCGGGGGAAGGTTCCCTCCCCACAACCGTGGGACAGGCCTCGGTCACCGTCTTCGACACCGCGACCGGACAAGTTCGCGCCATCGCGGGACAGCTTGGTGAGAGCGCGGTCTTCTTCCCGCCCGGCGGCTTGCTCTGGGTCGGCGGCTGACCGCCTGGCGTCATCCCAGCCTGGGCCTGCGCCATCGGGCTACCATACGATCCGTGCACGAGATCTTCGACGAGTTCAAGCAGCAGCTGCCCGACATCGATACGACCGAGACGCAGGAGTGGATGGATTCCCTCGACGCGGTGGTCCAACAGGCCGGCCCCGAGCGAGCGCGTTTCCTCGTCTTCAAGCTCTTGAAGCGCGCGAGGCAGCTCCAGGTCGGGCTCCCGCCGCTGGTCCAGACTCGCTACATCAACACCATCAGCCCTGAGCAGGAGCCGTATTTCCCCGGGGACGAGGTGATGGAGCAGCGGGTGCGGCGCATGATCCGCTGGAACGCGCTGGCGATGGTCCTTCGAGCCAACACCCGCTTCGAAGGTCTTGGCGGACACCTCTCGACGTACGCATCAGCGGCGAGCCTGTACGAGGTTGGGTTCAACCACTTCTTCCGAGGTGGGCCCGATGGCGACTTCGTCTTCTTCCAGGGCCACGCCGCGCCGGGAATCTACGCCAGGGCGTTCCTCGAGGGCCGCATCGGCGAGGACCAGCTCGACCACTTCCGCCGCGAGGCACTCTGGTCGGGCGGCCTGAGCTCATACCCGCACCCGCGCAACATGCCCGGCTTCTGGCAGTTCCCGACGGTGAGCATGGGCCTGGGCCCGATCAGCGCCGTCTACCTCGCCCGATTCAACCGCTACCTGGCGGCGCGCGGCATCAAGGACACGGCTAACCAGCGGGTCTGGGCCTTCCTGGGCGATGGCGAGATGGACGAACCGGAGTCGATGGCCGGCCTGTCGCTCGCCGCACGCGACGGGCTCGACAACCTCACCTTCGTGGTGAACTGCAACCTCCAGCGCCTCGACGGGCCGGTGCGCGGCAACGGCAAGATCATCCAGGAGCTGGAGGCCACCTTCCGCGGCGCGGGCTGGAACGTGATCAAGGTCATCTGGGCCCGCGAGTGGGACGAGCTGTTGGCGCGGGACGTCGACGGCGTCCTCGTCAACAAGATGAACGAGACACTCGACGGCGATTACCAGCGACTGTCGGTGGCCGATGGCGCCTACATCCGCGAGCACTTCTTCGGCCCCGATCCGCGGCTCCAGTCCCTGGCTGCTCACCTCAGCGACGAGGAGCTCGCCAAGCTACGCCGCGGTGGGCACGACTACCACAAGCTGTTCGCCGCCTACACCGCCGCGGTCAGCCATCGTGGGACACCCACGGTCATCCTGGCCAAGACGGTGAAGGGCTGGACGCTCGGTCCGGGCATCGAGGGACGCAACGTCACCCACCAGGCCAAGAAGCTGACCGAGGCCGAGCTGAAGATCTTCCGCGACCGACTGGAGCTGCCGATTCCCGATGAGCAGCTGAAGGATGCCCCGTACTACCACCCCGGCCGTGACGCGCCCGAGATCCAGTACATGATCGAGCGACGGAGGGCACTCGGCGGTTTCCTACCCGAGCGTGCCGTTCGCTCTCAGCCGCTCCCCGATCCGCAGCCCCAGGTCTTCGCCGAGCTGTTCACCGGGTCGGAACGGCCGGCGAGCACCACGATGGCCTTCTCCCGCCTCGTCCGCAACCTCGTACGTGACCCGGGGATCGGGCGTCGGATCGTGCCGATCATCCCGGACGAGGCGCGCACCTTCGGGATGGACCCGCTCTTCAAGGAGGTCGGGATCTACTCGGCACTCGGTCAGCGTTACACGCCCGTCGACAAGGAGCTGCTGCTCAGCTACCTGGAGGCAACCGACGGGCAGATCCTCGAGGAAGGGATCACCGAGGCCGGTGCGACCGCATCGTTCACCGCGGCCGGCACGAGTTACGCGCTGCACGGCGAGCCCATGATCCCGTTCTACACGTTCTACTCGATGTTCGGCTTCCAGCGCACGGGGGACCAGATCTGGGCGTTCGGAGACGCGCGCGGACGAGGATTCCTGATGGGCGCCACCGCCGGGCGGACGACGCTCCACGGCGAGGGGCTGCAGCACGACGACGGGCATTCGCACCTGCTCGCGACGACCCTGCCGAACATCCTCGCCTACGACCCGGCCTTCGCCTACGAGCTCGCGGTCATCGTGCGCGAGGGCATTCGGCGCATGTACGCGGCTGGCGAGGACGTTTTCTACTACCTGACCATCTACAACGAGAACTGGGTGCAGCCGGCTCGGCCCGATGGCGTCGACGACGGAATCCTGCGCGGCCTGTACCGATACCGCGAGGGTGCAGGGGATGGCCGAAGGGTCCAGATCCTCGCGTCGGGTTCGATCCTGCACCAGGCGCTGCGCGCGCAGGAGATGCTGGCAGCGCATCACGTGGCGGCTGACGTGTGGAGCGCGACGAGCTTCCAACAGCTGCGCGTCGACGCCCTCGACGTCGAGCGGTGGAACCGACTCCATCCCGATGCCGAGCCACGCACGGCGTACCTCACCCAGGCACTGGCGGGTGCTTCCGGACCGATCGTTGCCGCCACCGACTACCTCAAGGCGGTGCCCGACATGATCTCGCGATGGATCGATCGCCCGTACACCGTCCTTGGCACCGATGGGTTCGGGCGCAGCGACACCCGCGAGGCGCTGCGGACCCACTTCGAGGTTTCCCCGGAGCACATCGCCTATGCCTCGCTCCACGGCCTGTGCCTGACGGGCCAGGCCGACCGCCAAGAGCTGACGCGCGCCATCGGCGAGCTGGGAATCGACACGGAGCGCATTAACCCGCAGTTCGCCTGAGCGTTGCCCCTCGGGGCGCCAGGTCGTTAGGGCGGGCGCGGCGCGTGAGTCGGGAAGCCGCAGATCCAGCAGCGTGGATCCGCCCGCCCGATCGCCCCACCGCAGCGCTCGCACCGCGCCGGGAGCAGCTCGGCTCCGAACGCCAGGAGGCCGACGGCCACGGCCCGTGCCCTGCGCCCGAGCGGCGAGGGCCCTGATCCCGGATCCGTCATGCGGCCGGCTGGACGCCGATCTGCAGCCGCCACGTCGGCATGCCGGCGTGCCCCCGAGCTGCTGCTGACCGCCGCCATCCAGCGCTGGCGCTCCCGGTCGTAGGCCGCGCGAGACGCGGGGTCTGTCAGGAGGTCACGGACTGCGTTGACGATCTGCATTTCCTCGTTCGCGCGACCCGATCCGTTGCGGTCGGGATGGAACGTCCTCGCCAGGCGACGCCAGGCGTCGAGGATCTCGTCCGTGCCGGCCCGCGGGTCCACCTCGAGCAGCCGGTAGACATCGCGATCGGGAGAGTAGGGCAGGAATCGCTCGATCATCGGACGGCCACGATCCTACCGCAGTGCTCCCGGCGCTCGCAAAGCTCACCTACGGACGAATTGCTGCACGATTGGAAGGGCGAGATGAGTGATTCGCAGCTCGACATCATCAATTTACCCCAAAGGCTTGACACCGGAGAGAACGGTGCGTAAGATTCGCAGCACAACCTCACCAAACAGCAATCGGTGATGAGGTTCATTGATAAAGGAGTTTACGAAATGGATCGCTTCCAGTACGTTCAGGCCTCGGCCGCGGATCGGCTCCGGCAGTATCGCGAGCAGACCGCCATCGGTCGTGGCAGCAAGCGGATCTTCCAGATCGCCGCCCGCCGCCCGGCCCGGACCACTGGGTCCCACTGACATGGCGCACGACGTCATCTCGACCTGCCCTGTCTGTCAGAGCGAGCTCACCATCACCCGGCTCCAATGCCGCACCTGCGGCACGGCGCTGGAGGGCGAGTTCGGGGTCGGTCGGTTCGGACGGCTCGAGCGCGAGCAGCTCGCCTTCCTGGAGAGCTTCCTGCGCTCGAGAGGCAACCTCAAGGAGATGGAGCGCGAGCTGGGCATCTCCTACCCCACCGTCCGCGGCCGGCTCGAATCACTGTTGCGGGCCATTGGGCTTGCAGACGAGTCGGCATCCAGCAACGACATCGAGCCGATCGGCCCCGAACCGGGACTCGCGGATGAGGCGAGCTCGCAGGCGCAACCCGATGACGCGGCCCTGGCAGCCCAGCGGCGCGAGATCCTCGAGCGGCTCGCTCGTCGTGAGCTGAGCGCCGAAGAGGCGGCTGCGGCAATCCGTTCCCTCAGCGGGAACTGAGGAATCGAATGGCCACATACGTCAGGCAACAGGAGATCAGCCACTCCATCGGCGCCACCGGACGCCTCGAGATGAGGGTGACCGATGGTGACGTCAGGCTGCGCGGGGTCGCCGGCGAGCTGGCCCGGCTGCGCGTTACCTACGAGATCTCAGCCAGCTCCGAGGAGGAAGCCGACCAGGCCTTCGAAGTCGCCAGGCTCGATGTCGAACAGGGGAACGACTGGCTCGAAATCCGGGATCGGCAGGATCGCGACCGCCTGGGCAAGGTGATTCGCCGTCTCATCTCCGGAAAGGGCGGCATCCAGATCTCGATCGAGGGTGAAGCCCCGGCCGGCTGCCAGCTTCGGCTGGAGACCGTCTCCGGCGACCTTGTCGTCGAGGGGATGCGAGGCGAACAGCGCTACACCACCGTCTCGGGCGACCTGTATGCCACGGAGCTCGACGGGACCGTGCGACTCACCACCGTCTCGGGTGATGCCACCCTGCGCGGCGACACGCTGGCCCTGTGGTGCGAGACGGTCTCGGGTGACCTCTCAGCGATGGCCCCACTCCTCATCGAGGTGCGCCTCAGCTCCGTTAGCGGCGATCTCGAGCTCGAGGGCGCCCTGGCCCGTGACGGGTCCTTCCGGGCGGAAACCGTGAGCGGCGACCTCGCCGTCGGGCTGCTCGGCAGCGCCTCATTCGAGGTGCGCGGCATCTCCAGCGACGTGCGTGCCGAGATGGACCATCGCCTCGAGGGCCGGATGGACCGGCGGCGAGTGGTGATCGGTGATGGCACGCCCACTTTCGTCTTCAGCTCGATGTCCGGCGACGTCCTGATCCGACGGCCACGCCGGCTGGAGCAGGCCGCGGTGCCGCAGGTGGTTGCCCCTCAGCCGCGCGCCCTGCCCGGCACCCCGCAAGGGGGCTCGGACGCGAGGGACGCCGCCTCGCTGGAGGTCCTCCGCGCCCTCGAACGTGGAGAGATTGACGTCGACGAGGCGGCTCGCCGCATCGCTCGGGGCCCGAGCGATGCGTGACGAGCTGGCGACCGTGCTGCGCCTCGTGTCGGAGGGCAAGCTGTCCCCAGAGGAGGCCACCCCGATCATCGAGGCCCTCAGTCGTATTCCCGGCCCCCCGCGTTCCGGCATCGGGCCGGATCGCGGCCCGGAGCCCGGTGTTGAGCTGCCTCCGATCCGCGACGGCAGAACCGTCCGCGAGGCGCGACAGCTCCGCATCCGCGTCACGGAGCGCGGGCGGCAGGTCGTGAACCTTCGCATTCCGATGGCGTTCGCAAACACAGCCCTGCGGATGGTGCCCGGGCTCTCGTCCGAGCAATCCGACCAGATTCGTGCCGCCATTGCCGGGGGCTCTTCCGGGCCAATCCTGGATGTCGAGGACGAAGACGGCGACGGCGTCGTCATCAGCATGGAGTGACCGCGCGTGAGCACGCAGAGCATCGCCACCAACCCCGATCTGCCCGAGCCCGAGATTGCGGCCAAGCGCGGCCGTTTCCCGCTCCTCGAGCCGCTCCGCGGCCGCGATTTCCGACTGGTGTTTGCCGGTGAGAGCGTCTCGTTGCTGGGCGATCAGTTCCATTTCGTCGCGCTGGCCTGGCTGACCCTCCAACTAACCGGGTCTGGTGTGGCGCTCGGCACGGTGCTGATGGCGGCCGCCATCCCGCGCGCCGTCTTCATGCTGGTCGGCGGCGCCATGTCCGACCGCATCTCGCCGCGCTCGCTGATGCTCGGCTCGAACGTGCTCCGCACCGTGGTGGTGGCCGTGGTCGCGACGCTCGTGCTCACCGGCAACGCGCAACTCTGGCAGCTCTACGTCCTCGCGTTCATTTTTGGCGTGGTCGATGCCTTCTTCTATCCCGCGCTCAACACCATCGTGCCGATGCTGGTCAGCGACCGGCAGCTGCCACCTGCCAATGCGCTGGTACAGGTCATGCAGCAGGTCTCCGGGCTCATCGGTCCGGCCTTGGCCGGTGTCGTGGTTGCAGCGGTGAATACCGGTCCGGCCTTCGCCTTCGATGCGGCCTCATTCGCGGTGGCCACCACGACGCTGCTGGCGGTGCGCGGCGGGCGTCGCATGGCGCAGCCTGCGAACGAGCATGGAGCGACGCCTGAACCAGCCGCCGGCCTGCTGGCCAACATCGGCTCCGGGTTGTCCTTTGTGTGGGGCGATCCTGCGGTGCGCTCCCTGATCCTGCTGGTCGCGGCCTTCAACTTCGCGTTCACCGGACCACTGCTGGTTGGGCTCCCCTACCTTGCTGACGTGCGCTTCGAGGGTGGCGCAGCCGCCTTCGGCATCATCATCTCGGCCTTTGGTGCTGGAGCACTCGGCGGCGCGCTGCTGGCCGGCTCACTCCACCGCGTTCCGCGGCTGGGTCTCGTCACGCTGGTGACCGCGGCCGCCATGGGTGTCGGACTGGCCCTGGTCGGCAACGCGCCAACCGTCATCCTGGCGGTAGGGGCGATGGGTGCGCTCGGACTCGGCTCCGGCTTCATCAACGTGCGGGTCGTGGCCTGGCTGCAGGGGCGCACGCCCGAAGCGATGCGCGGCCGGGTGATGAGCCTGTTGTTGCTGGGCGCCATAGGCCTAGCCCCGATCAGCCTGGCCATCTCCGGCGCGATCATCGATTTCGGGGCCGCCTCCCTCATGTTCACCGTCGCGGGCGCGATCGTGGTGGTCGCTGCGTTGGCAGGCTTCGTCGCCGGTGTTCCCTCCCAGATGACCGATGAGGATCGAGGCATGCTGGGGCAGTACTGAACGCGGCAGTCAACCGATCTCCACCGGCCGACGCCCCGGCCCGCAGCGTGCTCTAATGGCCGGCAGCAGATGAGCGCCCGACGCCCGCCAGAGCGGGTTCCCGACGACGAGGGGCCGCGAGTCGACCCACTCCTGGAGAAACGCGAGAAGCGGCAGGGCCTGCGGCCCGGCGATGTCCGCGTGCGCATCGTCCGGCCGTTCGAGGCTGAGTTCGAACGTGGCCAGGAGGGCCGGCTGGTCGCCTCCGAACGGACGGTCATGGATCAGCGCGGCGCGGCCGCGGCCATCCGGGCCATCCGAACCTTCCTTATTGGCCGGCCCATCAGCTCAGAGCGTGAGACTCACGAACGCCTGACCAAGGTCAAGGCGCTCGCCATCTTCAGCAGCGACAACATCAGCTCATCGGCGTACGCGACCGAGGAGATGATGCGGATCCTGGTGCTGGCCGGGGTCGCCAGCTTCTCTCTGGTGATGCCGATCACCCTGGTGATCGCCCTGATCCTCGCGATCGTCGCCAGCAGCTATCGCCAGACGATCAAGGCCTACCCGAAAGGGGCCAGCAGCTACATCGTCGCCAGCGACAATCTCGGGA
>JALYLB010000161.1 GCA_030774475.1 Chloroflexota bacterium | reverse complement strand
CACGGGAGGACGCACCAGTCATCGTCTGGTCCTGAGCACTGTGTGGAGATGTGGAGCGGGAGACGGGTCTCGAACCCGCGACATGCAGCTTGGAAGGCTGCCGCTCTACCAACTGAGCTACTCCCGCCCGCCAGTGGGCCAGTTTACGCTGGGGAAGATGGCATGACCGGATAGGCAGCTCCTTCGGGTTGGGCGCGGCCACCAATGGAGGCGTGACCCTGATTCCCGCGTTAGCCTCCCGCCCCGCGATGAACCTTCCGCGCCCTGCGACCATCTCTGTAAGCGAAGCGCCCTGAGCGCGGGCGCCGCGAGAGGTGGGTCATGCGAGAGAGGCTGGTCGAGCGGGCACGCGACGGCGACGAGAGTGCCTTCGCGGATCTCGTCGACCTGGACGGTGACCGCTGCTACGCCATCGCGTACCGGATCCTCCGGGACGTCGAGCGAGCACAAGACGCCGTCCAGCAGGCATTCCTCCTCGCCTGGCGCGAACTCCCGAGGCTGCGCGACCCCGAGCGCTTCGGAGCCTGGCTCCATCGCCTCGTGGTCAATGCCTGCTACGAGGAGTTCCGGCGGCATCGCCGGTGGAGCGCCAACGTCCTGGCGCTGCCCGTCGACGGGCCGGCAACAGCGGACACAACCGTCTCGATCGACGACCGTGATGCCCTCGAGCGGGCGTTCCGGACGCTATCTCCCGAGCACCGTGCCGTCGTCATCCTGCATCACCACGCGGGCGTGCCGCTGGCCTCGATCGCAGAGACAACCGGCGTCCCGCTTGGAACAGTCAAGTCAAGGCTCCACTACGCCACCCGGATCCTTCGCGAGGCCCTCGCGACCGACCGAGTCGAGAGCCGAAGGGTACGACCAGCATGAACCGTACGAACGCGACCCACGACCCCGATTCCGTCCTGGCAGCGTGGCTCGACGAGGGACCGACGTACCTGCCCGACGCGACCCGCCGGGCGATCCTGACCGCCATTCCCACGACACCACAGGGCCGGCGCGGTCTCATCGCGCCATGGAGGTCCACCGGAATGACGGCCTTCGCCCAATGGGCAGCGGTGCTGCTCGTCGCGGTCGTGGCGATCGGCGCGCTGGCGCTCCTTGCGGGCCCGAGAGGCGGCGTTGGTGGGCCCGGCCCGTCCTCAGTCGCGAGCCCGGCCTCCTCGTCCGTGAGCTCGTCGCCGAGCACGCCAGCATCGGCACCGCCGCTCCCGGCGCTCGACGCCACCTTCGTATCGCCGGGGTACGGCTATCAGATCCGCTACCCAACCGGCTGGACCGTCACCCCGGGGGCCGGGCCGTGGCCGCTCGGCACGAACCATACGCCCGGCGATCCCATCCTCGACGCGATCGTCACGCCGTCCGGGCCCTACCGGATGCGGATCTCCGGTGCCTCGATCGCACTTTCCCGCGGGACGACGATGGACGAGTTCCGTGCCTTCGCCAGCCCCTTCTCCAGCCCCTTCAACGCCGACCCTTGCACGCCGGTCGCGCCGCTGCTGGAGCCGGTGATGATCGACTACCAGACGAACCCCGGGAAGAGCCCGCAGAAGGTGAAAGCCGTGGTCAGCATCAACGGCTGCCACGCGCTCGCGGAGCTCGGCGGGAACGTCTACGACCTGGAGGTCATCGCGGGCGGACGCGGCTATGAGTTCATTCTCGACGGTCATCTCACAACGGCCGATGCGCTTGCCTGGCTTGCCGCCATCAAGCTCGAACCGACGAGCGCTCCGACCAGGAGCGCCGCGCCGAGTCCTTCGGCTTCGAAATAGCCGTGTCCCGGTGCGCTCGGTCAGTTCGGGAAGGGAGCCCTCAATCGTGACCGCGACCCCTCGCCACGGCGCCGCCTCGGAGGAGAGCTCGAAATTGTCGCCTGCATTCAGACGTCCACGCCTGAGGCGCCTGTATGCGATGCGGCCCCTGACCCTCGCCGTCCTCCTTGTCGCATGCACGCAGGCGCCCGCGGCCTCGACAGGCACTCCGCTGCGCACGGCCACCGCCACCGCCTCCCCGGCCACCTCGCCGACAGCGGTAGTCTTCGCGTCCACGAGCTACCGGTACTCGATCACGCTGCCAATCGGCTGGGTCGCGAGACCGGCGTTCGCGCCGTGGGACGGGTACGGTGCGCCGAACGCCCAGGACGTCGGGGTCGACTTGTTCGGACCCACTGGCGAGATCAAGGTGGACGGCTCGGTCAAGGCGTTTGCCGCCGCGGCACCCACGACGAGCCCCCTCGACAAATATGTCGCCTTCGGTATCCAAGTGAATTTCCGGTTCCACGGCGACACGTGCCCGCAGACGCCGGACTCGGTCGAGCCGGTCACGATCGGCGGCCAGCCGGGCACGCTCGTGGCCTGGAACTGCGGCATCCTCATCAACACGGCGTTCACGGTCGTCAACGGCTACGGGTATCGGTTCTCGTTTCGCGACAGCAGCGTCCAGGCAGCCACGGACCCGGCCGACAAGGCGACGTTCACGACCATGTTGAGGTCCGTCGTCTTCCACTGAATCAAGATCGGCCCCGCGGTGGGCCGACGGGTTCTAAATCGAAAGGAGGAAGCATGAGCAGCAAGACCACAGGGTGGACCCGACGTGCAGCGCTTGCCGCCTTAGCGGCAGGAGTCGTTGCCGCCGGCGCCTTTGCTACCACCGCGAATGCGGAAGGCGTCACGCCGACCCAGTTGACGAATGCAGGCTGGACATGCATTCAGCCGCGCGTAGATCCGACGATCCTGCTCTGCGCGCCTCCCGGTGTCGGTCTCCCGCCGCTCCCCGGAACGCTCGGCTTCGCCGACAGGGCACCCTCGTACGAGTTCCTGGTCTTCGAGTTTGCGACCGGCGCGTTCATCGGCACGCAGCATCTGCTCAGGCCCGATATCTACGAGCACGGGAAGCCGCCGTGCCCGCAGCAGCCGGGAGGCGAGTACCTCTACAACCCGCGGAATGGCCTCTGGTTCTGCCTGCGCGTTTAGTCGCCGTCACACGCGGCCGCGCCCGGCTGCCGGCAGATGGTGAGCGGTACTGTCATCTCGGATGTAGCAGGCATCGTGCGGCCTACACCGCCTGGGAGAGCGCATAACTGAGCCGATTTCGCTCAGGTCTCCACGAGAGATAGCACAGCGCTGAGGCCGGGAGGCTTGGAAGGCTGTCGCTCTACCAACTGAGCTACTCCCGCACCGGTTCGTGCTCAGTAAGACAGCATAACTGACGGGAAGTGCGTGCTCGTGAGGCCAATCTCGGTAGCACAGCGCGTGTTGTCGTTGAAGACCCGCAGGTCGCCGAAGCAGGTGTTCTCGGGATTGTTGTATCTACCGGTCGGCCACTCGCGTCGCCACGAGAGGACGTCGGCTCCGTCATCTCGTGCGCGCACCGATAGGCGACGAGGCGGTCGCCGGGTGCATCGCCACGGCGACATCGAGGTTGGAGCAGCGGATGAGATGACTGTGACGTATTGCTCTTGCACCGAACCATGCCATTCGCCATGCTGATATCCCGGATTTCTAGCGAACGCGAAGGTGCCCCCGCATGCTGATGCGTCCAGTAGCCCCTGGCGACGTCTCATCTGACCTGCCCAGTGTCGACCCATCTGCTCTGGTTTTGAGCCCGGACGATACAGACGGAACCGGACCGCTGGGAGGCATCCAGGGACCGCACGCCGCCGATCCACGATCAGCAGTCGCCGCGCCGCCCCTGGCGAGCGCCGTGGACTCGGTGCTCACGCAGGTCGCCGGCGAGTTCCGGGACGATCCAGATGCCATCGGGCTGCTGCTCCACGGCTCCAGAGCATTGGGCATTGCCAGCCCCGAATCGAACTATGACTTCATCGTGATCGTGAACGATGCCGGCTATGCACGGCGCAGGGAGCGGGGCACCCTGGTGGAGCGGAGGTTCCGCTCGGCGTCCCCCTTGGTCGAGATCGTCTATGAGAGCCTCGACCGGTTGAGGCGCAGCGCGAGCCGCGGCGGCTCACGAGTGACGGCGTTCGCCTCTTCGATCGTGCTCCTCGATAAGAGCGGCGAGACCGAGCCGTTGGTCAGCGCCTTGGCCGCCGGTGAGCCGGCGTACGAGCGGGTGACTGCGGAATACGACCGCTATCTCAACGGGTTCGCTCACTCGCTGAAGTCGTCAAGTCGGGGCGACGACCTCGGTGCGCGAGCCCACGCCGCCGAGGCGGGACTGCATCTGGTTAGGGCGCTCTTCGCGCTGGAGGGCAAATCGGCTCCATACCTGGACCAGCTATCGTTCCGACTCTCAGAGCTGGATGACGCGCAGGGTTGGCGGGCGGGGTTTCTGCGTGGCGCCTTCCTCCGCCTGCTCTATGCGCCAGACCCGCCCTTTCTGCAAATGCTCGATAGGCGCGTGAGCCGGCTGATGGACTCTCGCGGCATCCGCCACGAGTGGCGTTACGACCTCGAGCTACTAAGGCGCGTCAGGTACGACGAACTGTGACGGGGGGTCTGTATCGGCCGGAGGACGTTCCAGAGATAGATGGCGATCTCTCCCTCCATGTGGGCGTGCAAGGTCGCCCCGCGATGACCACGCCTTTGCCATCGGACAGCAGGACCAGGCCGCGGGCCTCGGACACGCTGATCTTCCGAGTTTCGCCGGTCGGACTGAGCCTGGTCGGCGGCAGCGGGCGAGGCGTCGGATGGAGCGGGATCGTCGACCTGCCGCTTGACGGCGAGCCGCTGGCCGCCCGCGTCCACGCCTCGAGCCGGCCGTCCCGCGTCGGCGGGACCGGGCAGCCGATCCGCGTCATCGGACCGTACTGGGCGAATCACGCGCTGCTCGTGCCGGTCGGCGGCGAACACCTCGTCGTGTTCGGCGGTGAGGAGCCCCTGGCTGAGTCAGACGCGACCATGGTCCCCGCAGCTGCTCACCTGGTCGCAGAGCTGCAGCAGGTCGCTCCAGCGAAGCTGCTCGCCGACGAGCTGGAAGTCGTGCACGCCATTCGCGATCTCATGGAGTATCGCCCTGAACGGGTCGCCGACACCGCCCGTCATATCGCGGGTAAGGCGGCCGAACCCCTGTCGTGCGAGGTGGGTGCCGTGCTGGTGCGGCACAACGGCCAGCTGGTCGCCGAGGTCGTGACCCGCGATTGGCCCGCGGTCCTGGATGCGGACGCGATCCGCGACACCCTGGTCCATCTGTTCGAACGCACCGAGCAAGGCGCCGTCTTGGAGCCCGAACTTGAGGCTGCGGCGGGCGACGCGCTCGGTCATGATCAAGGCTTGGTCGCACGCTTTGCGCTGCCGATCGGACGGCCAAAGCCATTCGGCGTCCTGGTCGTGGCCCACGCTGCCACACGAGCGCGAGGCTTCACGAACCTGTGCCAGCGCATCGGTCACGCGCTCGCCGACGTCGCCGAGTCCCTCCTGGCGCAGGCCGTATCCCGCGAAGAGCTTGCGGCCGACCGCGACCGATTCGCGCGTGAGGCCCGCATCGACCCGCTTACCGGGCTCGACAACCGGACCGCCTGGGGCGAAGTCCTAGCCATGGAGGAAGCGCGGCGCAGTCGGTACCCCCGGCCGGTCACCATCATCAGCGCCGATGTTGACAACCTCAAGGCGGTCAACGACCGATACGGCCACGCCGCGGGCGACCGAATTATCTGCGCCGCCGCGGACCTCCTGCGGAGCCACGCTCGGACGGCCGACCTCGTGGCGCGTGTCGGCGGAGACGAGTTCCTGGTTCTCATGCCTGAGACCGATGCGAGTGGCGCCGCGCGCTACGTCGCGCGCGTGAGGGCGGCGATCCGGCGGATTCATCTAGACGAAGCCCCGGACCTGGCTCTGTCAATGGGCGCCGCAACGGCCGCGGACAGGGAGTCTCTCGCCGCAGCCCTCGGGCGCGCTGACGAGGCAATGTACGCCGCGAAGAAGCGCCGCGCCGGAAGCGCTGGTAGGGTCAGAAAGCCACGCAACGACCTCAAACCGAAGGGGGCGTTACCGGGCGGGTAGATCGTGGCTCCGTAGGCGGGCGGTCACCTGCCGGCAGATCCGCAGGAAGGTCTCTCGGTCTCGGGTATCGAGGTTGTCGAACAGGCGCGCGACTGCGAGGGCGTGGTCGCGGTAGCGCCCCTCGACGTCTGACTGGCCCTCAACGAGCTCGATGATCGTCGCCCGGCGGTCCGACGGATCGGGGACCCGCCGCACCTGTCCCTGGGCCTCGAGCCCGTCCACGAGCGCAGTGACGCTGCGGGGCGTCACCTCCAATGCGTCGGCGAGGTCGCCCATCCGCTGCGGACCTTCGCAGTGGAGGGCGTAGAGCAGCTTGAGGCGTGGGAGGCTCGGGGCATCGGCCTCGATCAACGATCGCGACCAGCGCTCGAAGGCGACACTGAAGTCGGCGACCGCTTTGGCCAGTTCCAGGTTGGCCTCCAGGTTCGCCGCGTGGCGTGATCGCGTGCTGGTGGAGCGTTGTCGGTCGGTGATTCCTGCCATGTTCCTGTGGTCTTACACTGTCTGCAGTGATACTATGTGCCTGTTCCATTGTACCAATCCACGATCCAGCGATTCCCGGAGGTTGTGTTCCTGCGCGCGTTTGCGATCGATGAGTTCGGAGCCGATGGCTCCGTCCACGAGCTGCCTGACCCGACACCTGGGGAGGGCCAAGTTCGCGTGCGGGTGGAAGCCGCCTCGGTCAATCCGGCGGATATCGGGATGCTGAGCGGCGCCTACAAGGATTTCATGCCGCACCACTTCCCGCTCGTGCCGGGGCTCGACCTGGCAGGCACGGTCGACACCCTCGGGCCGGGAGTCCAGGGGCTGACAGTGGGGGATCCGGTATTCGGAGTCCACGGCAAGATGAGCGTGGGCGAGGGGACGTTCGCGGAGTACGCGATCGCGTCGGTCGGTACCATCGCGCGGCGTCCGGAAGACGTGGACCCACCCTTCGGGACGGCCCTTTCGCTCGCCGGTGTCTCGGCTCTCGAGATGGTCGACGCCACGGCGCTCCGTGAGGGCGACGTGGTCGTCATCGTGGGCGCGACCGGTGGCATCGGCAGCATCGCCACGCAGCTGGTTGCGGCTCGGCACGGGATACCGCTCGCGGTCACCCGCACCGTGAACCATGCCTATGCCCGCGAGCTCGGCGCAGCCGAGACGCTGGACTACGAGACCGGTGAACTCGTCAATGCCGTCCGGGCCGCGCATCCGGAGGGCATCGCGGCCGTGCTCGACATGGTCGGGGACAAGGAGGCGATCGGGCGCCTGGCGGAGCTCGTGCGTCCTGGCGGCCACGTTGTCTCGATGATGGGCGCGGCCGACGCCGACGCGCTCGCCTCGCTTAAGGTCACTGGCGTCAACGTGCGTACACAGGCGACGACCGAGAAGCTCGAACGCCTCGCCGGTTTCGTCGCAATCGGAACCCTCCGTCGGCCGGAAATCACGACGCTGCCGCTTGGCAATGCGGGCCAGGCACTGGCCGAGATCGCCGGGAGGCACGTCCGTGGCAAGCTCGTCATCCAGCCCTGAGAAGACCACCACGGCACTGTCCGCGTTGTCGCGAGGCTAAGTACCGACCAGGCGGTCTGCAGGTGCGGGCGCTCCGGCCGTCGCGAGGCTCACATCGATCGCTCCTGAGGCACGCCGGTCGCCGATCCCAGTCGCTTCCGACCCGTATCCCGCGAGGTCCCTGATTAGAGCGCATGACTGTGCGTGTTCCTCGGCCACGTCCGAACGACAGTTAAGTCGGCGTCGCGATGTCCGCGCCGGCGTCGATCGCGGCTCCAGTCGCCAACGCTTTCGTCCCAGACCCGCCAAGGGCGGTAGTAAGTCGTGCGAGGAACGGGCTCGCCCTCAGGCGGGACAGGATTTCGCGTGCCGACTCGCCGGCTGCCTGAACCTCTGGGTGGGCCGGGTCAAGGAGGGTCGCCATATCGATGCTCGTCAGCGCTTCATCCCAGGGAATGCGTAGTTCTCGCCAGCCGCGCAGCGCGTCGCGATAGCCTGCCAGCGCCTCCACGACCCGCCCATCCAGCGCCTCCAGTCCTGCGCGAATGGTCAACCGTCGGATCTCGACCACCCGACCGTGGATGCCGGTGTCATCGACGGCTCGGAGGTCCGCCAGTGCGGTCTGGCGATCCAAGTTCCAGAGCGCCGCGCGAGCCGCGCGGTACATGAATTCCGATGCCTGCGACGGTTCGAGCCTTGCCAGCTCGCGCCAGGCACCCCGCGCGTCCTGGAGACGTCCATCGGCAAGGCCCGCATTACCCATGGCGTCGAGAACGGTGATGCGCCAGCGTGGGTCCGCGATCTCTGCACCGAGGTGTTCGAGCTCTGCGAGGCCGTCGGCGACTGACTCGCCGCGGCAGGCGTGAATAATCAGGGCGTTCGACAGGATCGAAATGCGATCGCCGCGATCGAGGTCCTCGGCGAGGACGCCTTCCAGCTCGGCGAGCGCACCCTCCCAGTCGCCGGCGATGAACGCGGTGTATCCAACGTTGTTGACGAATCGGAGCATGAGGTTGCGATGGCCCAGACGTCGCGCGAGCCCGAGTCCCTCCCGAAAGGCATCGAGGGCGGCCATCTGGTCGAGCTCGAGCTTCTGGAAGCCTCCGACAACCAGCGCGCCAAGGAGCTCCTGGTACCACCCGTTCTCGCGGGCGAGGTCCTCGGCAGCGCTGATCAGGGCGATCGCCTCGCGCTTGCGGCCCAGGCTGCCGAGCCCAGCGCCCTTGATGATGAATGCCCTCGTAACGATCGGCAGCAGATCACGGGGCTCGGCGCTTTGCAGCACCTGTTCCGCAGCCTCAATAGCGCGCACCGCCTGGTCCGTGTCGACATACGCCCTCGCGAGATGGACTTCGAGGGTGGCGACCACCGGATCCGGAGCGAGGTCTGTGAACTCCGCGGTCGCCGCCTCGAGAAGCTCGCGAGCCGCTTCCGGACTGCGTCGCTCGAGGAGCGCCCAGGCGAGGGAGGCGATGGCGCGTGCCGTGGCGAGCCTGTCACCGGCCCCCCGCCGGAGCTCGACAGCGCGTCGTAAGAAATCTTCGGCGCGGTCGTACTGAGCGGCGGTCCGGGCGGCGTCGCCCGCGCGCTCGAGGAGCTCGGCCTCCTCCTCGGCCACGGTCGTGACCGTCAGCGCCTGCGCCAGGAACGAGACCGCCTGGTCGTACGCGCCCAGGGTCGAGGCCCGATCGGCCGCCGCCTTAAGGGCAATGCGCGCCTGAGCCGCGAGGGCATCCGCCTCTGCACCTTGTGCAGCGTTCGCATGGGCCGCCAGGTAGTGACCGGCCAGCGCTCCGGCGAGCTCCTCGGTCTCGAGCGACTCGAAGAATCGAGCCGCGGCGAGGTGGCGTGCTTTCCGATCTTTCCGCGCTAAGGTCGAATACCCGACCTCGCGGATGAGCGCCTGGACGAAGACGTACTGTCCGCGCTCGGCGGAGCGCGGATCAACCTCCCGCGTGAGCAGCTCCCGCCGGACGAGGGTCGAGAGGCGTGGTTCCAGCGCTGGCTCGTCAACTCCAGAAACGGCGGACAGGGCAGAGAGGCTGAATGACTGCCCGAGGACCGCGGCGTCAAGGAGCACCGATCGCTCGGGAGCGTCGAGTGCGTCGAGCCGCGAGGCGATCAGCGCTGTGAGCGACTCCGGAACGGCCAGGGACGAGAGGTCGCCGACGGGGACATAGCCGCCAGCTTCCGGCAAGAGGTGCCCGTTCGCGACGAGCATTCGTACCGTTTCGACCGCATACAGCGGTATCCCGTCCGCGCGCTCCACGATCGCCCGTACGGCCGATTCCGGGAGGCCCGGGACCAGCCCGGTGATCAGGTCCCGCATCTCTGCGGGCTCGAGAGGCTCCAGGACCATCGAGTGGAAATTGCGCTTCCCGGCGCCCCAGTCTGGCCGCTTGTCGAGGAGCTCGGGTCGCGCAAGTGTGATCACGAGAATAGGAGTCCCTTTGCTCCACGCGAGCAAGTGATCGACAAAATCGAGGAGGCCCGTATCAGCGAAATGGAAGTCCTCGAAGAGGAGCACGACCGGGCCGGTTGCAGCAATCCGCTCGAAGAACGTGCGCCACGCCCCGAACAGCTCTTCCGATGGTGCCCCGGACTCGATGCTCAGGAGTGCCAGCAGTGCCCGCTCCACCCAGCTTTTTTCTGCGTCGTCGGTGATCCACCGCGCAACCACGGCGTGGAGCTTGGCGCGGGTCGTCGGCTCGTCATCGGTTTCGAGCAATTCCGCCCGTGCGCGGACCATTTCGCCCAGTGCCCAAAAGGTGATCCCCTCCCCGTACGCCGGGGACCGGCCGCTGTGGTAGTAGACAGTTTCGGCCAAGCCATCCGCGTACTTGATGAATTCCCAGGCCAGGCGGCTCTTGCCGATACCCGCCGGACCCATGACCGATACCAGTCGGATGCGCTTCTCGCGTCCGGTCGCGTGGAAGAGGTCCTTCAGCAGGCGCAGATCGCCATCTCTTCCGACGAACGGTGCCTCCAGGCTCTCGGCGCGATTGCGGCCGCCGCGTTCGGCGACGACCCGCACGGCACGCCACGCCGGCACCGGACTGGCCTTGCCCTTGAGGGTCTGTTCGCCAGCCATTTCGAAGACGATTGCGTCGTGGGCGGTACGAACTGTCGTTTCGCCTGCCAGGACCGCGCCAGGCGGCGCGACCGACTGCAGCCGGCTCGCAGTGTTGACTAGGTCGCCCGCCACCATCCCTTGGTTGGTTGCACCGATGGTGACGGCTGCCTCCCCGGTCAGTACCCCGGCCCGGGCTTGGATCGATGCACCTAGCGCGGGCACTGCCTCGACCAGCTCGAGCCCCGCTCGCACTGCGCGCTCGGCATCATCTTCGTGGGCCAAAGGTGCTCCCCAGACCGCCATCACGGCATCGCCGATGAACTTCTCGACCGCCCCGCCGTAGCGCGTGACGATGTCCGTGGCGAGCTCGAAGTAGCGGCTCAGCGTGTCGCGCACCTCCTCCGCGTCACGGTCCTCCGCGAAGGGGGTGAACCCAACAAGATCTGCGAAGAGGACGGTGACCATTCGACGTTCAGCGACCGGGCTTGGGATGGGCGCAGCGCCCCGAGCGCTGGGAGTAGTGCCGCCGAGCGGCGAGGCGCACTCACCGCAGAACTTCGCATCGGGCGCATTCGCAGTGCCGCAGTTCGCACACACGACCGAGAGCGACGAGGCGCATTCCTTGCAGAACTTCCGCCCCGCCTCGTTCGCGGTGCCACAATTCGAGCAGATCACGCTTCCGTCACGAACCCCGAGCGACGAGAGGCCGGGTCACTGGCGACATCATGATGTCTCACAACTCGGAACGACAAGCGTCGCCAGCGCCAGCCCGTTTATGTGGGTCAAGACCGCCGGCGAGATTCTTCGCCGGGGCGGTGCGAAAGGCTCGAGCCGATTCCGGTGCGAGTCGATAGTCGACACGATCGCCCCCTGACGCCGCGACCACTGCCAGCGCGGGTGGGACGGTCACCCAATGCGCCCCGCGCAGTGCCGCGCGACTGTCGCGAGGAGCTCATCGATGTCGAGCGGCTTCGAGAGGTAGCCGTCGAAACCTGCCTCCTTGAACCGCTCCCGATCTCCCTTCATCGCCTGTGCGGTGATGGCGAGCACCAGAATGGAGGCGGTTCGCTCGTCCATCCGCAGCCGCCTCAGGGCCTCCAGGCCGTCCATGTCCGGCAGCCGAATGTCCATCAGCACGAGCGCGGGATCGTGCTCGGTCGCCAGCATCAGCGCCTGTCCGGCGGTCGATGCCTCCAACGTGCGATACCCGGTCGCTCGGAGCACGTCCCGAAGCAGCCTCATGTTCTTCGCGTTGTCTTCGACCACGAGGATCGGCTCACCAGCCATCGCTATGTCGGCGACCCAGGTAGCGTGAACACGAACCTGCTTCCCTTCCCGGGCTCGCTCTCGACCCAGATGCGCCCGCCGTGCAGCTCGACGAGGCGCTTGGAGAGCGCCAACCCGAGCCCCGTCCCCTCGCGCTGCTCCTTGCCCGCCGCTGCCTGCTGGAACTCCTCGAAGATCCGGACCTGGTCCTCTGGATCGATCCCGGGCCCGCTGTCGCTGACGACAACTCGCACCCCGCCATCGAAACGCGCCGCAGCGATGTCGACCGTCCCGCCGGCGGGCGTGAACTTGACTGCGTTCGAGAGCAGGTTGAAGACCACTTGTCTGACCCGGCGCTCGTCGCCGATGACGGTGTCAATTCCCGGATCCGACGAGAGCGAGATTCGGACGCCTCCGATAGCTGCTCCCTCGCGGAGCATCACGACCCCGCGCTCGAGCGCCGCTGGCAGGGAGAAGGGCTCGACCAGGAGCTCGATCTGGCCCGCCTCGACCTTCGAGAGGTCGAGCACGTCGTCGATCAGCGACTGCAAGTGCCGGGCCGACACGAGGACGTCGTCGAGGTACTCGGCCTGCTTCTCATTGATCTCGCCGTAGAGCTCTTTGCGCAACACCTGCGAGAAGCCGCTGATCGCGTTCAACGGAGTCCTCAGCTCGTGCGACATGTTGGCGAGGAACTCCGACTTGTGGTGGCTCGCGGCCTCCAGCTCGCGGCCCTTGTCGCCCAGCTCCGCGAGCGCGCTGGCCAGCTCGCGAGTTCGCTCCTGGACCTGCTGCTCGAGCCCGGCATAGGACGCCTGCAGCCGGGCAGCCATCCGGTTGAACTCGTCGGCGAGGGCACCGAGCTCATCGCGGCTGGAGACTTCGATCCGCTGGTCGAGCGACCCGGAGCCGATCTTTGCCGCCGCGACCTGGATCGCCTCGATCGGCCTGGCGAGACTGCGTGCGAGCAGCACGCTGGTCGCGATCGCCACCAGCAGGAACACGACCAGGAGGACCACGGTGCGAAAGATCGCCGCCTGGATGGGCGCGAACGCCTCGCTAAGCGGCTCCTCGACGAACACCCGCCAACCGGGCGGGTCGACGCTCTCGAACGCGCTCAGCACCTCCGTCCCCTGGGGATCAAGTCCGTTGGTCACCACGCCATGGCCGGTCGCGGCGCTGGCAAGTGCGGCGTGAACCTGTGGCAATGCCCCGAGGTTGGTGTCTGCGAGGACGAGACTGATGTTCGTGGTGTGGGCAATGACCTGGCCGTTGGCATCGACTGCGTAGGCGTAGCCCGCGGTGCCGATCTGCGCTCGGCGGATCGCGTCGATGACGGACCCCAGGTCAACATCGGCGGCGATGACGCCCTTGCCCGGCGAAGCCTCAGCGACCGCGATGACCATGTGTGGCCGGCCATCACTCAGACTGAAGGCGACGCTTCCGAAGTACCGTTGCTCGGCCCTCGCGCGCCGAAACTCCTCGCTGTTGGAGCGGTCGCCCGCGCACGTCAGGCTGTCGATCTTGTCGATCTCATTGGAGTAGGCATGCACGCACTCCGCGCCGGTCGCATCGATGTAGGTCAGCGCGCTAATCGCCCGCTGACGCAGGAACAGGCTCTTGAATGACCGCTCGCGCTCCGTTCCGCCGGGGTCGCCCGGGATCGGCTGGGCCACGCCCTCGAGGTCGCTTTCGAGCTCGTCGATGAACTGGCGGATCGATATGGCGGCGGATGAAGCCTTGTCCGCCTCCGCCTCGGTCACGGCCCGCTTGCTGTCCTCGTACGAGAAGTACGACTCGCTGATCCCGACAGAGACGACGGCCGCCGCAACCAGGATCCCGACGACCGCCACGTATTTCCAGACGAGGCGCTGATGCGGCCGTGCCGAGGTTGCCACCGTTATTCCAGCTTCGGGCTCGGCTAGTGATAGACCAGGTCGGCCTGAATGACGACGTCCTCCGGCACGACAATCCCCAACTCCTTGGCCCGCCTTAGACTCAGGGTGAACTCAACCCGCGGCACCTCCTGGGCGGGCAGGTCGGCGGGTCGGGCGCCCTTTAGGATGGCGTCGACGAAACGCGCGCCAGCGGCCCCGACGGGCCCGACGTCGACGCCAAGCGAGAAGAGTGCGCCCTCCGCGATCAGTTGCGGGTCGACCCATTCCTTGCGGTGGGCCTGGACGGGGAGGTTGGTTGCTGCCGCCAGCCCGAGGATCTTCTTGGAGAAGTTGAGCCGCAGGCTGGGCGACAGGATGAAGACGCCGTCGACCGCGCCTGGCCTGACCGATTGGAAGGC
The DNA here is from genome assembly GCA_030774475.1 of Chloroflexota bacterium. Taxonomy (GTDB): domain Bacteria; phylum Chloroflexota; class Limnocylindria; order QHBO01; family QHBO01; genus CF-82. Next base: position 10,106 of record JALYLB010000161.1, on the reverse strand, counting down.
GGCTTTGAGGCTGGCGTCGTCGGCTGCCTGGCGTTCGTCCAGCTCGATCCCGAGCTTGCCGGCGGCATCGTGCGCCTCGACGAGGAGAGGAGGCGTCGCGGGGTCGGTCGGATCGACGAGCGTGAGCAAGCGCAAGGGCTGCCGCCCGGGCAGGATCTGCCGGTAGATCTCGAGCTGCTTGGCGACAGGATCTCGCGCGCCCCACACTCCGGTCAGGTTCCCGCCCGGATGCGAGAGGCTTTTCACCAGGCCGTCGCGGACGGGGTCCGACGGGTGCAGGAACACGACCGGGATCCGGTTCCCCGGGTCGGCCGTCGCGTCCTGGGCCGCGCGAATGGACTTGTCCTCAAACGCGACGATCAGGTCCACGCGCTCGCGAACGAATTCCCGGGCCTGCTCCACAGCCTGGTCTGGCTCCAGGTTGCGCCAGATCAGATCGATCCGCTGGCCCTCGTACTGCCCCTGGACCTGCTTCATCCGGCCTCGCACCATCGTCCCGTCGCCGATGAGCTGCTGCATCACCTGGGTTGGGGAGCCGTCGAACCAGCCGAGGTCGCCAAGCTCCGCCACCAGCGTGGCCAGGGAAGGAGGGTTGTGATCCGTTCCCACATGCATCAGGCCAACGCGTGGAACGGGCCGAGGGGCCGGAACGTTCGGGCCGGAGCAGGCGCCGGCGAAGCTGGCACACAGGATGACCCCCACCAGTGCCAGAGCGGTCGGCCACGTCTTCATCGGAAACCTACCCCTCCCAAGTCGCGCGGACGGAGACTACTCCAACGGTCTCGATCCCCAGCGAGACGACCTCGGCGACACCGAAGTTGTCTCTCCACGCGTGCGGCTCGGTGCATTGATCGCCGCCCACGCGCTTCCGCGCGCGACAATGCCCTGCGCGCCCGGGGATCGGACGCGCAGGGCTTGATTGATCAGAAGCTGCAGTTCCCGGGATCCGGCTGGTCGATCCGCGCGGGTGCACCGGCCGGGATCACCCTGGTGACGATCACGACCGCCATCACACTGCCCTCGTTGCGTCCGATGTGCACGACGTTGCCCGGGTCGACGAAGGCGTCGCCCGCCGTGGCGACCTGCGGCGTGCAAGTGGGGTCGTCACCACGGTAAAAGGTCATCGTGCCCGACTTGATGATGACCAGGCTGGGGCCCGGGTGGGTGTGCCAACCGAACGTCCCGCCCGGCGCCACGTCATTCTCGGTGACGACCAGGCTGCTGTCTCCCTTGGTTCGGAGCTGGGTCATCCAATCCCCGGTCTTGACGACCAGGTTGACCGGAGCGAGGTTCCCCGTCGCGATGGTCGTGGTCGTGACTCCCGAGCTGGGCGTGGCGAGCACGATTCCCACGATTCCGGCCACGCCGAACAGCGCGGCTCCTAATGCGAGCATGAATCGCTTGCGCATGTCACCTATCTCCTTCGTTTGATGCGATGGCTTCCACCACGCAGAGCGGCTCGAGGTGCGAGAAGTTGTCGCCGAACGCCGCCTTCGCGAGGGTCGTCCCGCTGGACTCGGCTCCGGGCGTCGCCAGGACGTTGCCTGCGTACGCGGCGAGGCCGTGAGCGACGAGCACAATGGCCGACACCAAGAGAGACGCGCCTCGGATGAGATTCATCCTCCTTGCGTGATCGTCCTCCCGCGGCCGACGTTCCGGACCAACAGCCTCGGAAGGCAATTTACGCATTGACCCTAAGGAGGAGCTGACCGCGGGCCAACCGTGCCTGCCTGCATTTGCCTGGGATGCTGGCACCCGGCCGGGACGGCGCGCGTCCGCGCCGCGGGAGGAGTCAATCGTGCGTGCGGGCTGAGAGGCGTCGCACCAGATCGGGAAGCTCGTCGGCGTCGATCGGCTTGGCGATATACCCGGCGAAGCCCGCGTCGGACAACCAGCCCTCGCGCGCGTCGAGTGGCAGGGCCGTCACCGCCACGACCGGTATGCGCGAGGTGCGCGGCTCCGCCCTGAGCGTTCGAACGGCCTCCGTACCGTCGGCATCGGGCAGGCGCAGGTCCATGAGGACGACGTCCGGCAGGTGGACGGACGCGAGCGCGATCCCATCCGCGGCAGTCGCGGCCTCGAGCGTCCGAAACCGGGCCGCACGGAGCACGTCGCGAGCGAGCTTCCGGTTCCTGTCGTTGTCGTCGACGATCAGGACGAGCGGGAGGTCCGGCGTCACCGGCGTATTCTCCCCCCATGGCGATTCGGCTCGTGCTCGCCGAGGACCACTACCTCGTCCGTGAGGGCGTCCGGCGCCTGCTCGAGGCGGAGCCTGGATTCGAGGTCGCGGCGGTCTGCGGGGACCTCGACTCGCTGCTCGAGGCGGTCGATCGCGAGAGCCCGGACGTGGTGGTCACCGACATCCGCATGCCGCCGGGCCATTCGGACGAGGGAATCCAGGCCGCGAGGCGACTTCGGGAAACGAACCCAGACCTGGGCGTGGTCGTCCTCAGCCACTACGCCAACCCGAGCTACGCCCTTGCGCTGCTTGACACGGGCAGCGCCGGGCGCGCCTACGTGCTGAAGGAGCGCGTCCATGACCTCGATCAGCTGGTCGCGGCCATTCGCGCGGTCGCACAGGGCGGCTCGGTGATCGATCCGAAGGTGGTGGAAGGGTTGGTGGCCGAGCGGGCGCGAGCGGCGGCGTCCCCGCTTAGCCAGCTGACTGCCCGGGAACGCGACGTGCTGCGGAAGATGGCTGAGGGAAAGAACAATGCGTCGATCGCCGAGGACCTTGTCGTGACCGAGCGGTCCGTCGAGAAAGTCATCAACTCGATGTTCATGAAGCTTGGGCTGACGTGGGAGCCGGCGGTTCACAAGCGCGTAAAGGCGGTCATCCTGTATCTCGCCGATAGCGATCAGGGTCACCCTGACAACGGCAGCCAGCCATGAACACGTGAACCGCCGTCCTTGAGATGTTCGACGGTGACGCGGCCTTCGAGCGCCTCGATGCGATCGCGCAGGCGCTCGAGGCGACCGTCCGCGAGGTGTCCGGCGATCGCGATCTCGAAGGTCAGCGCGCCATCCGCATCAAGCACCCTGACGGTTGCTTGGGACTCGGGTGACGCTGACGACAGCGCCTCGACGCAGGACCAGTAGACCGCAGCAGTGAGCTCCGCCGAGTACGCGGCACCCGCCTTAACGTCGACCACCGCGGTGAGGCCAGCCCTCTCCGCCGCGGACCTCAGCGCGCTGGCGAACCCCCGCGCTTCAAGCAGCGGCGGATAGATCCTCTCGGCTAGCTCCGACGCTTCGTCCAGCGCCTCCCGCACGTTGGTCGCCATCTCGTCCAGTAGCGCTTTCGCGGCAACCGGATCACTGTCCACCAACCCGGCCAGGCGTCGCAGCTGGAGGGCGAAGGCGACCATGTGTTGCTGGACGCCATCGTGGAGGGCGCGCTCGATCGCGCGCCGATCGTCATGGGCGGCCTCGGCCAAACGCTTCCGCGACCCACGAAGCTCCGCCACCTCACCTTGAAGTCGGTCGATAACATCACGCAGCCGTTCGCCGGAGCCAGCGTTCGACACCGCCGCACCTCTTCTTGAGAGTCTTATACCTATGCTCCGACCCCCACAGTCGAGCAGGTCGGACTCGAAGAATGAGTGTCGCGGTCACGGCAAGCACTCGAACCACCGATGACCCCTGGATCACGCCCCTGCCACCGCCCGGCTGATTTCTGCGGCGGAAGGAGCCCGCGCGCGAGGAGGATTAATGATCGCGGTGGCGTCGATCTCCATGAAGCCGCCGCTCGATGAGGACCATTAGCCGGCGGAACGAGCGGTCACCGTGCTATCCGACCCGAGCTGGATAACCTCGACGCTGAGGCCGGGGTGAGGCATCTCGTGCTGGCGCCAGTGCTCTCTGACACGGACCGCCCGGCGCACTGGCTGGCCGAGGAGGTCGTGGAGCCGGTGCTCGAGCAGCTCGACCAGGCTCTCCGGATTCCATGACTGCTCAGCACAGTCTTGGGCTGTCAACGTGACTGCGAATATCCCGAAGCGAAGCCGTCTCTGCGCAATGACTGGCTCCTCGAGCTTGGGACGGCGGACTAGGCTGCGCCACCATGCGCCGCGATGACATCCTGGCTCTCTTTGACTTCACCTACTGGGCCGACCGCCAGATGCTCAGCGCCGCGGCGAGCATCCCGCTTGCGGAATACACCGCGTCCGTCGAGTTCACGTACCGGAACTTGCGCGGCACTTTGGTCCATACCCTGGAGTCGAGCTGAGCTGGCGACTCCGCCTGCGCGGCGAGCCGCCCGAGATGTGGGACCGCTCGCTGGCCGATGACGACTACCCGACGGTCACGCAGCTGGCGGAGCACTGGGCGCGGGATGAGGCTGAGATGCGTGCCTGGCTCGAGTCCTTGACCGATGACGACCTGGCAGCGGTCGCCGACCTGGGCAACGCCGATCGCTTCCCGCTCTGGTACTACCTAGTCCACATCGTGACCCACAGCGAGCAGCAGCGACGCGACGCCGCCATCATCCTCGTCAACCTGGGCCACACCCCACCCGAGCTTGAGTTCCTCTACTACGCCGACTCGCTTACCGGCTGAGCCGATGCCACCCCGGCCCATGCACCGGACAGCTCACCGGCCGCCGACCACGGGCCGTAACTACCGGTCGTACATCGAGCGCCACGTCCATCGGCCTGATCACACAGGGTAGACGCGGAGGTCGCGGAGCGTGCGTCAGGCTGCGGGTTCGCCGGCCACGGGCTGGTAGTTCGCCTCGCTGAGGGCGCCGCCGGCCCGCACTCCGCCGAAGACGTGAGCGACGATGCTCCCGACGACGACTACAGCGAGGTTGATCGCGAAGGCGACCAGCCCGATGTACAGCTTCGTGCCGCCAGGCCCTCCGATGGGGTAGGCCAACAAGGAGCTCGTGAAGCCGTTGGCTAGCAGCCAGTAGGTGCCTGAGGCCATGCCCAGTGCCCAGCCGGCGATGATTGCCCTCCGATCGAGCCAGTTCACGAAGAGGGCCAGGAAGACGGCCGGCAGGGTCTGCAGGATCCACACGCCGCCGGCGAGCTGGAGCGTGATCGCGTACTGAGTCAGTCCCGGGATCAGGATGAAGCCAACCGCGCCTACCTTCACCAGCAGGGAGACGATCTTCGACACCTGCGTTTCCTCGCGCGGCGAGGCCGCGGGACGCACGAATTCGACCCACACGTTCCGGCAGAAGAGATTGGCAGCCGCGATCGACATCACCGACGCGGGCACCAGGGCGCCGATGGCGATCGCCGCGAAGGCGAAGCCGGCGAACCAGCTCGGGAAGGCGAACTGGAAGAGCTGCGGCACCGCACTGGTGGCGCCGTACGGCGGGATTGGCTTGATGCCGGCCGCGATGGCCATGTAGCCCAAGAGGGCAATGAGGCCCAGCAGGAACGAATAGGCGGGCAGGAAGGCCATATTGCGCTTGATCGTCTGCTGGCTCTTCGAGGCGAAGGTGCCGGTGATGGCGTGTGGGTATAGGAAGAGGGCCAGGGCAGAGCCGAGGGCGAGGGTCGAGTAGCCTGCGAAGAGCGACGGGGCGAGGATCAGTTTGGTGGACGGGACCTTGGCGAAGATGGCCGTGAACCCTCCGAGCTTGGTCGGGATCACGATGAGGGCCACGATGACCGTAATCCAAATCAGCGTGTCCTTGACGATGGCGATTAGCGCTGGTGCGCGCAGCCCGCTGGCATAGGTGAAGACGGCCAGCGCGAGGAAGGCGATGACGAGGGCCACCTCGACGTTGACGCCCATGGCCTGGATGACCACGGCGATGCCGAGCATCTGCAGCGCGATGTACGGCATGGTGGCCACGATGCCGGTCAGTGCGATAAGAAGCGCCAGGAAGCGGCTGTCGAAGCGGTCCTTGACGAAGTCGGAAGCGGTCACGTAGCCCTTGTTGCGGGCGACCTGCCAGAGACGCGGCATGATCAGGTAGATCAGCGGGTAGACGATGATGGTGTAGGGCAGCGCGAAGAGACCGATGGCGCCCATGCCGAACACCAGCGCGGGCACGGCCACGAACGTGTACGCGGTGTAGAGGTCGCCGCCCAGCAGGAACCAGGTGACGATCGTCCCGAAGCGGCGGCCGGCGAGGCCCCATTCCTCGATTAGGTCGAGGTCCCCGCGACGCCAGCGCGAGGCGCCGAACCCGATGCCGGTCACGAGCAAGCCGAGGACGGCGACGATGATGATCTCGTCCCAGTGGATCACGGCCGCTTACCGGATTGCTGGACGAGGTAGACCACGATGGTCAGGCTAGCCGTGAGGATCGCCCAGGCGAACTGGTACCAGATGAAGAAGGGCACCCCTTGCCACTCTGGCTGCCGCGTCGCATAGAAGGGCGTCCACAGGACGGCCACGAACGGGATGAGGAGAAGGACCAGGATCCAGTCGCGAGCGCGCATCCGCATTCTCTCGACCCACCCAACATCGGAACTCCACGAGTCTATCCATCCGCCGGACAGTGTCAATCGAATGTCGTTCGTCCGTGAACCGTCAGGGTGTGAATTGAGCAGGGTGAGCCCCTGGCCGGACGTGGACGACGGTCGACGGATGAGTGCCGCAGGCAGCTGTGTTTGACGCTGGCGCGGCCCCCCCCGCTTCACGGTTGATGTCGATGGCATCTACGGCCACGCCGATGCGGTCGCATTCAGCCCGAACGGCCGATTGCTCGCAACGGGAGGGGGGACCGGCGATGTCCGCTTCTGGGACTCCGCGACTGGACACGCTGAGGGATCCCATGTGTTGGCGAATGCGGGCTGGGTCCTCTCAATTGCGTGGTCGAAGAACGGCGCCCAAATCGTGACGGGAGGAACGGACGGGACGGTCCGACTTCTCGATGTCGCCACCAGGTCGCTGGCCGGAACGTTGCCAGGGTCCGGTAACCGAGCGGTGAATGCGATCTTGCTTCCGGACGACCGCAACGTTGTGGGCACATACGATGACGGCCGCGCGCTCGAGTGGTCGATCGACCCCTCCAGGTGGGAGGCAGCGGCCTGCTCAATTGCAGGCCGGACGCTCACCCGGGACGAATGGACCCTCTACGTCCCCTCCGAGCCATATCGGCCGGCCTGCGGCAGCTAGGCGAAGCACGACGACGCCATCAACGAGGTCACCCTTTGTCGCGCTGGAATGATCGGTGCCCCTATGGTCCGTCAGTAGGTCCGGCCGCCACTCGAGGCGCTAGGTAGCGGCGTAGTACCGGAACCCGACGACGCTCCGACCAGGGCCACTGAGAACCCATTGACACCCTGTCCGGTGGTATCACCTGCCTTCGCGTCGCCCTGCCAGTAGTACAGCGGCAACCCGTTGTAGGTGACCCACAGGCTGCCGTCCGAGCGGGAGAACGTGCCCAGCGGCCCGGTGACACCGGCACCCGTGGTGGGTTGCTGACCCGACGCGACGGTCAGTGGCGGCCAGGCGGTCAGGCACGCGCCGGTGCACGTCGAAGCGTTCTTGCTGTCGCCGGCGTGCGTGTCCAGGGTCTTGCCGTTGGGGCCGGTCAGGATCGTCCCGAGGCTGGAGCTCGCCGAGTTCACAGTGATGGAGCCGGCGGTGCTCGCAACAGAACCGCCCCCGGTGCTCGCCCGACAGGCGACCAACACGACGGTCGTGGCGGCGACGAGGATGACCGTGCGAATTAGCTTCGAGGCGGGCAACATGGCGAAATTCTCCGTGACGGCTAGGCCGGGGGCCGACCTGCGTGGGACATCGGCCCCTGGCGTCAGCCTCAGTGCTGGCTCACCTGGAAGCAGGCGACGTCGTACTGGGACACCGCATGGGCATTGCCATTCGCCAATGATGGGGTGCCGGGACTGCCTGCATAGACATTGACCGCGACCCGCGCGAAGCCGTTGGTCGTGCTCAACAGCCCGGGAGGACCGGACGGCTGCTGCTGGCAGGACTGGCTCGGCTGCCCGGTGCTGTTCGGGTTTGCTGCGGCCAGCGCCACGGTGACGGTGCTCACGCTCAGGAGCGTGGCCACGAGGAGCGATCGAAGAACCTTGGAGTGATCGAGCATGCTGGGTCTCCTCTGCAGGGCGGGACTCTGCGCGGGCAGCTCACTCTGCGTACGACCGCGGTTACGGCGAGAGCGCCAACCGGCTGCTCCTAGCCGGCTGTCCTTGAGATGGCCGGGGTAGCCGTCACCGCGAGACGCGGTGGGCATCACCAGGCCGAACTCGTAAGCGAAGACCACCAGCAACGAGCGAGCTCACGTTTCGGCACGCTGCTCGCTCACGCGAGCGGCTGGAGGCTCAGTAGACCGTGCGGAAGCGTTCTGCGAAGAGCTCCCGGAACCGTTTGAGTCGTTGGGCCCACGGGTGCGAGCGATGTGCTCGCGCTATCGCTCCGCGCCTCGGCCGATGTCCGTCGCAACCTCGCCGATTGGTCGAATGAGTGCAGTTAGGGCGGTGGACAGTCCTCGGGCCGGCGCCGATACTCCAATGAGCGACCCAGGCAACCATACCGAGGAATTCCCGTGCGTACCACTCTCCGGACCCTCACCGCCGCGGCCACCGCCCTTCTTCTCTCTGGCGCCGTCGTCTCGGGACCTCTCGCGCTCAACGCCAGTGCGATCGTTCACCATCCCAGAGTCTCGGCGGGAGCCGAGAGTAACGCGGGCTGGGCCTCGAGCAACTGGTCCGGCTACGCCAAGACCGGCACCTTCAGCCGCGCCAGCGGCGCCTGGGTTGTTCCGAGTGTGGCTCCGAGCCGGAAGGCGACCTATTCATCTCAGTGGGTCGGGATCGACGGTTTCAACAACAGCAATCTGATTCAGACGGGTACCGAGGCCGACTTCTACAACGGCTCCGCGCACTACGCAGCGTGGTGGGAGATCCTGCCTGCTGCCGAAACGGTCATTCCGGCGATCACCGTCCATCCGGGAGACCATATGAGCGCCTCCGTGACGAAGGGCTCGGGTAACAGCTGGACGATCACGATCAGCGACACGACCACCGGCAAGAGCTTCACGACGGTTCAGACGTATACAGGCCCCGGCACGTCGGCGGAGTGGATCGAGGAGGCTCCCTCAGTCGGGGGCCACGTGGCGACGCTTGCCAACTTCAGCAGCCCCGACACGTTCGACCCGGGCACCGCAAATGGCGGCAATCCACGCCTGGCGGCCGCTGATGGCGGCGTGATGATCCAGCGCAACCGACAGGTCTCGACGCCGTCCGTGCCCGACAGCGACACCGACGGCTTCAATATGGCGTACGGACGGACGGCACCCCCACCACCCGGCTCCTGACAGTCGGCGCATCCTGAGTGCTGTTCACCTTCGCGGACAGCGCATTACTGAGTCTATTACGCCCGATGTCGCACTCGGGATAGCACAGCGCTGAGGCCGAGAGGCTTGGAAGGCCGGCGCTCTACCAGCTGCGCTACTCCGCCCAATCGAGCGGGCGAGGAGAGAATGGCTGACCGGAAGCGCTCCTCCATGCGCCGGGCGATCAGCCCTCCAGCGCGACAGCGTCGGAGGCATGCCGGATACCTGGCAGCGGCGAGAACACCAGCAGCAGGATCGAGACGGCCATCCCGGCCCACCCAATGGCGATCCCGCCACGAACGCCGATCCAGCCGGCGAGTGCGGCTGCCAGGAGAGCGCCGACCGGGTAGGCAATGCCATGCGAGAAGACCTCGAGGGTCGCGTTTACGCGGCCCAGTATTCGGTCTGGGATCACGCCCTGGATCAGCGACAGCTCGGCCACCCCCTCGACCGTCTGGAGGCCGTCGCCGATCAATTGTGGGAGGAACACCATCAGCGTCGCGATCACGAGCGGTCCGCCGGCCAGCGGCGTGAGCACGCCGATGATCGACGCGCCGGTGGCCGTCCAGATGAGGGCCGGGCCGAAGCCGAACCGACCGATGACCCGCGAGGCGAAGAACGAGCCGATGAGCGAGCCAAGGCCGCCGGCCGAGACGACTACGCCGAGCAGGAACGGGCTGAGGTGCAGGTCCTCGATGAGATAGATCGTGTAGAGGACCCCGTAGAACGACCCAGCGACATGGGCGATGATCGAGCGGAGGGTGAGCGGGACGAGCACGGCATGGCGGCGGACGAGCCGCAGTCCCTCGAGGATCTCGAGCCGGATGGGCGTCGCGGACGA
>JALYLB010000160.1 GCA_030774475.1 Chloroflexota bacterium | reverse complement strand
CTGGCCAGGTTGTCGATCGCGACGAGCTGCGACGCGCCTTCCACCGCATTTCACCCGAGCAACGGGCGGTCGTGGTCATGCATCACTACGTCGGGCTCAGCCTGCCGCAGGTGGCGGAGTCCCTGGGCATTGCCGAAGGGACCGCGCGTTCCCGGCTGTACTACGGGATGCGCGGGATGCGCGCCGCGATCGAGATCGGCGCCGGGACTGGCCAAACCGGGGGCATGGCATGAACCAGCTGACGGATCGCGAATTCATCGCCGCGGTCCAGGCCTGGCTGGTGGAGGACGGTCCGCAGGTCGCCCCCGATCGGATGGTCGACGAGGTATTGCTCCGGCTGCCGAGCGAGCCGGCCGCGAGCCGATCAAAGCTGCTGCGGATGGCGTTCGTGGGGATCGCGGCCTCGCTCGTGACGCTGGCCATCATCGCCGCGGCTACTCTGTTCGCGAGCCGGCCGGTGGGCCCACCCTCCACGCCAGCCCCCACGCGCCCCGCGACGTCGAGCGCGTCGGCGATCTTGACGTGTCCTCCTGCAACGCCGGCATGCGGAGACGTCCTTGGGCAGGGCATCACGTACACGACGTCGCAGTTCACGCCGAGGGTCTCCTTCTCCGTCCCAACAGGGAGCTGGACGGCGACGAAGGACGAGGCATGGGATCTCGTCCTGAACACGACGGCGGACTGGCGGCAGGTCATCGCCTTATACGCATCGCCTGTCGCCACCGACGCCAAGGGCAATCGGATTGCTGGAGCTGACACCTCCCCGGGCGCGCTGATTGCCGCGTGGCGTCGCAATCCGGAGATCATCGTCGGGCCCGCGTTGACGGCCGCGCTCCTCGGGGAGAGCGCCACCTACGTGGACATCCAGCCGAGTCCGTCGGCGACCACAGCGGCTGGCCGCTGCCGTTCCGACCTCCCGACAGAAATCTGCATGCCCATCTTCGAGGCCGGGAGCGGGCCAGCGAGTGCGGACATGTATGTTGCATCCGCAGGACGTTTTCGGATCTACCTGCTCGAGCACGCGGGCGAGCTCATGGCAGTGACGGTGGAAGCCCGTCACGAAGCCGATCCCCAGGGAATGCAGGCACTTGCGGCACCCATTCTCCGGAGCATTCGTTTCATCCCCTGACCCAATGAAGGAGCCGGTCTCGCGCGAGGGATCTGAGTCGATTCGCGTTGGCGAAGCATCAGACGTAGCAAACACCCCCTCGATGGAGAACCGCCCATGCCCAGATCACGATCCCGGCGGCTGACGCGCGCCGTTCTCGCCGCCGCGGCGCTGACCTTGGCGGTCGGCCTCCCGGCCCAGGCCACCTTCAGTGGGCCAGACGGGAGGATCACGTTCGCGCGATACGTGCCAGACACGAACGGCCTCGAGATCTTCAGCGCGACAGCCAACGGATCCGACGTGCAGCAGCTCACGAATTCGGGGCAGGATCGCTCATCGCGGCCGAGCGACTGGTCGCCCAACGGGAGCGTGATTGCCTTCGACAGCGACCGGGTCGATCGCGACGGGCTGCAGGATTCCGTACAGGTCTACCTCATGCCGTGGAACGGAGACAGTTACGGCCTCACGCAGCTCACGGTGGGCGAGGGTTTCCACGGGGATCCCGCGTGGGCGCCCGACGGGTCGCACCTGGCCATCGACGCAGATTGGGGCGACTACCCCGCCCAGCAGGGCATCTGGATCATCCCCGCCGCGAGCGCCACCGGCGTTACGATCGCCGACGCCCAACGCGTCACGGGCCCGCCTGCGTTCGGTGACTTCGACTCGGAGCCCCAATACTCGCCCGATGGACAGTGGATCGTGTTCACTCGATTCCACGAGTGCCCCTTCAACGAGCACGCTCGCGTTTTCGCCCCCAAGGGCTGCACGCAAGCCATCTACAAGGTGCGCACAGACGGCTCCGGTCTCAAAAGACTCACTGCCTGGGGCCAGGAGAACTCCGCGCCGGACTGGTCCCCCGACGGCTCCCGGATCGCGTACGACTCCTGCGACGTCGGTCGCATCGGCTGCACGGCAGACATCTACGTCATGAACGCCGATGGCAGCCATAAGCAGCGTCTCACCCACACCCAGCCCGTGCAGGGCGGGACGTTCGCGATCGCCAACAACCCGGTCTGGTCCCCCGCCGGTGACCGCATCATCTATTCCCAGTGGATCGGCAGCGGCTTCCCGGTCGAGATCCGATCCATGAATACCGATGGTTCCGGCGTCACCACCCTCGTCGCCGGCGACTACTTCCAGAACTGGGCGGACGCCGGGGTCCACCCCTAGCTCGCAAGCGACCCGCACCCCGACCGGCCCGGATGGCATCGCCGCCGGGCCGGTTTGGCACCCCGCAGTCCTCACCCCGCGCGTCGCCGCGAGCCGCTCCCAGCCCTCGCCCATGCCGGATGCCAGTCCTGCTTGCGTTATGACCATCGAGATCGCACATCGGCGCCGTCGAGGGTCTCATGGTGGTCGTTGCGCAACTCCTGCTTGCGAGTTGACGAACGAACGCTCGACACGGGGTCGCTGGTGGTCGTACCGCAAGCGTCACTTGCACAGCCGCAGCGGCCAGTGCGTGCACCACAATGACGGTGTGACCACGGAGCGAGAACCGCCGGAGCGACGACCTTTTCGGTTCGGAGTGGCGCTCCGCGCCGCTGAGGGACGTCGCGATCGCGTGATCGAAACGGCGCAGCGCGCGGAGGCCGCCGGGGTGGACGTGATCCTGGCGACGGACCACCTCGGCAACTGGGCAGCCCTCTCACGGCTGCAGGCGGCCGCCGAAGCGACCCGGCTCCGGATCGGGACACTCGTCCTCAACAACGACCTGCGCCATCCGCCGGTCCTGGCCCAGGAGCTGGCGACGCTCGACGCCATGACCGATGGGCGGCTCGAGATCGGCCTCGGAGCGGGCTGGAACCGCCCGGAATACGAGGCCGCCGGGCTGACCTTCGATCCGCCGGCACAACGTCTTGGTCGAATGCAGGCCTCGCTGCGGATGATCCGCCAAGCGCTGCACGAGGGCCGCATCGATCACGAGGCAGACGACGCATACCCTGCCATCCACCAGGAGGGCCTGCCGACATCGGTCCAGCGGCCGCATCCACCCTTTCTCGTCGGTGGCGGTGGCCCGAAGCTGCTGGCCTTCGCCGCGCGGGAGGCCGACATCATCGGCATCGATCCGCCTTCGCTCCCCGGCGGCGGAGGAGACTACGAAGACATCACGGCCGCCGCGGTCGATCGCAAGGTCGGGTGGATCCGCGAGGCCGCGAGCGAGCGATGGGCAGATCTCGAGATCAACATCCTGGTCTGGGAGGTCGATCCAGAGTTCCATACGCGTGGCGACCATCCCCCTCCTCGGTCCCGCGGCATCAGCGAGCAGGAGATGCCCCAAAGTCCGCACTACCTGGTCGGCGACACCGAGGAAATGATCGAGACCCTCCTGGCCCGGCGAGAGCGCTGGGGCATCAGCAACATCACCCTGCCAGCGACGGCACTCGCGACCCTCGAACCGGTGATTGCTCGCCTCGCAGGTGGCACGCAATGAACACGAGCCGGCGGGCCGGATGCCAGTCTTGCTTGCGTTACGGCCATCGAGACCGCGAATCGGCGCCACCAAGGGCCTTCCAATAGTCGTGGCGCAAGCATTGCTGGCGAAATGACCATCGGCAGCTCGCCGTGCCGCGGCCGATGATCGCAACGCAAGGATTCCTGGCACTGCCGCCGAGAGGGGCGGACCTATGGTCCGGTCAATCGGCGCACTAACGACGGAGGGGCTCATGGTTCCGCCGCGGATGAACTTCCTGACACTGGCGTGCCTGGACGTCGAGCGCATGGCCACCTTCTTTCGGGCGCTCGGCTGGCCAGAGGCACCGTCGTCCGAGCCCATCCACCGCATCTTCCAGCTCGCCAACGGCGTCGTCCTCGCTCTGTACGGCGCTGTCCATTACGAAGGGGACTACGGGCCGCGGTCCGATGGATTCCGCGGCTTCACCCTTGGCATCAACGTCGGGTCAAGGCTGGAGCTGCTCGACGCCCACGAGACGCTGAGCAACGTCGACGGGGTGCGGGACCTCGACCATCCTGTCGACTCGCCCCACGGTTTCAGCGGATTCAGCTTCCGCGACCCGGAGGGCAATATCTGGGACATCGCCTGGAAAGCCGACTCGGCGATCAATGAAGGAGGGGCCCTGACCTGGCGATGACTCGCTCGACAGGCCATGCGGGGAGGACGGGCGAGGACCCGCGCCGATGACCGATCGCCCAGCAACCCTTCCCGCGACCCGCGCCGCGCCCCGAATCGTCACCGTCCTCGTCGCGGCGATCGTCCTAGCAGGGTTGCCTGCCGCCATCGCGAGCGGCGTCGGGCTGGTCGTGTTCCTGCCGTATGCCCTCGTCGGGGCGCTGCTGATCATCCGTCGCCCGCGCAACGTCATCGGCTGGCTCCTGATCGGCATCGGGTGGGCCTTCCTCGCCGGGTTCGAACACATACCCACCACCACGGCATCCCTGCGAGACGGCACCGCATCGCCGATCATCTCGCTGCTCGCGTGGCAGCAGGGGTGGAGCTGGTTCGGCGCCTTCGCGCTGTTTGTCGTGGTGACCATCATCTTTCCGTCCGGTCACCTGCCCACTGGCCGATGGCGCATGGCCGCCCTGGGCATCATCATCGCGGCCTGGCTGGGTGTTGGTCTCGCGAGCCTCGCGCAGATGATCTTCGTTGGCAACCCGGATGGGCCGGGATCGATCACGATCGCGAACCCGGCTGCATCGGTGATACCACAACCGCTGTACTCGTGGTTCGCCTCGGCCACGCCGGTGGGCGTCGTGGTCGTCGTGGCAACCCTCTTCGCAGGGTCCGGCTCAATGGTCATCCGCACCCGTCGGGCTCGGGGCCTCGAGCACCAGCAGCTGCGCTGGTTGATGACCGCGCTGTCGGCAGTGGCCCTGACGACCGCCTTCAGCTTCGTCGTCCAGGGGATCTTTGGTGACAACGTCCCTGACCTCCTGCTCGCGCCGCTGATCCTGGCGTTCATCGCGGTACCGATCTCCATCGGCGTAGCCGTCCTCCGCTATCGGCTCTACGAGATCGACACGATCATCAATCGCACCATCCTGTATGGAGGCGTCACGCTGGCCCTGCTCGCGGCGTTCGGGATCGCCAACATCGGTCTCCAGCGCCTGCTCGAGACGACGACGGGCGCGCGCTCCGAGCTGTTGACGGGCGCCATCGGTATCGGGGTCGGCACGTTGTACGGACCAATCCGCCGTTGGATCCGGCCTGGCGTGGACCGATTCCTGCCCGGCCGAGCCATGTTGACGCTGCTCTTCACCGACATCGTTGGTTCGACCGAGCGCATCGTGGAGCTGGGCGACGAGCAATGGCGGGTGTTGCTGGGCCGATACCGAGCTGCCGTCCGCCAGGAATTGTCCCGTTACTCGGGTCACGAGGTCGATACGGCCGGAGACGCCTTCTTCGCGACCTTCGAGCGACCGAGCCTGGGAGTCGGGTGCGCCGTCGCCATCCGATCAGCTGCCGAAAAGCTGGGCATCCAGCTGCGGACCGCCGTCCACCTCGGCGAATGCGAGATGCGTGGCGAGAAGGTGAGCGGCATCGAGGTGCACACCGCCGCCCGGATCATGGCGGCTGCCAGCGCCGGCGAGATCCTGCTCTCCGCCTCTGCCCGCGACGCCATCCCGCAGGCTGAATTCCCAACAGGCGACCGCGGGACGCACGAGCTCAAGGGCGTACCCGGCGCCTGGCAGCTCTATGCGCTGCAGGGCAACAGCGGTGCTGTCGTATGAGTCGATTAGGCTTGAACGCGAATCAGAACAAGCAACCCCGCTCGATGGAGATCCGACGATAGCCAGCCTGCGATCCTGGCGACTGAGGCCCGCACCTCTTCCACTCGCAGTGCTGGGCCTTGCCCTTGTGGTCGCGCTTGGAGCGTGCGGCCAGACCGCCGGACCATCGGGCGCCGCCTCGCAGAGCGCCATCGCATCCCTCCCTGCAGCCACTCCGACCCCCGACATTTCGATGCCCGTTGGAATCATCGCCATCGGTCATTCGGGGCTGACGGGGGAGGGCACGTCGGACGCGAAGCAAGCGGCTCCGGAGAACTCGTGGGCCACGGGGACATCGGTCGAGGTCAACAGCGTCTACCTGCGCCTTACGGCAATCCGACCGGAGACCATGAGCCACGTCGCCAACGACGCCTCGGGTGGGGCGCCGGCGTCGGAGCTGGCGGACCAGGCACAACTTGCATTCCAGACCGTTCCGGTGCCAGCGCTCGTGATCATCTCGACCATCGACGATGACATCCGCTGCGACGGAACCGATGCCACCCATGTGAAGGAGTTCGGAAGTTTCGTTGCCAAGGCGCTCGATGTGATCGCGAAGGCCTCCCCGAACTCGCGCATTCTCGTGGTCGGCCAGCTTGGTCGCCCCAGCCCGTCCTTCGTGAAGGAGCTGGTTGCGTTTGACCCGACTGTCAAGGCCTCGCTCACCGGGACGGGCATGTGCGATTTCTATGACCCCGCCGGGAATCTGGTGGAGGCGCATTTCAACACGCTTATCGGCATCATCGACGCTTACGAGGCTGAGCAAGCCCGGATGTGCGCTGCTGTGCCCCACTGCCAGACCGACGGCGGTGTCCGCGCCAGGTACGTCGACTCCCTGGGGAATTTCTCGAGCGACTGGAACCACCTCAATGTCAAGGGACAGGCCGCGGAAGCTGCTCTCATCTGGCCGGTGGTAGTCAAAGCGCTGAACCTGTGAAGGCAAGGCCAATGCTTCGATCGGCCGACGATATCAAGGGGGAGCTGCGGGCGTGGATCGGCGAGGCCTGCGCCGAGGCGGGATGACCGCGACGTATGCTGGCCAGAGCAATGGCAACGGAGACGCCCACCGCATCCGAAGGGGCTGATACGCAATCAGCGCTCGTGCGCTGGATCTCCCCGGATGGATCCGAAGAGCGGACCTGGAGCCAGGTCACGGGTCTGCTCGACAAGCCTGGCGGATTCGTGTGGATCGACCTCCCAACGTGCGACGAGGAGATGGCTAGCCGTCTCGTCCAGCAGTTCGGGTTCCACGGCCTGGCGATCCAGGATGTGCTGGACCGCAGCCATCTCCCCAAGATGCATGCATACCCCGACCACCTGTTCGTCATCCTGCATGCCCCCGAAGTCGGTGAAGCCGGGCACATCCATCTCGTGGAGCTCGACCTCTTCATCGGGCGCAACTTTCTGGTGACCACGCATGGACCGATGGCTGCGGGCGTCTCGCTCGAGGCGGCGACGCGGGAGACGTCTCAGGTCCTGCGCAGGATCGTCGAAGGCCGATTGCGACCGCCACTCCGTTCGAGTTGTCGTACTGGATCATCGCGGCGGTCGCGGACCGGCAGGGGACGTATCTCTCCGCCCTGGCGTCGAAGGTTGCGAGGCTCGAAGAGGGAGTGCGGAGCGATGACGATCGAAACCCGATTCGCCTGCTCGAAGCGATGTTCCTGATCCGCCACGAGCTTCTGACGCTTCGCACCATGGCCGGCCAGAGCCGCGAGGTGTATGAGCGGATGTCCGCGATGACCCGGATGATTCCAAGTGAGGCGCCGCCGCTGATTGGTGACCTGATCAACCGTTTCGAGCGCGTCACGCACCTCGCAGACGCAGAGATGGCGTACATGCAGGGGGTTATCGACTTCTACCAGGCCCGGACGTCGACCCGCATGAACATCGCGATGGAGCGCCTCGCACTGATTGCCGCGGTCGTGCTGCCGGTGACGGCGATCGCCTCCGTCTATGGCATGAACCTGATCGTGGGACAGCGGACGGACGTCGTCCAGCTCGCGATCGTCCTGGCATTCATGATCCTCGTGACCGGCGGAATGCTGGCCTGGACCAAGCGCATGGGATGGTGGTAGAGACACCCTACCCAATGACGCGCTCGACCAAGGATCCAAGCACTGCGGACGGGCCAGCCATGAGCCCCGCGGCCATGGACGCCTTTCTGGATCGCCCGCTCATCGCACGCCTTGCCACCAGCGATCACGACCGACCGCGCGTGCTGCCGATGTGGTTCCTCTGGGACGGGACGGATCTTTGGATGGAGACAAGCCCGACCTTCGCGAACGCGCGGATCCTGCGTAGCAATCCGAATGCTGCGGTAACGGTGGATGAATCTCTCGGGGGATTTCGGCTGCGCGCGGTCGTCATGCGCGGCAGCGTGGAGCTCATCGAGGCTCCGCACAAGCGGGTGATGGAGATGGTTCGAGGCATCTACGCCCGGTATCTCGCGCCTGATGAGCAGGCGTCCGCCGCTGGCCAGGCGATGCTCGCCACCGGACATCTCCTGATTCGCTTCACGCCAGATCGGATCCTCAGCTGGGACACGAGCCGCGCAGACGGATAATCTCCGAGCGCTGTCTCGCATCGAATCGGAGGCGCTGGTGCGAAGCCCAAACGGACCGCGACCCGCGCGTATTGCCGACGTGGCCCGGGCCGCCAAGGTCAGCATCACCACCGTCTCCCACGTCCTTTCAGGAAAGCGCCCTGTCTCTGCGCAGACGCGCAAGCTCGTGCTCGACGCCGCGCAACGGCTGGCCTACCGCCCGACCGTCGCGGCCCGTGGCCTCGCCATCGGTCGAACGATGGCGCTCGGCCTGCAATTCCCGATGGAAGGCGAGCACCTCCTGCTGAACCCGTACTTCCCATTGCTCCTTGGCTCGCTGTCAGCGGCGGCGACCCAGGACGGCTATTCCTTCGTGCTCCTGCCTACCCATCGATCGACCGAGTTCCCGCTCGAGACACTGCTCGACGCACAGCGCTTGGACGCTGCCATCCTGGTCGACCCCAGCAACACGAACGACGTCCTGCCGTTGCTTCGGCAGTACGGCGTTCCTGTGGTCACCGTGGGCCGCTACCTCGGCCGATTGAAGACGCACTGGGTCGACAACGATCACGCGGTCGCCATCGGACGGGTCCTCGATCATCTCGCCGACGAGGGGTATCGGCGGCCGGCGATGATCTCGCTCGGCCACGAGCGCTACTCCTACATCGGCGATATCGAGGGCGGCTATCGCGCGCGGATGGAGGAGATGAAGACCGAGCCGATGGTGGTGCGCGCGGAGGATCTCAGTGAACGGGCCGGCTACGACGCGGCAGTCGCGCTCCTCACTCGCGCCGATCGGCCGGACGCGATCATCGCCGCGGTGGATCGACAGGCCATGGGCGTGCTCGGAGCGGCGGACGAGCTGGGTATCAACGTCCCGTACGACCTCGGCATCGTGGGAGAGGGTGACACCGTCCTGGCGCGCAACGCGCACCCGCCGCTGACGACCATCGACCCGCGCGCCGCCGACCTCGGCTCCGAGGCGATCGCCGTCGTGCGGCGGATCCTCGACGACGACCCCTCCCCGGATGGACTCATCACGGTCACCGTGCGCACCAGTCTCGTGATCCGTGCCTCGACGGCTCGACTCAGCCCTGGACCAGCTGCCAGCCCTTGACTCCCCTGCGCGGATCGAGGGTCACGATTGCGCCCCTCAGGATCCCGTCCATGTATTCGCTCCCCGGGTTGATGGCCATCGTCTTGCCGATTTTCGACATGCCGGGAGACTCGTGAATGTGGCCGTGCAGGCTGAGGATCGGCTGGTAGCGCTCGATCAAGCTGCGCACCGAGCTGCTGCCCACGCCGGCGATTTGCACGCGTCCGGCACTGACGATGGGCGTGAATGTCTCGTCCAGCAGCGCCGCCTGGTCCAGGTGCGTGTCCCGCGGCGGTACGTGGAAGTTGAAGATGCTCTTGCCCGGATCCTGCAAGCGAGAGGCCATCGGCTCGAGGCGGGCGGCGAGGTCAGGCTCGGTCAGCTCTCGCGGTGAGGCCCATGGGGTCGGATTCGAGTAGCCCAGGGAGATCATCTCGTAGCCTCCAGGCAGCTCGACGACCTTGTCCTCCGGATTGGTGACCCGCTCAGAGCCGGCGAAGACGTCCTGCATCTCAACGAAATCGTCGTTGCCGAGCATCATGAAGGCCGGGATCGCGACCTCGCGCAGCCGCTCGTCTGCGAGCTCCAGCCAGCGCGTGGCACTGGCTCTCGCCACCTTGATGAACGTCTCGCGGACCAGCTCGGGCGACGCGTCCAGAGCCTGTTTCTCCTCCGGGGTGACGATCACCTCGTAGCGGCCGGCGTTGCGGATCCGATCCGTGATGGCAGCCACCTCGGTCGGCGCGTCCGCGACGAGCTGTTGCCCGTACATCTCGGTCTGGTAGCGGCCTGCGCCCAGATCGACGATCGGCTGGAGGATCTTCCCTGCCAGGTCGCCGCCAAAGATCAGCGCCTGGCAGCGGTAGCTTCGCGCCGCATTCAGCCATTTGCGGAAGCAGCGCTCCGAGCCGTGGATATCCGCACAGAAGAAGATGCGGGTCTCGCCCGCAGGTCCCCGCGAAAGCACGTCGCGCCTAGTACGCCGCCACGGGGGCGGGCGGGGCAACCGAAAAGTGCGCCTGCACGACCTCCCAGCGTCCGACGTGGCGAAACACCCAGCTGGTGCGCATCGTGACGGCGAGGTGCTCGCCAGCGGCGGCCGTGAGCTTGGTGTCGAGCACCGCATCGGCCCAGGCGACGGTGCCGCTGACCACGATGTGGGGAGGGGCCTTCCACCGGTAATCGAGATCGCTGAAGGTGTCCACCATTGTGTGAAACGGCTTCACGAGCGCCTTGTATCCCTTCCACCACTCGTCCTGATCGGTTCCGATCACGACAATATCCGGATCCTGGGCGAAGCAGTCGAGCACGGCATCGGCATCCAGTGTCTGCCAACCGATGCGGAAGCGCTCCAGTACCGCCAGCACGGCGCCAGCCTGATTCACCACCATCGTCGACGGGCCGTGGTGAGCACCTCAAAGCCCGTCTCGGTGACGACGCCGTTCTCCTCGAAGAAGCCGCCGCCCAACGATGGATGACCGATGAGCGTCTCCACCGCGATCGTCATGCCCGGCACCAGGACGGTGTCGTCGACCGGGGTCAACCACGGCGCCTCCCACCCAAGTCCGATCCCGTGTCCGACCGCCGGGAATCCCTCGGTGTCGGCGGCCTCCACCGGGATCCGCGCAATCACCTCGGAATCCGCCATCGCCTGCGCTCCGACTGTGTAGACCTGGGCTGCTGTTCGTCCCGGTCGGATCGCCGCGCAGACCGCGTCGACGACCTGGATCGACGCATCGACGAGCTCGCGCTGCGGTTCGGTTGGTTCATCTCCCGCGACCCGTGTGCGCCCGAAATCCCAGAAGTAGCCAGCCAGCGCCCCGTAGCAGTCCATGTGGAACATGTCGCCACGCTCGAGGGGCCGAAGCGAGCTCGAGGGCATGCGCGACCAGGTGAAGAAGTGCGCCTGCGCGCCGGAGGCGCAAGCCGCGTCGTACAGCACCCCGCCGCCTCGCGCGACCACGGCGGCCGCCTCCGCGGCGCAGTCCGCCTCCGTCGCCCCCACGACGGCGGCCTCCATCGCCACCTTGACCGCCGCGTCCCCCAGGGCGATGGCCGCCCGCATGGCGACGACCTCGGCCGGGCTCTTGTAGATCCTGAGGCGCTCGACCAGGTCGTCGGTGCGCACGAGCTCCACGTCCGGAAGGGCCGCGGCGAATCCAAGGTAGGCCGCTGCCGTCATATGGCTGGCGCCCACCAGGCCGATGCGTCCGTTGTGCAACCCCGCGGCTCTCATCGCGTCGACCGCCTTGTCGATCACGTCGTTGCCGGTACGCACGTCGTCCGCGACCACCAGGTCGCGACGCCACCACGGCACGTCGATGACCAGGATGGAAGGTCCGTTCACCGGCAGCACCAGCACGCCATGGGAGCGTGCCCGACCAATCCCCGCGTGATCGGCCATGTACGGCTGCTGCGAGTAATGGTTCGCGAGGTAGACGACATCGGCGGACATGTCGACCGGGCCACCACCCCGCGACCAGACCACCAGGCCGTCGAGCCCCTGCTCTGCCGCGGCAGCGCGCGCTCGATCCTGCCGCTCACGGAACTCGGCGGCCGGGATGGCGTGCTCCGGGTCGAACGTCGCGCCGGTCACGCCCGGTCACCAGCCAGGGATTCGATCCCTCGGAACGTGAAGTCGTTCCAGCCGAAGTGCGCCGGACCGAGGGTCGCCAGGCCCGCCGGGCTATCCCAGACGTCTCGCCTCTGCGCAGCCACCACGGCAACGCGATCCCCTTCCTCAAGGTAGGTGTTGACCAGCGGTTCGCCCGTCGTCGCGTCGCACACCTCGATCAGGTCCGGGCTGGCAACGTAGTCAGCCCCATCCAGCCATGACAGGTGGTTCTCGTTCTTGAACCAGAGCTTGAGCCGATGTCCCGCGAAGTCGCCCTCGCCCTCGATCTCATGGGTCCCCTCCAGGTAGCCGGTGTTGCGCCATTCGCGCGACACGATGCTGCCCCGAAACAGGACCCAGCCGTTCAGCGCCTGGGCGGCCGCCTGAACGGGATCGCCGCCCGCGTCGCGCGCCTCGCGGATGGCACGCCCAACCGCCAGGCTCTCGGTGATCGTGCCCGGCACGTAGATCCGGCGCACCTCGCTCGCGGGCAGCGCGACGAGTGCGCAGCCGATCAACCCGAACGAGGCGAGCGCCAGATGCTTGCCGATCCGCTCGGCAAAGGCGTTTGAAGCGGCCCTTCGGATGACGATCTCGTTGCCGTATTCGTCGACCGATGCCCACGGCAGCACCTGGACCCCGAACAGGTGCGGGGTCGTGGCATGTAGCTCGGGGATGGCACGACCGGCGTAGTCGCCGTCGACCATGGCAATCCCCAGGTTGGCGGCGGCGTCGAGCACCGCCGAGGTGTTGATGCCGCCGATCTCGATCGAGCAGATCCCGTCGATCTTGCGACCGAGCTCGCGCTCCAGTGCCTGGATCGAGGCGACCATCGGCCGCCGGATCCGCTCGGGGCCTGCGATCTGATCGGCCTCCGGGCTATCCGTGAACGTTTCGGGCGCGATCGAGCCGGAGAAGCAGGCGGTGCAGATCAGGGCGTCGTCCGCGATCTCGTCGAGCGGGGTCCACGAGAGGGTCAGGCCGCGGGCCAGGTCGTCGAGCAGCAGCTCTGCCTGCACATCGGGTTCCCCGCCGCCACTGGCGGAGAGGAAGTTCGTGCCTCGCAGGAAGTCGCCGAGCTCGGTCTCGGTGCGGACACCGTTCATGACAGCTCCCTTTCATTCTCGTGGATGTACGCCAGCACGGCGGGATCGAGGCGGTGTTCATCGAGCCAGCGCTCTTCGAGGTTCTCCCAGCCGAAGTAGGCGAGCAGTGCCTGGCGGAATCCCGCATCGGGCTTGAATCCGCGCCTCGTCAGGACCACCTCGAGCTCCTTCCGAAGCGCGCCCTCGATCGGCAGGGCATCGGCTGGATCGGGCCGGTCGAAATAGAGCCGGTGCAAGTCGAGCAGCCGGCGGAGCTCGGCAATGGGGGTCGGGTGATCATCGGCTCGCAGGTCGAGCATGCGGTCGTTGTTGCCGCCGTAGCCGCCACCCTCGCGCACGACAAGGAGTGCGGCCGATTCCTGGCCGCGCCGGTCCCCGCCCGCCGCCTGTGCTCCCTCCAGGGCGGTCAGCAACCGATCTGCGAGCGGCCGTCCGCTGGCGGCGAGGAATCCGGAGGCGAGTCCCTCGACCACCGCGCGGCCGGCCAGGATATTGCCCTGCGCCGCGAAGCCGTCACCCAGGAGCGAAGATGCGTGGTCGAAGCATTCCCGCCCGGTGAAGGAGGCGGGCCGACCATCCGCCGCCACCAGCCCGAACTGCCGCTGCTCCCGCATCGGGTCCCCATCCAGGAGCCTCTCGATGCAGTCGGCCGGTGCGACTCCCGCGCGCAACAGCTCCAGCCCGCGCGGGCCGATGGTGACATCCGCGAGTGCCTGGGTCGCCACCGCGCCCGCGTCCGCGGAGGCCCAGGGCAAGAGCGACCCCACCGCGAGGAATCTCGATTGCACGGCCACGCCCAGATCCCCATTGGCGGGATCCGCGGCGACGATCGAGTAGGTCACTGGTTCACCTCATCGGGAAGCACGTACCACGCGACGCGCTCGCCCACGCGTGCGCGAAGCTTCCAGCGGGGCGACTTGGGCGCCGAGCGCAGCTCAGCCAACAGCTGGTGCAGGCGATCGCTCACCGCCGAGGGTGGGCCTGTGGCATCCACCGTCTCGAGGGTGCCCGTCATCGTCCGCCACAGCCCCCAGTCGTCACGCACCAGCGCCCGGAGGTAGGCGAGATCGATCTGATCTCCCGGCCCCTCGCCCAGGGGGTGCTCTCCCAGCAGGTCGACGATGTCCCCCGCGTCCTTGGCGTTGAGCTTCACGATCTGCAGCTTGGTCAGCAGGAGGTCGGTGACCGGCAGCGTCGGGTAGTCCAGCCCGATGCGCGAGGACATGTCGATCCGGTGGCACATCTCGAAGATGCCGACCAGCACGTCCAGGTCCCACTCCGCCCCGTGGAAGACCATCCGCCGATGGCCGTTGAGCGCATTGAAGCGCTCCTCGGCGGTGTA
>JALYLB010000159.1 GCA_030774475.1 Chloroflexota bacterium | reverse complement strand
GCTCGAGAAGGTGATGCTCAGCTTCGCGAGCGGCGAAGCGGACGTCCTCGTGTGCACGACGATCATCGAGTCGGGCCTGGACATCCCGAACACCAACACGATCATCATCGCCCGCGCCGACACGTTCGGCCTGGCGCAGCTCTACCAGCTCCGTGGACGCGTCGGACGCTCTGACCGGCGGGCCTACGCCTACCTGCTGCACCGCCGCGGGACTCCGCTGTCGCTCATCGCGCGAAAGCGCCTGCACGCGATCTTCTCGGCCTCGGACCTGGGCGCGGGCTACCAGATCGCGCTCTCCGACCTGGAGATCCGCGGCGCGGGCAACATCCTGGGACCGGAGCAGCACGGGCACATGGCGGCGGTCGGCTTCGAGCTCTACACCCGTCTGCTCGCGGAGGCAGTGGATCGGCTGCGCGGACGCAAGCCGATCCCGGAGCCGGCGCCCGTGCGCCTGGACCTGCCCGGCTCAGCGTACCTGCCGGACGACTACATCGGCGACGCCGGCGCCAAGCTCGAGGTCTACCGTCGGTTCGCCGGGATCCGCTCCGAGGCCGATGGCGAGGCACTGCGCGCCGGGCTGCTCGATCGCTTCGGCCCCGTCCCAGCACCAGTCGAGGGGCTCTTCACCGCGGTCGCAATGCGGCTCCTCGCCGAACGCGCGGGCGTGCCTGACGTCAGGGTCGAGAGCGGGCGGGTGACCCTGAAGTGGGCGCGCTACCCCCGCCAACAGGTGTTGACCGCCCTCACCGTCGCGGGCTTCCGGCCCATCGCTGGGTCGAACCAGGTCCGGATCGCGATCGGGCCCGGTCGTGACGGTGTCGACATCGCGAGGCGGGCGCTCACCGCGCTGGCCGGGGTGGCGCCCGTATGACGGACCATCCCGCATCGGTTCGGCTGCGAGACGTGACCCTCGCCGATGCGGACCTGCTCGACGCCTGGAACGCGGACGACGCCAGCCGCAGCGAGTTCAATGATTTCGGGGAGCGCCCCAGCCCGATGCCGAGGGAGGTGCTGGCTCGCGGTCCGCTGCGGAACGACCACAACGGGATGCTCGTCGTCGAGCGGGTTGCCGACGCCGAGCCCATCGGCACGGTCGGCTGGCACGGGGTGCGCTACGGGCCGAACCTCGAATCGGACGCCTGGAACATCGGGATCGAGCTGATTCCCGATGCACGAGGGCGCGGCCACGGAACCGAGGCGCAGCGCCTGCTCGCCATGTGGCTCTTCGCCAACACAACCCTCAACCGGGTCGAGGCCTCCACCGACGTCGAGAACCTTCCGGAGCAGCGCTCCCTGGAAAAGGCGGGCTACGTTCGGGAGGGGATCCAGCGCCGCGCGCAGTACCGCGCGGGCGGGTACCACGACCTCGTTACCTACAGCCGCCTGCGCGACGACCCCTAGGCCGCCATCGGCTGGGCGCCATCGGCCGCTCGAGCGTCCTCCGTCAGCTGTCGGTTGCGCGCCTGAGCTCGCGTGTTGGCGCCGCTCCGGTGTCGGATGCCTCCCACGACCGGTGGCCTCCGCGCATGAGCGAGATCACGGCTCCGAGGAGGCTCGCGGCGACGCCCGCGCCGAAGGCAATATGGAGTGCGCGGATGAACGGTCCCAGGTCGATGCCGGCCGAACCGGTCTGGGTGCCGGAGATGACCGCCAGCATCACGCGTGGGTCCATGGAGCTCGTCAACAGGCCGACCGCCAGCGCGATGCTGAGCACGAACCCGGTGTTGGTCAGCATCGCCCGCATGCCCGCCCCGATGCCCCGCTTCTCCGGCGGCACAACGCCCATCACCGCGCTCGTGTTCGGCGAGTTGAAGATCCCCGACCCGGCGCCGACGATGAGCATCCAGCCCATGAGCTCCCAGAGCGGAGTGTCGACCTGGATCGTCATGAGGCCCGCCAGCCCGCCCGCCGTGACCAGCATTCCCGTGGTGGCGAGCATCCGCGATCCCCACCGATCTGAGAGGGCGCCGCTGATCGGCGAGAGGATGAGCATGCCGGCGGCCAGCGGGGCGAGCTCGATCCCGGCGGTCACCGGATCGTCGCCCTTGACGCCTTGCAGGTAGAAGACCAGCAGGAGCAGGACCCCGTTGCGGGCCACGCCGTTGAGGAGGCCGGTCAGGTTGCCCATGGTGAACAGCCGGTCGTGGAAGAGGGTCAGGTCGAAGATCGGATTCCGCTCGCGCGACTCGACCCAGAGCAGCACGGGGGTGATGACCACGGCCAGGATGACGCCGCCGAGGATCCACCACGTGGTCCAGCCGTAGAGCCCGCCGAAGGCGAGCGAGGTCATGAGCGCCAGCAGGCCCACGAGGTAGAGGCCGGATCCCCACCAATCGATCTCCAGTTCGCGCTGGGCGGCGACACGTTCGACCAGGATCAGTCCTGCCGCCACCGTGGCGATCACGCCGAGCGGTACGTTGAACCAGAAGACCCAGCGCCAGCCGAAGCTCGTCAGCCAGCCGCCGATGATAGGGCCCAGGATCAGCCCCGCCCCGATGACCATCGCGTTGATCCCCAGCGCCCGCCCGAGCTCCCGGCGGTTGAAGGCGTCGGTCACCAGGGCGGCGGAGTTGGCGAACATGAAGGCGGCGCCCACGCCCTGGGCGACCCTGCCCGCGATGAGCGTGCCGGCGCTCGGTGCGACGGCGCAGAGCACCGAGGCCAGGGTGAAGACCGCCGAGCCGATGGTGTACGTCCGCGCCCGGCCGAACCGGTCGGCGACCCGGCCGGCGTTCAGGACGAGGACCGTCACGACCAGGGTGTAGCCCACGATGATCCACATCACGGCGAATAGGTCGGTGTGGAGGTCGCGCAGGATCTCGGGCAGGGCGATGATCAGCGAGCCGGAGGTGATCGAGGCGAGGAGCGCGCCGACGCTGGTCACCGCGAGCAGCCACCACCGGTACGAGCCGCCATCAGCATTGACGATGCGTTGGCGATAGTTCACACAGTCAAGTATTGCACGGTCGGTTCGGGTCGTATACTTGGCGTCTCTCGACCCGGGACGGGCGCACCCGTCCGGCGCCGAACTCGACGAAGGCCGCGCAGCGCGCGGATGACGAAGGAGGCGCACACCGTGTCCACCCACCCCGAGCCGATGGAGCCCGGCGCTTCGCGCGCCACCTTGCGCGTCGGCGACCGATCCTACGTCTATCACCGCCTCGACGCGGCAGGCGTCCCGGACCTCGCCCGGACGCCCTACACCGTCAAGGTGCTCCTCGAGAACATGCTGCGCCACGCCGCCTCCGGCGCGGGACTGGTCAGCGCGGCGGACGTTCGCGCCCTCGCGGGCTGGGACCCGGCCAGCCCGGCGGAATACGAGCTCCCCTTCATGCCGGCCCGCGTGATTCTGCAGGACTTCACCGGCGTCCCCTGCGTGGTCGACCTGGCCGCCATGCGTGATGCCATGGCAGACCTGGGGGGCGACCCGTCGCGGATCAACCCGCTCGTGCCGGCCGACCTCGTGATCGACCACTCGGTGCAGGTCGACGAGTACGGGACCGCCGCCTCGTTCCTCATCAATGTCGAGCGCGAGTACGAGCGCAACGGGGAGCGGTACGCGCTCCTGCGCTGGGCGCAGCAGGCGTTCCGCAACTTCCGGGTCGTGCCGCCCGGGACCGGGATCGTGCACCAGGTCAACCTCGAGTTCCTCGCGGACGTGGTGACGGCGCGCCCGGACGCACATGGCGAGCTGGTCGCCTTCCCCGACACGCTGGTCGGCACCGACTCGCACACGACCATGATCAACGGGCTCGGGGTCGTCGCCTGGGGCGTGGGCGGCATCGAGGCGGAGGCGGCGCTCCTGGGCCAGCCGCTCTACCAGCCGATGCCGATCGTGGTCGGCTTCCGGCTCGACGGCGAGCTGCCGTCTGGCTCGACCGCCACCGACCTGGTCCTGACCGTGACCGAGATGCTTCGGGCGCACGGCGTGGTTGGCAAGTTCGTCGAATTCCACGGGGCCGGTCTCTCACGACTATCGGTCGCCGACCGGGCCACGATCAGCAACATGAGCCCCGAGTTCGGGGCGACAGCCACCCTCTTCCCCATGGATGACGAGACGCTGCGCTACCTGCGCATGACCGGGCGCCCGGACGAGGTCGTCGCCCGGGTCGAGGCCTACGCCAAGGAGCAGGGCCTGTACCGCACCGACGCCTCTCCCGACCCGGTCTTTTCGGAGTCGCTCAGCCTGGACCTGGGCGGCGTCGTGCCGTCGGTCGCGGGCCCACGCCGGCCGCAGGATCGCGTCTCCCTGCGTGACCTGCGCGAGAACTTCCGAGCTGCCTTTGCGGATGGCCTGGTTGCGGTCCACGACACCGTCACCGAGGCGAGCGAGGAGTCGTTCCCCGCCAGCGACGCGCCGAGCCACGACGCGGCTGCCCAGCGAGCCTCCGAGCCCGCGGCTCCGGCACGGGTCGAGACCTCGCCCGGTGCCGAGCTCGACTACCGCCCGGTCGACGTTGAATTGAACGGGGAGACCTTCCAGCTCAAGTCGGGGTCGGTGCTGATCGCCGCCATCACCAGCTGCACGAACACCTCGAACCCGAGCGTCATGGTCGCCGCCGGGATGGTCGCCAAGCGGGCCATCGAGCTTGGGCTCAGCACCCCGCCCTGGGTGAAGACGTCGCTCGCCCCGGGATCGCGGGCGGTGACCGACTACCTGTCCGACGCGGGCCTCATGGAGCCGCTTCGTGGGCTCGGCTTCGAGCTGGTCGGCTACGGCTGCACGACGTGCATCGGCAACTCGGGACCGCTCGCCGAGCCAATCGCCGCGGCGGTCGAGGCCAACGACCTGGTGGGGGTCGCCGTCCTCTCCGGGAACCGCAACTTCGAGGGGCGGATCCATCCGCTGGCGCGTGCCAGCTACCTCGCGTCGCCGCCGCTCGTCGTCGCCTTCGCCCTCGCCGGACGGATCGATATCGACCTCACGACCCAGCCGCTCGGAATCGGCCCGGATGGGAACCCGGTCTACCTGGTCGACCTGTGGCCCTCGCCGGAGGAGGTCGCGGACGTCGTCCTGCGACGAGTTCGCTCGGAGGTCTTCACCCGCAACTACGCCTCGGTCTTCGACGGCGACGAGCGCTGGGCGGCGCTGCCGGTGCCGGCGGGTGACCGGTACGCCTGGGACGAGGCGAGCACGTACGTGGCCCGCCCACCGTTCTTCGATGGACTTACGGCCGAGCCGTTGCCCGTGGCCGACGTCGTCGAGGCCCGCGTGCTGGCCGTCCTGGGCGACAGCGTGACCACCGACCACATCTCTCCGGCGGGGAGCATCGCGCGCACCTCGCCGGCCGGGCAGTGGTTGATCGAACGCGGCGTGGAGCCACGCGACTTCAACTCTTACGGCAGCAGGCGCGGGCATCACGACGTTATGGTCCGAGGCACGTTTGCCAACATCCGGCTGCGGAACCTGCTCACCCCTGACGCCGAAGGCAACGTCACCGAGCACCTGCCGTCCGGCGAGCGGATGAGCATCTTCGAGGCGTCGAGGCGCTACGCCGCGGAGGGAACGCCGCTCATCGTCCTCGCGGGCAAGGAATACGGCTCGGGCAGCAGCCGCGACTGGGCCGCCAAGGGGCCGCAGCTCCAGGGAGTCCGCGCCGTCATCGCCGAAAGCTACGAGCGCATCCACCGTTCGAACCTGGTGGGAATGGGGATCCTGCCGCTCCAGTTCCTGCCTGGGGAGAGCGCGCGCTCGCTTGGCCTCAGCGGTCGCGAGTCGTTCACGATCCGCGGGCTGGCGGAGGGCTTGCACCCACGCCAGGAGATGACCGTCATCGTGCGTGACGCGGGCGGCGCTGAACGCCAGGTCCGGGCGGTGGCGCGCCTCGACGGCGAGATCGACGTGCGCTACTTCAGCAATGGAGGCGTGCTGCAGACCGTGCTGCGCCGGCTCGCCGCGGAGGGTTCGGGACAGGGATAGGCGAAGACCGCTTTGTGCCCTTCCCCGAGCGTGGCCATGCTCATCTCACGCCTCACTAACAGGACTCGACGCGGCTGGTGAGGCACCACACGACCTCGGCAGGGAATGAATCCTCGGGATGAGAACGCCGGCGACCAACCTGCGCATGTCACTGCCGCCAGTGAGAACCAGGACGACCATGGCGTCAGGAAGTGGCGAAATGGCACTCGATCACGTGATCGCTCCGGGTCCGGGGACCGTTGCCCGGCCTCGGCCATCGGTCTAGACTCAGCCGGCAGCAAGCCGCACCCAACCGCAGCTCCCCGGGAGTGCCCTCCGCCGTGACCGTCCGCTCAGCCGACGACCTGCGCGCCAAGATCCGCGAGGTGCCCGACTTTCCCAAGCCGGGGATCCTGTTCTACGACATCACGACGCTGCTCAAGGACGCGGAGGCCTTTCGCGACGTGATCGACCGGATGGCCGACCAGGTCAAGGACGCCGGCGTTGACCTGATCGTGGGCATGGAGTCGCGAGGGTTCATCTTCTCAGCGCCGATGGCCTACAAGCTTGGCACTGGGTTCGTTCCGGTCCGCAAGCTGGGCAAGCTCCCCGCCGAGACGATCGAGGTCGAGTACGCCCTCGAATACGGGACCGCGACACTCGAGATCCACAAGGACTCCATCCAGCCCGGCCAGCGCGTGCTGATCGTCGACGACCTGCTCGCGACGGGTGGGACGGTGATGGGCACGATCGAGCTCGTCCAGCGCCTAGGTGGCGAGATCGCGGGCCTCTCGTTCATGGTCGAGCTGTCGGGGCTCCACGGCCGCGAGAAGCTCGGCGACTTCAACATCAACGCGCTCCTTACCTACTAGGCGGCCTGGGAACCGGTCAGACCGATGGCGCTCGCCCAATCGGAACTCCAGGCCCGCGCCATCACCGATCGGGACGCGATCGCTACCTTTCTGCGCACCGACCGGCTCTACGCGGTGTACGCCATGGGCGACCTCGACGGGCCGCAGCGCCGGCGCGCAACCTGGGGGATCGCCTACGACTCAGCGGGCCGGCCGACCGCCCTGGCCGAACACCACGAGGGGCTCGTCCCCCAGCCCCTCTTCCTGATGGGCGACCCCGATGGCTGCCGGGCGCTCCTGGAATCGGTGATCCGGCCGCGCGACGCCTACTTCCAGGCGAGCGCCCGGCAGGAGCCCGCGATCGGGTCGCTCTATGACCTCGAGGCGCCGACCCACATGCTGCGCATGGTGGTCGATCGCGACACGTTCCAGCCCTTCGCCGGCCCGGCGGATCGGCTCACGGGGGCCGACATCGACGACCTCAATCATCTCTACCAGCTCGGGTTCCGGACCGGCTTCCCGACGACGGTCGTCGACGAGGGGATCTACTACGGGGTCCGCGTCCGCGGCAGGCTGGTGAGCGCCGCCGGCACCCACGTGATCAACCCGCGCGAGGGGATCGGCGTCGTGGGCAACGTGATGACCCACATCGACTACCGGGGCCACGACTTCGCCAAGATGGTCACCTCGGCAGTGACCTCCGAGCTGCTCTCCCGAGTCCGGGACGTCGCCCTCAATGTCCACACTGACAACGCCCCGGCGGTCGCCGCCTATGCCCGCCTGGGCTACCGTGAGTACTGTGAGCTGGTGGAGCGGCTCGGTCGCCGCCGCTCCGGGGGATGGGGCCTCATGCGACCGCTGCGCGAGGCATTGCGACTGTCATGGCAACGGGATCCGCGGTGAGCAATGATCGGGCCGGTCTGGTGGCGTGCGACGTCGCCGACGTCGGCCTCGCCGAGGCGGGAGCGGACAAGATCGCGTGGGCCGACCGGCAGATGCCGGTGCTGGCCGCGATTCGCGAGCGGTTCGCCGCTGAGCGGCCGTTCGTCGGTTGGCGGGTCAGCGCCTGCTTGCACGTCACCTCGGAGACCGCGAACCTGGTTCGCACGCTCGACGCGGGCGGAGCGGACGTCGTGCTCTGCTCCTCCAACCCGCTTTCGACCCAGGACGACGTGGCGGCATCGTTGGTGGTCCACCACCAGATCCCGGTCTATGCCATCAAGGGCGAGGATCGCGACAGCTACTACCGCCACATCTCCATCGCCCTCGACCACCGGCCGCAGATCACCATGGACGACGGCGCCGACCTGGTCACCGCGCTGCACACCACGCGCACCGAGC
>JALYLB010000158.1 GCA_030774475.1 Chloroflexota bacterium | reverse complement strand
ACCTACGGCGTCTTCATCAAGGCGTCGGTGAAGGGCCTCATCTGGTACGTCCCCAAGCTGCACGACTACTCGAGCAGCCCGCCTGCCACCTGGGATGACCTCATGACGCAGGCGAAGGCGAACCAGGGCAACGCCAAGGCCATCTGGTGCCTGGGCCTGAGCTCTGGCGCTGACTCCGGCTGGCCGGGCACGGACTGGATCGAGGACATCCTCCTGCACCAGGCAGGGCCGGATGTGTACAACAACTGGATTTCTGGAAAGGTCAAGTGGACCGATCCTCCCATCAAGGCGGCCTTCGACCTGTACGTGAAGGACGTGCTCGGGAATACGTTCGGTGGCGGGACGAACGCCATCAACACCAAGTTCGACCTCGCGGGCGACCCGCTCTTCGCCACTCCCCCCGGCTGCGAGTTCCTGCACCAGGCGAGCTTCATCACCGGCCTGGGCAAGTTCAAGCCACTCAAGGCCGAAACTGACTACAACGCGTTCCCATTCCCCTCGATCAACGATCAATTCAAGTCAGCGGTCGAGGGTGGCGGCGACCTGTTCGGCATGTTCCACGACACGCCGGCAGCCAAGTCGCTGATGAAGTACCTCGTGACCGCACCGGCCCAGGACATCTGGGTCAAGACGGGCGGGGCCATTTCGGCGAACAAGAACGCGAAGGACTACGCCGACGCGCTCAGCAAGACCATGGCTGGATTGATCACCAGCGCACAGCAGTTCGTGTTCGACGCGTCGGACTCGATGCCAAATGCCATGAATGCGGCATTCAAGGCGCACATGGTCACGCTGGCCAAGGGCACCGAAACGGTCCAGCAGGCACTCGATGCACTCCAGAAGGTCGCGGACGACGCCTATGCGGCGTAACGCAACCTGACCTGCCGATAGCCAGGGCGCGGTCCGCCGCGTCCTGGCTTTGATCCGCACTGCCGGAGGTGGGCGCATGAGCGACAAGGTGATCACTGCCGCCATCGTGGTGGTCGGCGTTCCGGCCGTCCTGGTCGGATACATCTGGGCCACTGAGCAGGTTCTTCGGCTGGTGCCCGAACGCGGTAAAGGACGCCTTCGTCCGTGGCTCTGGCTGGCCCCGGCGTTTGCCTTCCTGGGCCTCTTTCTGGTCTACCCCACCATCGGGACCATCATCTCGAGCTTCCAGAACACGTTCGGGACGAAGTGGGTGGGACTGAGCAACTACGCCTGGTTCTTCACGAATGGCGACGCTCTCGCGTCCCTGAAGAACAACCTGCTGTGGCTGGTATTCCTGACGGTGTTCGTGGTCGGGCTCGGCCTCCTCGTCGCCCTGCTCGTCGACCGCGTCCGCTACGAATCGGCCGCCAAGGCCGTCATCTTCGTCCCGCTGGCGATCAGCATGGTGGCCGCCGGCGTCATCTGGCTGTACATGTACGGCTATGACCCGCCTGGCACGACCCAGACCGGGACGCTGAACGCCGCGATCGGCACGGTGGGGCTCGGGCCCGTCCCTTGGCTCCAGGTTGAAACCTTGAGCGTCAACACCTTCATGCTCATCATCGTGATGACCTGGATGTGGACCGGATTCGGCATGGTCATCATCTCGGCGGCGCTCAAAGGCATCAACCCGGAGCTGCTCGAGGCCGCCCGGGTGGATGGCGCGACCGAATGGCAAGTCTTCCGCGGGATCATCTTCCCGCTGCTGGTGCCCACCCTGGTCGTCGTCTCGACGACGATGATCATCACCGCCCTGAAGGCGTTCGACATCGTGTTCACCATGACGGGCGGGCAGCTCCACACGGACGTGATCGCGAGCCTGATGTACAAGGAGATGTTCAGCTTCAACCAGTTCGGTCGCGCGAGCGCGATCGCGGTTGTCCTGCTGGTTGCGATCGTGCCGATCATGTTCTTCAACATCGGCCGCTTCCGGGCGCAGGAGGCCGTGCGATGACCGCCGTCGCACCACCCCTCGAGTCAACCGTCGTGAAGCGCAGCGGGTTCGCTCGGATCCGCGGTCGCCTCGGCCTGCACACGATCCTGATCGTGCTGATGATCATCTGGCTCATACCGACGATCGGGCTGGCGATCAACTCGTTCCGTCCTGGCGAGCTGGCGGGTAGCACAGGCTGGTGGACGGCACTCTTCCCGCCGTACCGATTCTCATTCGAGAACTATTCGCACGTCCTGGGTCAGCAGGACATCGGCTCCAACTTCCTGAACAGCCTGTTCATCAGCATCCCGGCAACGGTGATCCCGATCTTCGTGGCCGCCTTCGCCGCGTATGCCTTCAGCTGGATGGAGTTCCCCGGGCGCAACATCCTGTTCGTCGTGGTCGTGGGCCTCCTCGTCATCCCGCTCCAGGCAACGCTGATTCCGATCCTCAGCCTGTTCTCGGCTTGGGGCATCGCCGGTACGTTCCTGTCGGTGTGGCTGGCCCATACCGGGTACGGCCTGCCATTCGCGATCTACCTCCTGCGGAACTTCATGGGCTCATTGCCCAAGGAGGTCTTCGAGTCGGCGGCCATCGATGGTGCGAGCCCGGTGACTTCCTTCTTCCGTCTCGCAATCCCGATGAGCGTGCCTGCGCTCGCGGCTCTGGCGATCTTCCAGTTCCTGTTCGTGTGGAACGATCTGCTGGTCGCGCTGGTCTACATCAGTGCTACCAATCCGGACAACCTGCCGCTGACCGTGAGCATCGCGGGGCTGGTGACCTCGATTGGTGGGGGCACCCAATTCCTGGGGGCCGCGGCGTTCATCAGCATGATCCTGCCGCTCGTCGTCTTCTTCAGCCTGCAGCGCTACTTCGTGCGCGGGATCGTGGGAGGGTCGGTCAAGGGCTGATCCGCATCCCTTCATCCAAGGCGAGAGCCGTCGCAGCAGGCCTGCGGCGGCTCTTTCGTGTCCCTCCTGGGCTTCAGCCGAGGCGCGTCAGGATGGACTCCCGGTCGAATGCCCAGGAGCCGATGACGAGCACGCCTCCAATGAGTGCCAGCACGATCAGGTCTCCGATGAAGACCTGGCTCAGGCTGAAGGTCGCCTGGCCACCAAAGAACTGGGCCACCGCGATGGCGATGATGGGGATCACCACGAAGCCGCCGATCTGCTGCGCCGTGCGCGCATCGGTCACGCGACTGCTGACGACGATGCCCAACAGCACGCTGAACAGGCAGATGAGCGGGACGAGCGTCGCCATGGCGGTGAGCCACACGTTGCTGAAGACCAGCCGGGTGAGGCGCGGGTCGGCGATCGCCCCGTTCACCAGGCCATAGGCGGCGTACACCCCCCACGTGGCCACGATGGCCGGCAGCGCCGCGGCGATCGTCTTGCCGGCCAACAGCTCAGGGACCTCGATGGGCGTGGCGAGCTGTGGCTCCAGCGAGCGCGCCTGCTTCTCGCCGATCACCGACTGGGTGGCAAGCGCCATGGGCACCATGGCCGGGATGAGGAGGAAGTAGGCCATGAAGTTGGTGACGATGAACCCTTCGGCCGCGAGCTTGGCCGGCAGGTCCGGGAATTCTGCGATGAACTGCTGGATCTGGCCGAGCTGGTTCGGGTCCAGGTCGCGAGCCTGGATGAAGGCCACCAGGCCGGTCGGGATGGCGGCGAACACGATTGCGGGCAGGGCGACCGCACCGAGCAGCAGCCGATTCGAGCGCAGGTCGCGCCATTCCTTGCCGAAGACCGCCCACACGTAACCCAGGCGCATCAGATCTATCTCAGGCCGCGCTCGACGCCGCCGTCGTGTCGCGCTCGCCGGCCTCGCCAACGAGGCGCAGGTACGCCTCCTCGAGGGTGGCCGCCTCCTCGCGAACCGCGACGATCCGCGCCCCATGGGCCACCAAGGTCGCCACCAGCTCGGGGTTGTCGAGCCGTGGGTCGCGCACCTCGACCTGCAGGCCCTCGGGAAGCGCCTGCGCCGCGGAGACGAAGGGCAAGGCTCTCAGCGCATCGAGGAGGCGCCGGGCCTCCCCGTCGGTGGCCGCGAGGTCAACCCGGACGATCGCGGAGCGGCCGACGCGGCGCAGGCCGGCGGGGGTGTCGACCTCGAGGAAGCCGCCGCGCATGACGGCGATGCGATCGCTGAGCCGCTCGGCCTCGTCGAGATTGTGCGTGCAGATCACGATCGAGCGACCGGCGTTGCGCAGGGTGCTCACGAAGTCGCGCACCGTCTTGGCGGCCGAAGGGTCGAGCCCGCTGGTCGGCTCGTCCAGGTAGATGACCTGCGGCTCGTGGAGCAGCGCGCGAGCGATGGCCACTTTCTGGCGCATCCCCTTCGAGAAGCCTGCGACTCGCCGATCCCCCTCCTCCTCGAGGCCAACCACTCCCAGGTAGCGGTCGACGGCGCGCCGCAGCGTCGCGCCGCGGAGCCCGTAGAGACGCCCGTAGTAGGCAAGGTTCTGGCGGGCGGTGAGCTTGTCGTGGAGCCCCGGAGACTCGGTCAGGATCCCGGTCATCGCCCGGATGCGACGTGAATCGGGACCGAGCCGCGCTCCATTGATGCTGGCTGCCCCCGCGGACGGCATGACGAGGCCGGCGAGCATCCGCACGGTCGTCGTCTTGCCAGCACCGTTGGGGCCGAGCAGGCCGAAGATCTCGCCGTCGCCCACCGTGAAGGTCAGGTTGCGCACCGCCTCGACCGCGCCGAAGCGCTTGCCGAGGCCCTGCACCTCGATCATGGATCCTCCCACGGGCAGCCGGGTCGTCCGGCCACGCACTCTAACAGGGCAGACCCGTGGGGCCTTCGGTACGATGGTTCTCCCCCAATGGCACGCAGGAGCAGGAGCGCCAGATTGGCAGAGCGGACGATCGCCACCGAGCGGGCCTTCGAGGGTCGCCTGCTCCGCCTCCGTGTCGACGAGATCGCGTTCGACGACGGCCGTCGGGGACGTCGCGAGGTGGTAGAGCATCCAGGTGCCGTCGCGATCCTGCCCTGGGACGGCGAGCGGCTGACGTTGGTCCGCCAGTGGCGATACGCGGCGGGCCGGGCCCTGCTCGAAGTGCCTGCTGGAACCCTGGACCCCGGTGAGCTGCCAGCCGCGACCGCGCGACGAGAGCTCGCCGAGGAGGTCGAGCTGGCGGCCGATCGCTGGGAGCAGGGTCCGAGCTTCTTCAGCGCTCCGGGCTTCTGTACCGAGTACCTGACCGTCTTCCTGGCCACCGAGCTGCGCCACACCCCGGATGTTGCGCACGACGAGGACGAGGAGCTCGAGCCAGTCTCGCTGACCCTCGATGAAGCATTGGCCGCCATCGATCGCGGCGAGATCGAGGACGCGAAGTCATTGGTCGCCATCTTCTGGCTGGCGCGCCGCCTCGGGCGCGGCGCCATCGACCGCTAGGAGGGTAAGAGCGGATGTGGTCCCTTGCGCTCCCTTGGTGGGAGCTCGTGATGCGCTCGATCGTCATCTACCTGGCGCTGCTGGCGGTGCTTCGTTTGTTCGGCAAGCGCGAGGTCGGCCAGTTCACCCTCTTTGACCTGGTCGTCATCCTGCTCGTCGCCAACGCAGTGCAGCCGGCGATGACCGGACCCGACTCCTCGCTCCTCGGCGGGCTGATCATCATCCTGACCCTGGTGGTCACCGACCGCGTGATCGCGCAGGCCCGCGCGCGCATCCCGTTCGTCCGGGCGCTGCTCGAGTCGAACCCAAGAGTGATCGCCACCAACGGCCACTGGATCAAGCGCGCTTTGGCGCGCGAGGACCTCACCATCGAGGACGCCGAGATGGCCCTGCGCGAGCACGGGTTCGAGAACGTCAGCCAGATCGAGTCGGCAGTCCTGGAGGCCGACGGCTCGATCTCGGTCGCGCCCAAGGACCA
Organism: Chloroflexota bacterium; assembly: GCA_030774475.1. Taxonomy (GTDB): domain Bacteria; phylum Chloroflexota; class Limnocylindria; order QHBO01; family QHBO01; genus CF-82. Next base: position 1,448 of record JALYLB010000158.1, on the reverse strand, counting down.
CGACCAGAACCCCACGCATCGGCCTCGTCGCCGAATCCGGGTCGTCCGCCGGATCTAGGCCGCCTCGAGTCGCTCGAGGGCGCGCCGGTAGTCGTCGATCTCCGGCTTGAGGAAGACCGCCATCCACAGATGCTGATGGGCTGGGCCAGTGTGGCCCAGGCGCTCCTCCGAGAGCCCCAACCCGAAGTGCGCGTAGTGCGCCAGGGGATCGCGCTCGACGATCTCCCGGAAGCGATCCGCCGCCAGCTGGTGGTCGCCCTGGTTGAAGTACGCCTGGCCAAGCGCCTCGAGTATGGAGGCCTTCCCAGGTTCAAGACGGCTCGCTCGCTCGAGGAGCACCGCCGCAGCGCCGGGGTGTCGCTCGGCAAGGAGGCGAGAGCCACGCTGGAACAATTCGTAGGCGGAGTCGCGGTCGTCCGCGGGTTGCGCGGTCATGGCTACCCGTGCAGGTCGACCCGCTCGAGCCGCGGATTGAGCGTGCGTCCGGGGATTCGGCCGCGCTTGGCGATCGGTCGCCCGTCGATCTCCTTCAGGTCGCCAGTGAAGTCGATGGGGCTCGCGTCGCTGATCGCCGAACCGACCGCGAACGAGTCAACCGGGGCACCGGACTCCTTGAAGTAGGCGATCCGCTCCACGTCGAGCCCGCCGGAGACCACGATTTTCACGTGGGAATGACCGCCCAGGTCGAGGCGCGCCCGGACCTCCTTCACCAGGTCGGCGGTCACCCGGCCGCGCTCGGATGGTGTGTCGAGCCGCACGCCCCACAGGCGTGTGCCGAGCGCATCGGCGACTCGGAGGGACTCCTCGGCCTCGTCTTTGAAGGTGTCGACCAGTGCGATCCGCGGCACGTCCTCCTCGACGTGGCGGTCGAAGGCCTCGAGAGCGCGCACCGTGTCGCCGAAGATCAGGATCATGGCGTGTGGCATCGTCCCGGTCGGGGCCAGACCCGCGAGTCGCGCTCCTGCGGGTGTCGAAGCCCCCACGCAGCCGCCCACCACGCTGGCGTAGTCCATCTGGTCGGCGATCGAGGGGTGCACGTGACGCGCCCCGAAACCGATGACTGGGATCGGCGCGGCGGCATCCACGATGCGCCGTGCGGCGGTCGCCCAGCCAGTCGACTGCGAGAGGATGCCCAGGATCGCGGTCTCGTACAGGCCGAACGCGGAGTAGCGGGCGCTGATCCGCATCACGACCTCCTTGCCGCTGATCAGGTCGCCGTCGTGCAGGGTCTCGACGACCGGTTCGGGCTCGAGTCGCTTCCCATTGCCGAGGATCTCGCGCAGGTAGGTGAGCGCCTCCTCCGCGCCGCATAAGACGGCATCGGTCCGGCAGAAGATCTCCATGGTCGCGACCGGATCGAGGCCCTCGGCGGCAAGGATTCGCTGCGCGCGCTCGAAGTAGACATCGGCCGTCTCGCCGGAGAGGACGTCGGCCGCTGGCTGGAAGGG
>JALYLB010000157.1 GCA_030774475.1 Chloroflexota bacterium | reverse complement strand
CCGGAGCTCGATCGGTCTCGACCAGTCAGCCCCCGGCGGGCGTCTTGCCGGAGCCGGCATCGGCCTCGCCATGGGCCCCGCGATGCCACTCGTCGAGCATCTCGCGCCGGGGGTCACCCGTCCCGGGACCCTTCCAGCCGCCCGGCCCGTAGCCGCCCCAGCGACCGTAGTGACGACCCCCGCGGCCCCAGCCGAACGCCGCGCGCAGCAGGCCGAAGATCAGGAAGATCCCCAGGATCCAGAAGAAGATCCCGAAGAATCCGAAGCCCCAGCCCCAGTGCGGGCCGACGAATCCGGGGTAGTAGTAGCCGTACGCCGCGGCCGGCGCACCCGACGCCACCGCGGTGACGTTCTGAGCCAGCCCCTGGGAGACGCCGGCGTTGTAGACACCTGCGCCGATGCCGACGAGCACGCCGACCAGGAGGAGCGCCGCAATGACGCGGAATGCCGTGTTCATGAGGGATAGATCTCCTTTCGCTCGGGCGCCGCCTGGACTTGCCGCGATGGCCGCAGCGCCTCGACCGGAGATCAGGATCGAGGGGAAATGCGCGTCAATTGTGAACGCGGCAGGGAGGCTTCATGCGATTGGGGCGCCTAGGCGTGGACGAAATGAAGCTGGAGCTCCATGACTCCATGGTCGTCGACCGAGAGCACCGCGAACGAGGACGGTGGCTCGATGTTGAAGTCGGCGAAGGCGATGGTCATCGATCCGGTGACGGTCATGAGGCCACCCCGGCGCGTCCCCTTCAGGCCGATGCTGACCTCCTTCGTGACGCCGTGCAGGGTGAGCTTGCCCGTGGCCGTCGCGCTCAGGGTCGCACCGTCCGCCGGGAGCGAGCCGAGCTCGATCGGCTGGGTGAGGGTGAAGGTTGCGTCCGGAAATCGCGCCGTCTCGAGCGCCTGCCGTTTCAGCTGGCCGTCTCGGCGATCGTCGTCGCTTGTGAGGGTCGAGAGGTGCGCGGTGACCTCGACCGCGGTGATGGTCGTCCCCTGCAGGGTCAGTGAGCCGGAGACGTCCGACGTGCGGCCGACCGCGGAGTTGCCCCCGATTGAGGCCAGCTGCTCCTGGACCCGATATCCAACGAACGAGCCCGAGCCGTCGGCAAGCGAGCCGATGGAGGTATCGACCGTCCACGTGCCATCTGCGGTGGCAGGCACCGCCAAGCCACTGATCGAGGCGGCAGGCTGGTCCGAGGCGCCAACCGCGGGCGGCCCCGATGGCTTGAAGAAGACGTACCAGATCCCGTACGTACCGCCAACGATCGCGCCGAGCACGAGCAGGCTGACCGTCATGCGCACGAGCGGGAACCACGGGCGGCGCGAGGTCATCGACGATGATCTCCCTGGAGGTGGGTGGGCGTTGGGGAGACGTTCGGGGCCTATCATGAAGGACAGCTGAATCGCGGATTGCGTGATCCCCGGGGACCCTGGCGAGAGGTGCGCGTGGCACGCTACATGCTGCCTTGAGACGCATGAGGACGTTCCCAAGGCTACTGGTAGCGGAACCCCAGCGCCGGACATCGGCCGATGGGCGCATCGCCCGACTGCGCCAGACGATCGCCGCCGAGCGTGAGCTGCTCGGGCACCCGGTCTTCGCCATCGGCGCCGCTCGCGTCATCGTCGACTCGCGGTCGGAGATCCGCAGGATCGAGCGCCACCCCCGCAGCTGAGCCTGGTCGAGCCACCCGCGTGCTACGCTCCGACGCATCGGGCATCGCGGTGATGTCCGGGACCTAACGTGGGACCGCGGAGGAGGCTCAGGTGGCCAAGGGCGATCGGGTCGAGGCGGTGGTCGACACCGGCCAGGGAACCCAGACCTTCGTCATCGAGGCCACGCGCGCCGGCCGGCGCCTGGAGGTGACGACCAGCCGCGGAGTCGTCGAGGTGAGCGAGGTGACGCGTTCCGGGACGCCGGTGCGCACCGGGCGCTTCATGGCAAGCCGGCTGATCGCCCTGGTCGAGCACCCGGTCCACGAGGGCGAGACCCGCGCCGAAGTCTCCACCCGTCGCCGCATCACCCTTGCCGGCCAGCCAGAGGGCACCAGACGCCGCGGTACGGAATGACGGCTCGAGGCACGCAGCTCCGACTAAGCGACGGAAGTGACGCCAGGCGCACGTAACTTCCAGCGAGGTATTGGTCGGGCGGCATCTGCGCCGCGATTTGTGCAGGCAGGGTCACAATCGCCGACCGAATCCGCCGTCCTTGGACGTTACGTGACGTCCGCGTCACACGGACGATCGCGTCAGATCGAGCGCGGGTAGGAGCGGAACGCCCACGTCCCGAACCAGGTGGCGATCGTCGCCACCGCCAGCAGGCCTCCCATCCGCGGAAGGATGAAGCTCCAGTCCGGGTTGGCGACCAGGGCGGCTCGACCCGCCTCGACGGCCCAGTTCACCGGGTTGAAGCGGGCAACAGTGCTGATCCATCCCGGAACCAGGTTGAGCGGCATGAACGCCGCCGAGAGGAACGTGAGGGGCAGGGTCAGCAGCGTGTTGATCCCGATGACCGTCGCCTCTCGTCACAACCTGAGACGCCAGCGTCCGTTGCTTGGAAGTTACGAGATGACGGCGTCACACGGACGGCGCGGACGGCCCCTCAGGCGGCTCTCGCAGACCCGAAGGATGGCCGCCGGCGCGAACGCCGGCGGCCACGTGGCAGAGGCGAACCAGACTCAGCCGTTCTGGTTGGGCAGGGTCCCCAGCGTGAGGCTGAGCTGGACCGAGCTGCTCCCGCGCTGCACGGTGAGCGTCACCCTGTCGCCGGGGTTGTGCAGGACGATCCGGCTCGCGAGGTCGTGGCTGGTGTCAACCGTCTGACCGTCGACCGCGGTGATCACGTCGCCGTCCTTGAGCCCAGCCGCGGCGGCCGGGCTGCCGGCGACGATACCGGTCGCGGCACCGTTCGAGGGCGCCCCGATGAGCGCTCCGTGGTCAACCGACAGGTGATCGTCGGTGGCGAGTTGCTTGGTGACCGGCTGGAAGTAGACCCCGATCCACGGCCGGGCGAGCGTCTTGCCGGCAAGGGCCTCCGCCATGATGGTCTTGGCGGTGTCGATCGGGATCGAGAAGCCGATCCCCTGCGCGCTGCCCGAGGTCGCGGTGTTCACGCCGATCACCTCTCCCTCGCTGTTGAGGAGCGGACCGCCAGAGTTGCCGGGGTTGATGGCGGCATCGGTCTGGATGAGGTCGTTGAGCTGCTCGGAGCTCTGGTTGCCGGCGTCGCCCGCGGTGATCTGGCGACCAAGACCCGAGATGACGCCGGTGGTCACGGTGTTCTCGAAGGTGCCAAGCGGGTTGCCGATGGCGATCGCCAGCTGGCCCTGGACGAGATCCTCGCTGGAGCCGATGGGCGCGGTCGGGAGCCCGCTCGCGTTGATCTTGACGATCGCCAGGTCGGTGAGGGTGTCGATCCCATAGACCGTCCCGGTGAAGCTGCGCGAGTCGGCAAGGATCACCTTGATCTGGCTCGCCCCCTGGACGACATGGCGGTTTGTGAGGATCCAGCCGTTGGCGTTGAAGATGAAGCCTGAGCCCGAGCCGCCGGACCCAAAGCCGGAGCTGACCTGGATGGTGACGACGGCGGGCGACACCTTCGCGACGGCGGCGGTGATGGCGGAGGATTCGTCGATGTGCACGTTGCTGACGGTCGTGCCGCCGCCGGTGTTCGTCGCGCTTGCGGCGGTGTCGACCTGCAACAGGTTGGTGATGGCGACCGCGCTCAACGTGCCGGAGAGCATGCCGACGACGAGGGCAATGACCAGGAATGGGACCCACCCGCGGGTCCGTGGGGGTTGATGGGCGATGGTGGTTGGCTGGGGGGGAATGGGAGGGCCGAACGGCGTCTGCGGGGCGTTCCGGCCTGGGTCAGGCTGGGTCATCATGGCCGGCAGAGTGCCACCGATTCCTGAGAAACGTCTGAGAGTCAGCCGTTGCGAAGAGCGGAGGCAGCCGCCTCTGCCGACAACCCGCCCGATCAGGCTTCCGCGGATAGCCCTATCGGCTCGGCCGCTCAGCCGATCAGCATCCGCACGGCGACGAGGGTCCCCACCACGAGGATCAGGACTCGCAGGACGCCAGCCGGCAGTCGCCGACCGAGCCTCGCCCCGACCTGGCCGCCGATCACCGCACCGACCGCCAGGGTCACCGCCGGCGCCCATGCGACCGGACCGAGGATGACGAAGAGCACCGCCGCGATCGCATTGACCAGCGCCTGGAGCACGTTCTTCAAGGCGTTGAGTCGCTGGAGGTCGTCGATCAGCAGGATGCCGAGCAGCGCGATGAGCATCACTCCCTGCGCCGCCCCGAAATAGCCGCCGTACACGCCGGTGAGGTAGACACCGATCACCAGCACAGCAGACGGCGGGGCGCCTCCCGGGCGCCGATCGGCGAGCGCGTGCGAGAGGCGCGGCTGCGCGGCGACGAGCACGCAGGCGAAGAGGATCAGCCAGGGCACGACGCGCTGGAAGGCGGTGGGCGGCAGCACGAGCAGCAGCACGCCTCCCGAGGCTCCGCCGAGCACCGCGGCGATCCCCAGCCGCAGCACCCTGCTTCCTTGTCCGGCCAGCTCCCTGCGGTAGCCAAGGACGCCGCTGAGCGAGCCGGGCACCAGGCCGACCGTGTTCGAGACGTTGGCGACGAGGGCCGGATACCCGAAGGCCACGAGCGTCGGAAAGCTGATCAGCGAGCCTGCCCCGACAATGGTGTTCACTGCTCCGGCGGCCATCCCCGCCGCCAGGATCGACGCCACCTCGGCGGGGGTCACGTGGTCGAGTGGGGAGGGCGCATCGGGCGTATTGTCGCCGCAGGAGGTGTTGCTGGAATGGAGACGCGACTTGGAGTCCTGCTCTGGAACCAGGCCACCGATTGGCCGGCGTACGAGGCGGCGGCTCGCCGCGTGGACGAGCTCGGCTACGAGCACCTGTGGGCCTGGGACCATCTGTACGCGATCTTTGGCGACCCGTTCCAGCCGATCTTCGAGGGCTACACGACCCTGGCGGCGGTGGCCAAGGCCGTCGATCACGTGCGCCTTGGCCTGCTGGTCGGGGCCAACACCTTTCGCAACCCGGGCCTGGTGGCCAAGGAGGTCACAACGCTCGATCACATCAGCGGCGGGCGCGCGATCCTGGGCATCGGCGGGGCGTGGTTCGAGGATGAGCACACCGCCTTGGGGATCGAGTTCGGGAGTGGCTTCGGCCAGCGACTCGACTGGTTGGACGAGTCGGCGTCCGCCATGCGTTCGCTGCTCGCCGGCGAGACCGTGACATCGGCTCCGGGCGGTCGGTACCACTTCGACCAGGCGCGTGTCCTGCCACACCCCATCCAGGACCGCCTGCCGATCATGATCGGCGGCTCGGGCGAGCGAAAGACCCTGCGAACGGTCGCGCGCTCGGCGGACATGTGGAACGTCATGGGCCCCACCGGGTTCATCGCACACAAGCTCGAGGTCCTGCGCCGGCACTGCGACGAGGTCGGCCGGGACATCGGCGAGATCGAGCTGACGATCGGCTGCAAGCCGCTGATCCGCGACACCGCTGCGGAGGCACGCCGGGTCTGGGAGTCGACGATGGCGCACAATCGCACGCCGCTCGCGGACGTCGAGGACGACACGACCTTCTGGGTCGGCACGCCCGACGAGGTGGCGGCGATGATGATCGAGCGCAAGCGGCTCGGCTTCGCCACGTTCCTCGCCGAGCTACCCGCGCCGTACGACGACGAGACGCTCGAGCGCTGGATCGGCGAGGTCAAGCCGATGGTTGACGCCGCTTAGGGCCGGCCGCGAATGGCGCGCATCCTCCTGTACACGGGCAAGGGCGGCGTGGGGAAGACCTCGGCGGCCGCAGCCACCGCGCTCGCCTGCGCCGATCGCGGCTACCGGACGATCGTGCTCTCCACCGACATCGCGCACAGCCTCGGCGACGTCTTCGGGACCAGCCTGGGCCCGGAGCCCCGCGAGATCGCGCCCAAGCTGTGGGGCCAGGAGTCGGACGTGTTCCACAACGTCAGCCGCTACTGGGGCCGGATCCAGGAGTACGCCGCCTCGGTGCTTCGCTGGCGCGGACTCGATGACGTCATGGCCGAGGAGATGACGGTCCTACCCGGGATGGACGAGGTGGGCAGCCTGCTCTGGATCGCGGACCACCACGACTCGGAGCTCTACGACGTCATCGTGGTCGACGCGGCGCCGACCGGCGAGACGCTTCGGCTCCTCTCACTGCCGGAGGCGGTGAAGTGGTGGATGGAAAAGGTGGAGCCGATCGGGCGGCGGATCAGCCGGCTGACCGGCCCGCTGGTCAACCGGATGGTCGGCCTGCCGATGCCGAGCGAGGAGGTCTTCGATGCCGGCGAGGAGCTCTTTGCCCGCCTCGAGCACATGCGCGAGCTGCTCGCCGACCCGGATAAGACATCGGTCCGTGTGGTCCTCACCCTGGAGCAGGTGGTGATCAAGGAGGCGCAGCGGGCATTCACCTACTTCCACCTCTACGCCTACCCCACCGACCTGGTGATCGCCAACCGGATCCTCCCCGACGAGGTTGGCGCCTATTTCCGGGGCTGGTACGAGGCGCAGCAGAAGAACGGTCCGATGGTGGAGCGCACATTCGCCCCGATCCCGGTCCTCAAGGCGCCATACCTCGACCGCGAGGTGGTGGGCCTTCCCATCCTCCGCGAGTTCGCGGCGGAGATATACGCCGATGCGGACCCCACCAAATTCTTCTATCGCGGGCGCCCCTACTCGGTTGTCCGCAGCGACGGTGAGTACAAGCTCTCGGTGGAGCTTCCCTTCACCACCAAAGACCAGATCTCACTCTCCCGCCACGCTGACGAGCTGGTGATCGACCTAGGTGACTGGCGTCGTACCCTCGTCCTGCCACGGGCGCTGATCGAGGCACCAGCGCTCGGAGCCGCATTCGAGGACCACGTGCTGCATATCCGCTTCGCCGTACCAGAGCGCGCCACACCACCGAGCCACCGCAGGAGGTAACCCGAATGGCCACCGACAAGACGACCGATATGGAGCGCCGGCTCGAGGCCCTCGAGCGGCGCCTGACGCGGAGCGAGCGGCCATCCGCGATGGAGGCCGCGTTCTGGGCGTTCATGCACAACCTGCTCCCCACGGAGGCGCGCACGCACATGAAGGCCGCGGGTCGCGAGCAGCTGCTCGCCGCACGGGCATACCTCGACCACTGGATCGGCAAGCTCGAGAACGCGGAGTCAGAGGACGGACGGCGTCACGAGAGCATCGAGATCGACTGACCGGCGGCGCCCAGTTCCTCCCGGGAGCAAGCCGTGTTCGAGCAGCTCGATTTCGTCTACCTGCCAAGCAAGGATGCCGCCCGGGACCTGGAGTTCTTCACCACCGTGCTGGGCGGACGAGCGGTCTTCGCCGTCGAGGGGATGGGCACCCGGGTGGCGATGGTCGAGCTCGCCGACCAGCCACCGCGACTGTTGCTCGCCGAGCATCTCGAGGGCGAGGCGCCGGTGCTCGTCTACCGCGTCCCCAGCCTGGCTCACGCCCTGGCCGACCTGGAGGCTCGCGGCTGGAAGCGCGAAGGGACCTTCGAGATCCCCCAGGGACCGATCTGCTCGTTCACCGCGCCCGGTGGCCAGCGGATCGCCGTGTACGAGCTCACGCGACCGGAGGTCGTCTCACACTTCTCCGGACGGCGGGATTTCTAGCGGGATCAGCCGCCAGAGACGACCCGGGCCTTCGTGACGACGAAGGTCTGACGGCACGAGGCCAAGGCCGACGCAATCGTCCAGGGGAGGTCACCCGACTGCGAATCCGGAGCATACCGGCAGCTAGTGGAAGCGGGATCATCGAAGTGGCCGGTCAGCTCGAGCCATTGGTCAGACCACTTCGGATCGATGGTGAGCGTTGGCGCGACGCGCACCGTCATCCACCAATCCGTGCCCTGGATGGGCGAAATGTTGAGCTGGCTGCTGCTCGGTCCGACCAGCCACGCGGGCTCGAACATGCCCGCCTGGGGGCCGGCGCACTCAGCGCAGAGAGCGCTGTAGGCACGGAAGGTGATGGGCGTGCGGCCGTAGCAGGCGATCGCCTTTGGAACGGACAGCACGAGGAACTCGAGGATCTCGCGCGGGCGCGTCGGACAGTTCGTGGCCGTCGCATTCCCGACCGCGACCAGGGTGGGAACGGCGACCACCGACCAATTCGTCCCCGTCGCCGCGCGCCAGAACGTCGGGTTGTCGGCCTGGAGGCTGACCCGGGAGCCCACCGCGACCGCACCCTGCGCATTCACCGCGACCGTCATGGGAAAGGCGCCGCCGAAGGTGTCGGATCCCACCGGCACGCGCTCCCAGGTCGGGCCGCTCCTCAGCCAGACCATTGGCTTCAGGCTCGAAGCCTCCCAGCCGAAGGCGATCGCGCGTGTGCCATCGCTGGCAAGTGCTGAGACGCCCGCGTCGCGGAAGGAGCCCTGATCCAGCTCTTGTGCCCATTTGAGGGTGTCACCGGCAACCGACCCCTTCCAGACTCGGGGGAATCCGGTAACCGGGCTGCGGTCAATGGCGAGCAGCCCATCGTCCAGCGAGACGATCTGGCTAGGGTTGCCGGTGGGCCGGTTCGCGACCTCGGACCAGTGCAGCCCATCGCCGGTGTACGCCGCACGTGGGCCGGGGCCCGGGTCCTGGGACCAGGCGAAGTAGCCGGCGCCAGCGGCCATGACCTGGAAATACCCATTTTGGGCAAAGGGGTCAGCCCTCGTCCACGTCAGGCCATCGCTCGAATGCCAGGCCTGCTGGCCCTCGCCGCGGCCCAGAAAGACGGACGCCTCGTAGCCGGCCGGTGTGCCGATCAGATGGTCGACATGCATGTCGTCTCCAAGGCCGGTCATCATCCCCAGCGGTCGCCAATGGACTGCGTCCGGCGAGCTCCATAGGAAGGAGCGGGACAGCCCCTCGGCGCCCTGCACCCCGGAGACCGCGAGCCAGCCTGCTGGCCCCAGGGCGACTCCGTCCACCGCGTTTCCGGCGAAGGGGGCGAGGTCGACCCGGTCCCAACGCTCCCCGTCCTGGGAGACCAGCAGGAACGGGCGGGAAGGCGCCCCGGGCAGGTCAGCCGTGAAGCCGAATGCGACGAAGCGATCCGGACCAGCGACCAGGCCATTCACGCTTGCGCCGTACGGGTAGGGCGGCTGCGCGTAGCGCCGAACGTAGTCCTTCGTGCCGCGCCTGGCGGCGATGACGCTTCCGCCCATCGTGCCGGACTGGATCTGGTACCAGGTGATGCCGTCGGGCACCGCCGATGGCACCTGTGAGACCTGCGCGACGTCGCCACGCGCGATCGCCCCGACCTGGTTCGCGCCGCTCATGGGCGCCTCGACGACCGGAAGGTCGACAAGCGCCCGAATCCAGCCGTTGAAGCCCGGTGGCTCGGGCGCCGGAGCCGCGGGGACCGGGACGCCCTGGACGGTCATGACCTCCAGCGCCGGGGCCCGCGTCGGCTGCGGTGAACGTCGTGCGCCCGATGCGCGGGCCGTGGGACTCGAGGCGGCCACCCCGTCACCGCGAGTGAAGACCTTGCCCGCCACAATGAACACACCGCCCAGCAGGGCGATGATCGCAACTCCGACCATGAGGCGATCACCGAACGAGCCGGGGCCGCGCTGGCCCTCGGTCGTCTCCAGGGGAATCTCGTGGCGATCGGTCATCTCGGGTCACCGATGGCGGGCACCAATGGTAGCGCCCGCCTCGAGGCGCTCCGCCACGCGAAGGACGCTCGCTTATGGGCCGGTGAGCAGGGGCACGCTGAATGCGCGAATCGCGGCCAGGTCTGGCACGAGGATGTACCCGAGCGACGACGTGGTGCTTACCCGATAGAAGCGGGGCGGCGTGAGGACGGCATCGGTCACGGTGGCGCCCTTCGAGCGGCGGGCCAGCTCGGCCATCGTCGGCAGCTTGTCACTGGGGACATCGGTCTGGAGGCTGCGCAACGAGGAGAGCAGTGCCGGGATGTCGATCTTCGCCTTTGGATCGACGAAGCGCGCGAGGAGCGCCCTCAGGACCTGCTGCTGTCGGGCGGCCCGGTCGAAGTCGTTGGTGGTGTGCCGGCTGCGGCTGTAGAGGAGTGCGGTTCGCCCGTCGAGGTGATGCCGACCGGCGGTGATCCGCAGCCCGATTGAAGGATCGACGATCGCCGTGGGCACCGTGAGGTCGATCCCGCCAAACGCGTCCACGATCCGCCCGAAGTCGTCCATGTCGACGAGGATGGTGAGGTCGATGGTGGCCCCGAGGAGGGTGTCCAGTCCGCCCCGCAGCCCCTTCATCCCGCGCTGCGAGTAGAGGGCGTTGAGCTTCTGGTTCCAGGTGCTGCCATCCTCGAGCGGAACGCCGACCGTGTCCCGGGGCACCGAGATCATGGTCAGCTTGGTGTGCGTCGCGTTGATGCTCACGACGATCATCGAATCGGTGAGCGGCACCTCGTGCCTCGCCTTGCGCTGGGCGTTCTGGTCGGTGCCAACCACTAGGAAGGTCACCCGCCGGCTGAGCAGCGCCTGGTCGAGGGCCGGTGTCGGTGACGTGGTCGGGCTCGGCGTGACGGCAGGACGCCCGCCGACCAGCAGGAACACGACGAGGAGAGCGATGGCGAGGACGCCCAACCCCAGCGTGATCCGCACCACCCAATTTCTCATCCCCGCTCTTGGGCGCACGTCCGATGCCATGAGCTAGGAACGGTCCTCCATCTCCCATGCGTGGTCAAGCGCGTGCCACGCGGAGCGGCGCACGACATAGCGCGGGCTCCAGGGGCGTTGTGTCTTGCGGGGGACGGCGAACGGCTCGCCGTGCACCTTCGCAGCAAGCGCCTCCAGGATCGCGGTACGCACGTCACCGCCCGACGGCAGCTTGGCGCCGAGGGCTCCGAGGTACGCCTCGTCGGCGTCCGCGACGTGGGCCACGATCTTGAAGACGCTGCGGCCTCCGCCGCGTGGCCCCACGCTCAGGCGGGTGCCGCGCGCCTTGCTCGCGGCCATGTCGAACGCTTCCCAAGCCGCGACGAGCAGCGCGGTCTGGTGCGCGAGCGCGGCATCGTTCAGGGGTGCGGAGTCAGCCGATGGCGCCACCCCCGGCGCGCCGAAGTCGGTGGTCGGTGTTCCGGTCAACCGCTCTGCAACCTCCAAACGCTTGAGCTCGGCACCCGACGAGAAGGTCAGGCCGGCGCCCTTCAATACGGCTGCGTACCGTTCCGCGTACGCCGAGAGCGCCTCGAGCGCCTGCTCCTCGGTTCGTCCGCTGCGGCACCACCCGGGCCAGTCCAGCGCGCCAGCGAAGGTGCGCTTTGTGCCAGCCTCGAGGTAGACCTGAATCGCCTTGCTCACGACGCCCTGCTCCCTCCGTAAATCAGCCCGGCACAGCGACCCAGCCGAGTGGCTGGACGACTCGATTGTGCACCTAGCATCGGCGATGAGGCCCCGGCGGTCGCCGGGGCCTCTGGATCATGGGTGGAAGAGCTGCCTCAGCTCTCTTTTCGGCCGCCCCGAGGTCCGCGCTTCGTGCTTGCGCCTCGCAACGATCGCGTCGGGTGCGCGACGTTGTCGTCGGGATCCACGTCAATCTTCTCGCGCTTGGCGGCAGCCAGGATCTTCTTGCGTGCCCGCTCCTTGGCGGCCTCGCTCTCGAAGTCGGTCTGGTTCCAGCGGGCCATCGCGTTGCGGACATGGGTCTCGTCATTGATCGGCAGGTGCTCGCCACCCTCGCGGTCCACGTAGGCGAACTGGCTGCTTCGGAGCTTGTCTCGTGCCTCGGTCGTGAGGTCAGGCATCGTCCGTCACCTCCTGGTCAGGCCAGGGTCTGCAGGGCTCGTGCCAGCCCGCCGCCTGGTACTAATGCGTCATCCCCGCATCCAGGGATAGCCCGTAGGCTGGGCAACCAACCGCACGTTGGGCAACCAAACCGCACGTTGAGGGGTGGATGGCAACTACAGGCGGACCAGCGGTCTGAACATGATCACCATCGTCATCGAGTTCGCGTTCGGCGCAATCTTTGTCGCCGCGCTGGTCGCCTTCAGCCGGCGTCCGCGCCGTCTCGAGCTCGACGTCGTGCTCGTCTTCGCGACGATTGCCACGCTGTTTGCGCTCCAGGCCCTCAATCTCGTGGGGCTCACGATGCCAACCATCGTGCAGACCCTGGCCGTGAGCGTGCTCATCGCACATGCGCCCTTGAGCCTTCGCCTCGCCGCCGACCTGGCACCAGTTCCGCGCCGGCTGATCATCGGCTCGTGGATCGTCTTCGTGGCCGTATCGATCTCGCTGACCTTCGCGATTCGGGTTCCCGCGGTGTTCCTGATTGCGATTGGCTACTTCTTCGTCGTCGATGGGGTCGCGGCATTCTTCATGGCCGGCGGTGCCCGCCGCCGTGGAGGGAGCGCCCAGATCCGCCTGTGGGCGGCGGCCGCCGGGACCGGGCTGATCGCCGTGACGCTGCTGGTGTTGGTCGGGACGCTGGCCGGGGACGGCATCGGACGAGTCGCCACCGCCGGGGCCCAGGTCGGTGCGCTGGCATCGGCGGTCGCCTACCTGGCCGCCTTCCTGCCGCCTCGCTGGCTGCGTGGACTGTGGCAGTCGCGCAGCGGCTTGAGGGGCACACAGCGCCTGCTGGCAAGCACCTCAGATCGCGACGGCGGCGCCTGGTGGACCTTCGCCGATCTCGCAATTGAGTTATCGGGAGCCGATGGCGCCGCAGTCTTCACCGGTCGCACGGACGGTACCGCGCGGCGGGTTGCCTCCGCCGGCACTGTGAGCCAGGACCCGTCGAGCATCGACGCAGACGCCTGGACGGCCATGTGCGCTTCGCCGACCAATGTCCGCGATGGGGCGGCAGCCAGCCTCCCTGACCCCCTTCGGGCGCTCGCCGCGCTCGAATCCCCGGCCACGACCAGCGTGCTGGGGATCCCCGGCAGCGGGGCAGAGCAGGTGGTGGTCGTCCTTGTGCACCGCTATCAGAGCCTGTTCGGCGACGACGAAGAGGCGCTCCTCGTGCTCCTTGGCAGCCAGGCGGCGAGCCTCGCCGAACGCGAGGCCGCCCTCGCTGAGGCAGCCGCGCTGACCGCGCGGCTGGGAGAGACGGTTGACGCCCTCCGGACGGCGAGCCAGGCCAAGAGCGACTTCCTGGCGAGCATGAGCCACGAGCTGCGAACGCCCCTCAACGCGATCCTGGGCTTCAGCGACCTTATGCGCAGCGAGCCCGCGGAAGAGGAGCGCCGAGCGGTCCCATCCGAGTGGATCGAGCACGTCAACAGCGCCGGCCGTCACCTGCTCGACCTCATCAATGATGTGCTCGACCTGTCAAAGGTCGAAGCCGGGAGGATCGAGCTTCATCCTGCTACTCTCGACCTTCGCCTTGCGGTTGGCGAGGCGCTAGCCGGCGTGCGGCCGCTCGCGGATCGCAAGCGCCTGGTGGTCACGAGCGAGCTCGCCACCGATCGCGTGCTCGCCGACCCAGGTCGCTTCCGCCAGATCCTCTACAACCTCCTCTCCAACGCCATCAAGTTCACCGGAGACGGTGGGTCGGTGATCGTCTCCGCCAGCCAGGTCGGACTCAACGGGACGGCGGAGGTCCACGTGGGGGTGACCGACACCGGTGTCGGCATTGCCCACGATGACGTGTCCCGCGTCTTCGAGGAATTCGTCCAAGTCGGTGATCCTACCGAGCGCCAGCAGGGGACCGGGCTGGGTCTGGCACTGACCCGGCGCCTGGTCGAAGCTCACGGCGGCCGCCTCGAGCTGAACTCCGAGCTTGGCCGGGGATCCACCTTCACGGTGATCCTCCCAGTTGGCGGTGCGGTCTCCCTTCCGCCGAGCCCGCTCGGCACGGCGGTCGGCGACCGGCGGATGCCGGCCCTCGATGGCGCGGCCCATGTTCTCCTCATCGAGGACGACCCGCAGGCCATTCGACTCATCGCTCACTACCTGGAGCCGACTGGCCATCGGCTGGTGACGGCCGCGAACGGGATCGACGGCGTCGCCGCGGCGCGCCGCCATCGGCCCGAAGCGATCCTCCTCGACATCCTGCTGCCGGACATCGACGGCTGGGAGGTCCTGCGACGCCTGAAGGCAGACCCGCAGCTGCGCGACACCCCGGTGGTGGTGGTCACCGTCGTGGATGAGCGCGAGATGGGGCTGGCGCTCGGCGCGGCGGACTATCTGCTCAAGCCCGTCGACCGAGACGCGCTGGTGAGCGCCCTTGACCGATGCCTCCCTCCGGCGCGTGATAGCGCGACCGTGCTCGCCATCGACGACGATCCGGCGACGCTCGCTCTCCTGCGAGCCACGCTCGAGCCGACCGGTGCGAATGTCCTCACCGCCGAGGGCGGTCGGGAGGGGCTCGAGATCGCGCGCGATGGAGGGCTCGACCTCGTCATTTGCGATCTGCTGATGCCGGAGATCGATGGATTCGAGGTGGTTGCCCAGCTGAAGGCGAGCCCGGCCACCGCAGACACCCCGATCCTGGTGCTGACCGGACATGAGCTCACAGCCGCGGACAAGCAGCGCCTGAATGGGCAGGTGGTCGGCCTCTGCCAGAAGGGACCGAGCGCCGGAGATGCACTCCGGACCTGGCTGGCCGCCGCCGTCTTGAGGAGCGCAGCCCCCAACGGTGCGGGTGTCGTCCCCGGTGGTTGACAGGCCAGCGCGCGTGCTCCTGCTCGAGGACGAGGCGCTCAACCGGGCCCTGGTGCGTGCCACCCTGGCGAGGGCAGAAGATCCGCGGTTGCGCGACGCCGAGTTGACCGAGGCCGGAACCATCGCGGAGGCACGCGCCGCACTCGCTGCGAGCACCTTCGACATGCTCCTGCTCGACGTCCGCCTCCCCGATGGCGACGGATTGGAGCTGGCGGCAAGCCTT
This sequence comes from Chloroflexota bacterium, assembly GCA_030774475.1. Lineage (GTDB taxonomy): Bacteria > Chloroflexota > Limnocylindria > QHBO01 > QHBO01 > CF-82. The sequence continues at coordinate 70 of JALYLB010000157.1, read as the reverse complement.
CCGCGGCCGCGGCCGCTCATCGTGGCCCTCACCGCCAGCATCGTCCCGAGCCCGCGCGCTCAGGCCATGC
>JALYLB010000156.1 GCA_030774475.1 Chloroflexota bacterium | reverse complement strand
CCGGTTCCGTCTACTTCGCTAGACTCTGGGCGGCCATGGACTTCGCCCTCTCTCCCGAACACGAGCAGATCAGGCGCACCGTGCGTGAGTTCGCCGAGGGGCGGATCGCACCGGTCGCCGACGAGCTCGAGCGACGCGGCGAGTTTCCCCACGAGATCATTCGCGAGGCCGCCGCACTGGGCTTGCTGGGGGTGCCCTATCCCGAGGCGGTCGGCGGCACCGGGCTCGATTCGCTGGCATACGCGATCACCATCGAGGAGCTGTCGCGTGTCTCCGGAAGCGTGGGGATCATCGTCAGCGCGCACACCAGCCTGGGCTGCAACCCGCTCTACCTCGCCGGAACCGACGCGCAGAAGGAGCGCTACCTCCGTCCGCTGGCCTCCGGCCGGAAGCTCGGGGCCTACGGCCTGACCGAATCCGGCGCCGGCAGCGATTCTCGGGGGACCCGCACCCGCGCCCATCGCGAGCCCGATTGCTGGGTCCTCAACGGCAGCAAGCGCTTCATCACCAACGCCGGCGTCGCCGATACGTACATCGTCACCGCGGTCACCGACCGCGAGGCCGATTCGGGCAGGATCAGCGCATTCATCGTCGAGGCGGACACGCCCGGCTTCAGCATCGGCCGCATGGAGGAGAAGATGGGCCTCCATGCGAGCAATACCGGTGAGCTGCTCTTCGACGACTGCCGGATCCCGACCGAGAACCTGCTCGGGGTTGAAGGCGAGGGGGACAAGCTCTTCCTCAAGACCCTCGACGGCGGTCGGATCGGGATCGGAGCCATGGCCCTGGGGCTGGCGCAGGCCGCGTACGAGGCGGCATCGGCCTATGCACAGCGCCGGGAGCAGTTCGGCAGGCCGATCGCCGCCTTCCAGGGGGTGGCCTTCATGATCGCCGACATGGCAACCGAGATCGATGCGGCCCGCCTGCTCGTCTATCGGGCGGCCTGGCTCAAGGACCAGGGGCAGCCGTACTCGACCGAGGCGGCGATGGCCAAGCTCTTCGCCTCCGAGGTCGGATCACGGGTGACCAACGCGGCGATCCAGGTGCACGGCGGCTACGGCTACATCACCGAATACAAGGTCGAGCGTTACCTGCGCGACGCGAAGCTGACCGAGATCGGCGAGGGGACGAGCCAGATCCAGCGGCTGGTGATCGCTCGCAACCTGCTGGGGATCCGCGCGAACTAGCCGGCGGGTTCTCGCGGCCGTTGCTGGCGCTGTCCGGAACCAAGAAAGTCCACGAACGCATCGAGGCTCGACGGGTCAGCGAGGGAGTCACGGGAGGCTGCCTGCTCCGGCGGCGTCCCGGTCAAGATGCGCTTCACCGGTACCTCGAGCTTCTTGCCGGAGAGGGTTCGCGGTACCGAGGGAACCTCGACGATCCGATCGGGGACGTGGCGCGGCGAGAGGCTGCTGCGTAGCTCGGCCGCGATCCGGGTGCGCAGCTCGTGGGTGAGCTCCTCTCCAGGCCTGAGCGCGAGGAAAAGCAGGAGCTGATCGCCGTCCTCGAGGTGGACGACGAGGGCGTCTGCCACCTCGGGAACCGCTTCGACGACCGCGTAGAACTCGGCGGTGCCGATACGGACACCGCCACGGTTCAGCGTCGCGTCCGAGCGCCCGCTGATCACGCAGCTGCCGCGGTCGGTGATCGTGATCCAGTCGCCATGGCGCCACACCCCCGGGAAGTCGGAGAAGTACGCCGCCCGATAGCGGCTCCCGTCGGGATCGTTCCAGAAGCCCACGGGCATCGAGGGCATCGGCGCGGTGATGACCAGCTCGCCCTGCTCGTCGACCAGCGAGCGACCGTCGGCGTCGAAGGCCTCGATCCGGCAGCCCAGGTGGCGGCAGCTGATCTCGCCCTCCCAGACCGGCACGAGCGGGCTTGCACCGACGAATGCTGTGCATACATCGGTGCCTCCCGAGACGCTGGCCAGCTGCAGGTGTGAACCGATCGCCTCGTAGACGTAGCGGAATCCCTCTGCCGGCAGCGGCGCACCGGTCGAGCCGATGCTCCGCAGCGCGGAGAGGTCCACTTCTCGGCTCGGGGCCAGGCCGACCTTTCGGCAGGCCATGAGGAACGGTGCACTGGTGCCGAAGCAGGTGATCCCTGTCTCCGAGGCCAGGCGCCAGAGGTGCATGAGGTCCGGGTGGCCCGGGCTGCCGTCGTAAAGGACGATCGTCGCGTCAACCAGGAGGCCGGAGACCAGGTAGTTCCACATCATCCAGCCGGTCGTCGTGTACCAGAAGAAGCGGCTGTCGGCGCCCAGGTCGTGGTGGAGTGCATGGATCTTCAGGTGCTCGAGCAAGATCCCGCCATGGCCATGGACGATCGGCTTGGGCAATCCGGTGGTGCCCGAGCTGTAGAGCACGTAGAGCGGATGATCGAAGGGGACCGCCTCGAACGCCAGGTCGCCCGGTTCCTGCACCAGCTCGCCCCATGTCTGTGCCCCGTCCGGCGCGGGTTCTCCAGGGCGCAGGTAGGGCAGGACGACGACCGCGCGCAGGCTCGGGAGAGCGCTCCGGATCTCGGCAATCTCCCTGGTGCGATCGATGTCGCGGCCCCCGTAGCGATATCCGTCGATCGTGAGCAGAACCGCGGGCTCGATCTGCCCGAAACGGTCGATGACGCTGCGCGTGCCGAACTCGGGCGCGCATGACGACCACACGGCACCGATGCTCGCGCAGGCAAGGAGCGCGATGGCTGCCTCGGGAACGTTCGGCAGGTAAGCGGCCACCCGGTCGTCGCGGCCGATCCCGAGCCGCAGGAGGCCGGCCCGGACCCGTGCCACCGCCTCGCGCAGCTCGGCGACGGTCATCCGCTGCTCGGCACGGGACTCGGAACGGGCAATGATCACGACGTCGTCGTCCGAACGCCCGGAGAGGCGAAGGGCGTGCTGCGCCCAGTTGAGCGTGGCGCCCGGGAACCATGCCGCGCCCGGCATGGCGGCATCGGCCAGGGCGGCTGATGGCGTCGATCGGAACTCCACCCCGAAATACTCGGCTATCGATCCCCAGAATCCGTTCAGGTCCTCGACCGACCAGCGCCAGAGGGCGTCGTACGTTTCGAACGAACGGCCCCGCCGGTCGGCCAGCCATTCGAGGTACCGGCCGACTCGGGAGGTGTGGCGGGCGTCGGCAGGCGGGCTCCAGAGGACCGGAGGAGGCGCCATGGCCGGCATGATGCCAGACGCCGATCCGGGGGGTATGCTGCGGCGACGATGCCCCCACAGATGGGTGCGCTGCGGCGCGCCGCCGGGCCGTGCGTGGTGGCTGCGTTGCTCGCGGCCGTGCTCGGCGGCGCGACCTCGCCGGGACCCGCTCGGGCCGTGACCTCGATTCCCGCGGAGCCCGACGCCATTCGCCTGGATGGCACCGCCTTGGATGCCGCCGTCGCGGACATCGACGGGAACGGTCGGCGCGATCTCGTGGAGATCGTGCCGTACGCGCGCGACAACCAATTGATGGCCCTCGAAGTGATCCGCCAGATCCCGTCGGGGGGATGGGTCTCGTCCAGCCAGGCGCCACTCGAATGGGAGGCCACGACGTCCGAGGGTCCACGCCCGTTGGTCTCGGCGCTCTCCAGCGACCCAGCGCGCATCGTGACCTGGCACGATCACGGCCGCGAGCGGCTGCTCGTGTTCGTGAACTCCGGGCCGGTGTCCGGCCAGGACGCTGGCTGCTGCCTCACCGGATGGGCGGTATCCGGGATCAGCAGTGGCATACTGGAGCTGCGAAAGGTCGTCGCCACCGGGCGAGGTGCGAACGCGGTGATCACCCTCGACATGGATGGCGATGGCACCGACGAGCTCGTCATCCAGGAACCGGAGTCGCCCCTCCAGCGGAACGCCATCAGCGTGCTCCGCTGGAATGGAACGACCTTCGATCTGCAGCGGTTCTCGCCGTTGAACGCCGGCGACCCGACGCAGATGTCGGTGCTCGGCGAGAGCGACGGCGTGCCCGGCCAGGAGGTGGCGTTCGTCGGCTCCTTCGCGGCGACGAGCGCGCTGCCCGCCTACGGGCTGACCAGGATCTCGCTGCGCGGTGGGAAGATCCACGTGGAACGGACCGAGCTGGCGTTCAGCGGACGGCCGCTCGGGGTTGGCACATCCGCCGGCGCCTCGACCCCGGAAATCGTCCTTGGCGACGTGAACGCCCCTCTCGTCGCGTACTCGTGGCCCGCCGACGGCTCCCTTCGGCAGCTCGCCCAATCGACGCGCAAGGGTCAGCCCGTGGCCCTCCTGGGCACCGGGAAGAACGCGCGAGTCGTCGTCGATCGCGGCCCGCATGCGGGCGTCGACCTGCTGGCGGCCAACCTTAACGAGGCCAGCGCCACGCGGAGCCCCGCGAGCCCCGCGGCGCTGGCCTTCGCCAAGTCCGCTCTTCCGCCCTACGTTGGCCCATGGCCCGACCCGATGGCCGGAGGTGCGACCGGGTTCGTGGCCGGCGGAACCCTGGTGCGGGCGCCGCCTGGCCTGCCTCCCGACACGAGACCAATGGCGCTTCTGCCAGGCATGGTGCCCATCGGAACGCTCGGCGAGGCAGGTGACCGTGTCGCCATCCTTCGGTCGCTCGCCGCACCCCCGGCTCAAGGCGTCGACCGGCAGGACGGGAGCCTGCTGGCAGAACAGGCGTACAGCATCAGCCTGGCCCCGACCGAGATGGTCCTCACCGCGGAAGCCGATGGCGGCGCCCTGCGCCCCATGACGGCCGGGGCGGTGGTCGATCCACGCGATCCAGGCGGCAATGCCATCTTCGTCAGTGCGGCAGGGATGCGGGCCACGGTGGCCACCCCACCGGGCTCACTCGCCGAGGTCCATGTCGGCAGCGAGAGCACCCTTGACCTGCTCACCGAACCCGACCCCGCCGCCACGACGACCGGCGTCTTCCCGTTCCAGATCCCGTTTCGCTACCGATTCACCAAGCCGGGTGACGAGACGTTCGACGCGGCTCTCTACATCGTGACGCCAGGAGGCCATGGGTACGCCAGGACCTGGCGGGTCAAGGCGCTCCGCCAACCGCCGCAGCTGCGGGCGAGCGGCCCGCTCGTATCGCTCTTCTTCCAGGCAGAGATCTCCGGGACGACCGATCCTGCTGCCACGGTGGTTGCCGAGGGACGCCGCGCAGCCACGGACGCTCAGGGCCGCTTCCGGGTAAGCGTTCCGGCCGGATTCGTGCCACGCGACGTCCGTGTCGAGGCCTCGGACCCATTCGGTCACAAGGCGGTGGCCACGGTCAGCGTTGTCGCGCCGCTCGACTACCGGCAACTGCCCTGGATCCCCATCATCGCGGTGCTCACCCTGGCGGCAATGGCATTCCTCTTCCTGCGCGCGCCGAGGCTGGCCCCGCGCCCCGCGCCGCGACCCGGGGAAGGGACGTTCGAGGAGATCGAGCCGGGGACTGAGCGGATCGACTAACCGCCGCGCCGAAGTCGAGCCAGTCGCTCGGCCAGGGTCTCGCCGGAGGGCGCGGCTGGCGAGCCACCTTCCGAAGCCGATGTTGCGGTGGACTGCAGTGATGGCCCCGAAGACGCTGGCTCGGGTGATGGTGGCGGTGCCGGGGGCGCGGTCGCCGGAGAGACGGAGCCCTCATCCTGGACGACCCGTCGGTCGGCACGGCGCTCGGAACGGCTCTTCGCCGCGAGCAGATCCGCGAGTCCCGGAGTTGCCTCGGGCTGGGGCCCGCCCAGCCCAAGCCGCCGAGCCGTCCAGGCGCGCGCCCGCCGCAGGTCGGCACGGCTGAGCGCGACGCGTCGCACCCCGACGTCGATCGGCACCAGGAGGATCGCGAGCACGAGGAGCCATGGCCAGATCGGGGTCGGGAAGGCATCGGCGCGGATGTCGTGTCGCCAGACATCGGCCGCCTGTTTGGTCGTCAGCTCGCGCCCAGATCCGGCCTGCGCGTCCGCGGCCAGCGCCTCGCGGTCGACCCCAAGCCGGCGGAACTCTTCGGCGGCTGGGCTGACGAGGCCCAGCGTACGGCTCGCCGATGGATTCCCCGTGCGGGTCTGCGCCACCCGCACGAGGTAGGCGCCGGGCTGGTCGGCGCGCAGCGTCCCCTGGTACCGGCCCGGGCCGATCTGCTGCAGCGTCGATTGGATGGGGGAGAGGTCGGGTGACACCAGCCGGACGGCCGTCTGGAAGAAGTTGCGCGGCGCCCCATCGTCGTCGAGGGAGGTAACCTCCACCCCGAGCTCTCCGTTGCGGCGAGGGGTGAAGCGCACGTCGATCCCCTGCTCGTCCTGCGGGGGCAGGACCCAGCTCACGAGCTGGGCAGTGAGCGTGCCGTACTCCGGCGTCCCGATCCATTGGCCGGCCCACTGCTGTCGAGCATCCGAGGTCCAGGCCACCGCCCGCCCCAGGCCGTACTGCCACTGCGCGAGGAGTGGGTCCTGACGCGCGGTGAGCAGGGAGACCGTGGCCGTGCCCTTGGCGGTGGTTGCGTTGTACCCCAGGAGATACGGCAGGCGCCCTGCGTCGAGTCCGCGCAGGATCTCCGAGGGCGCCGAAGGGACCGGCTGGAAACGCTCCTCGACGACCCGTTCGCCGGCGGTCTGGATCGTCTCCTTCAGGAAGATGTCCGGGATCTTGGTGGCATCGTCCGCGTTGTAGTAGCGACCGCCGGACCGCTCGGCGAGGGTCCTGAGGACCTGGGCAGATCCTCCACCGGTCCCGATCGTCGAGAGCGTGATGCCCGCCTTCTTCAGGTCCGCGAGGAACTGGTCGTAGGCGCCCGATTGGCTCCAGCCATCGGTGATGAGGATGATGTGCCGCAGCTTTGCCGGGTTCTTCAGGAGGTCGTCGTACGCCGCCTTGAGCCCGGCATAGATGTTCGTCTGGCCATCGGCCTGGAAGCCAAGGCCGTTCTGCAGGGTGTTGACGTCGACCGGGGCGGTGTGGACTGCCCAATGGGCACTGCTGTCGAAGGCCACCACCCCAAGCTGGTCGGTGGGAGTCAAGGCCTCGGCGGCCCGGATGATCGCCTCCTTGGCGATATCCACCTTCTCGAACCCGCGCTGGCCGCTCTGCGCGGTGCCACGATTGTCGGAGGTGCAGTGGCAGTCCGCCATCGAGCCGCTCTTGTCGACAACGGCGACCAATGCCACGTCCGGGTTTCGGGTCCGGTCGCGGACGGTCATGTAGACGGGAAGCGTCTCCTCGATCGGCGTGTTGAGGAACCCGCCTGCCCCGTAGGAGCGCTTTCCGCCGAGCATCACGAGACCCTTACCCAGGTCGCGCACATAGGCCTGCAGCGCCTCCATGGTCGCGGGCCCAAGGTCCTGCGCGGAGACATCGTCGAGGACGACCGCGTCGTAGCCGGCGAGCGTCGCGATCGAGGTCGGCACCCCGGACCGCGGAACCACCGTGACCTGCTGGCGACCCGTTCGCAGCGAGGCGACGAGGTCGGCGGCACGCGCCGGATCGTCGGTCGCCAGGAGGACCTGCGGCTCGCCGCTGACAAGGACGTATGCGTCCGCGGCGTTGTTCTGGGGGAAGTGGTCTGTTTTTGGCTCGATCACCGTCCGGAACACGTGGAAGCCGGGCGTGTCGGTCTTGATCGTGAAGTTGATCTCGGTGCTCCCGGGAGTCAGCGAGAGCTGACGGGTGGCAACCGTGGCACCGTCGGCCAGCAGGCGGAGCGTCGCGGGGGTGGCGACGGTGCTGCGGACCCGCGCGGTGAGCTGAATCGACTCGCCGACGCGCGAACCGCTCGGGGCGTCGAGACCGTCGACCAGTGCCTCACCGTAGGTGTCCCCCGAGGGCAGCACGACGTCGAGGCGAACACCTCGCGTTGCCGCCGCGGCAATCGCCTCGGTGGCATCGCCCGCCGTGTCATTTCCGTCCGAGAGCAGGACCAGGCGCTGCTGCGTGCCCGCCGGCATGACCGCGGTGGCCAGGCGAACCGCCGCCGCGACATCGGTTGATGCGACGACCGGGACCGAGGTGGGAGCCTGCAGCTCGTTCGACTCCGCGGGGAGCCGATCGACCAGCGCGTTGGCCCCGAACACGACGACCCCGGCCAGATCGCCCTGCGGCATCCGCCCCACGGCCTCGCGAGCGAACTCCAGGAGCGCATCGCGGGTCGCGGGCACCATCGACGCCGACGCGTCGACCAGGAAGACGACTGCCAGCCGGTCGGACGCGAGCGCCAGGCGCGCGCCGGCGAGGACCATCCCCAGCGCGACCACGAGCACCACGCGAATGACCAGGGAGCCGATGCGCCGCCCGGCCGACAGCAGTCGCGAGGCGCCCAGCCAGCCGAGGAACACCACCAGCAAGGCGGCCGGCACGAGCCAGAGCCAGGCCGGATCCGCGAACGCGATCGGAATCACCCGGGTGTCCTGCCCACGGAGCGCCGAGCAGATGGCCCGCCCGCGGCGGGCCCCCGTCTCCTGCGCAGGAGCTGCCCCAGCGTGCGGCGGGTCGGCCGATGGAACAGGATCCACTCGACCAGGAGCAGGGCCAATGCGGCGGCCGCCAGCGGCCACCACCACTCGGCGCGGGCGGGCTGGGTGGAGCCCGAGCCGGTCGACGAGACCCTGCCCAGGTCGATGATGCGCAGCGGGTCGCCGGGCGCGATCTTCGACTCGGCGGGGTCGAACAGGTTCGCCGCCGTGCGGCCGATGGTCGCTCCGCTCGGGTCGCGCAGCTCGCGGATACCCACCGTGGTCGCGCCGGGCAGGGTTCCGCGCCCGCCGGCGAGGGCGATGCTGGTGCTCACTCCGCCATCGACGAGGGTGACCGATGCCAGGGACGGGTCGAGCGCCAGGGCGATCGGCTGGCCCAGCGAGGCCGATGGCGGCAGGACCCCGTCTCCGGGTGGCAGGAGGAAGTCCGCCAGGTTGCTCATGAGCAGCGGGAAGGCGACCTGGAGCGGCAGGTCGCTGTCGCCAAGGACGAAGGTGAGCAATCCGACCGGGTGCCCGTCGACGCGTCCTGCGGCGACGAGCGGCACCCCGCCGCTCGAGGAGACCACGGATCGCATCCCGTCGGCCAGGGTCACCGTCCTCGCACGTCCGATGTGGACGGTCGAGAGGTTGACGAAGCGCAGCAAGGGATCATTGGGGTCGGTGTGGCCGATGAACGGGCCCTGGATCGAGGCGCCCAGCATCCCGAATGCTCCTTTCGCCGGTGGCCCAACGTAGAGGGAGGGGATCCTCGGGGCGCCCGACGGGACGAACCTGTCGAAGACGATGAGTCCGTACGGCTGCCTGGCGGCATCGGCGTCCGCCAGGGCCTTGGGGTACCCGCCCGGGGCCACGGCGTAGAGCTCGAGGCGGGGGAGGAGGGCCAGGGCATTCTCCAGGTACGTGTTGCCGCTTGTCACGAGAAGCGTTCGCGTTGTGCCCGATGACGGCACCAGGGCGAACGCGCGATCGTCCACCGAAAGGCCGTCCGAGCCCGCCAGACGCGCCTCCACGACGTTGGTCGAGGCGGGGATGCTCGACACGATCGCCTCGGAGCGCTGACCAGCCGGCACGGTGAGGTCGCGCGCGTCGACGAGCGTTCCGTCCGCGTACAGCTCGAGGCGTCGCGAGGCATCGGCCATGGACGGGTTGCTGACCGCCACGAAACAGTCGAGCTGGGCGCCGCCAGCGCGACGCAGTAGCGAAAGCGCGGCGATCGCCTGGTTCCGGTCCGTGCTCCCGACCCGCTCCACGTGGACCGGGGCCCCGATGCCGACGCTCGGCAGTCGCGCGACGTTGGCATCCGAGACGACGACCACGGTCGAGTCGCTGTCGCGGGCGGCGAGCGCCGAGGCCAACGCGAAGGCATCGGTCAGGTCACCGGAAAGCTCCGTGGCCGTTACGCGGTTGATGGCTGCGTCGGCGGAGGCGCGGTCATCGGTCTCCGAGACGAGCACGTGCGCCGTGTCGTCGCTGGTGACCACCGTCACCCTGCCACCCTCCGGCAGGCGGCGAATCACCCCGTGCGCTGCCTCGCGCGCGGCGTCCATGCGCGGGCCCGACGGATCCATCGCGCCCATCGAGGCGGAGGTATCGACGATGAGGACGACATTGGCGGCGAGCTCCGAGGTCACGTTGACGAACGGTCGAGCCGCCGCCAGCACCACGAGCGCGGCGATCAGCAGCTGGACAAGGAGCAGCCAGCTGAAGCGGAGCCGCTGCCACGGGGCGTTGGCCTCCACGTCGCGGATGAGCTGCTGCCAGAGGAAGGTGGAGCCGACCGGCACGTCCCGGCGTCGCAGCCGCAGCATGTAGAAGGCAACAATCACGGGGACGCTGAGCAGGCCGATGAGCGCCAGCGGAGCAATCACGGTCCAAGCCCTCCGGGACGCTCGTGACGGTTGAGACCCACCCCCCTCGCGGCTGGCGCGACGCTTGGGGGGCGGGCCTCACCCGTCTTGACCTTGGGAAGGCTCCGAGCGGCGATTCCCTCGCGGCGCACACGGGACGGCGCAGCCTTGGGAGGGTTGCGGCGCAGTTCGGTTGGGGAGAGGCGGATGCGCGTCATGTCAGCACCCGACGGCGGCGCAGGACGTCGAAGAGGAGGTCTGTCAGATCGAGGTCGGTGGGGACCGCCACGTAGGTTCCACCGCGCCGCCCCACGAACGTGGCGACCTCTTCCTGCCACTCGGCGAGGCGCGTGCGGTAGCGATCGTTGAGATCCGCGTCGCCGGTGACATCGACTCCCTGGCCGGTCTCGTTGTCGACGAGGCGCGCATCCGGCGGAACATCCGGGTCGATCTCCTCGGGCGCCAGGATGTGGAGCACGGAGAGCTGGCAGCGAGTCCCGGCCAGGTCGCGCAGGGCGTCGAGATAGCCGGGGTCCATGAGGTCGCTCAGCAGGAGCAGCGGCCCCGTGCCGCGCAGGCGCGAGGCGTAGGAGCGAGCCGCATCGGCCAGGCCGGTCAGGCGCTCGCCACGCTCGCCGGAGAGGAAGCCGAACAGCTCCAGCGTCCGCCCCTTGCCGCGCAGCGCGCGCATCGTGCTGGCCCGGCCGTCGCCCAGGAAGCCCACGCTGACTCGGTCGAGGTGTGCCAACCCCAGGTAGGCGAGTGCGGCCGCCGCCCGCCGCGCGAAGTCGAGCTTGTTAGGGTCGCCATAGTCCATCGATCGCGACGCATCGACGAGGACGTGGACGGTGACGTCTTCTTCCTCGACGAACAGCTTGATGAACATCTTCTCGAGGCGCGCATAGACGTTCCAGTCGAGCTGGCGGAGGTCGTCGCCTGCGGTGTAGTTGCGGTAATCGGCGAACTCGACGCTCTGACCGCGACGCACGCTTCGGCGCTCACCCTTCATCCGGCCGGCGGTGAGCCGCCGCGAGGCAAGCTCGAGCTGCTCGAGCCGGCGCAGGAACGCCTCGTCGAAGAGCGGCGCGCGTGCGGTCGAGGACCCCGGCGAGGGCCCGGGCGCGATGGTCATCGCCGCTCGGCCGTCAGCCGGCCGGTTCGGTGGGCGTCCCGGCGAGGATGGCGCGCACGACGGAGTCCGCTCGGATCCCCTCCGCCTCACCCTCGAAGTTGAGGATGATCCGATGGCGCAGCGCCGCGGGCGCCACGGCCTGCACGTCGGAGAAAGACACGTTGAACCGTCCATCCAGGAGGGCGTGGATCTTGGCGCCCAGCACGATTGCCTGCGCACCGCGCGGCGATCCGCCGTAGCGGACGTAGTTCGTCACGAGCTCCGGGGCCCCGTCGACATCGGGGTGGGTCGCGCGCAGCACCCGCACCGCGTAGGCCATCACGTGGCTGGCGATCGGGACGTCACGGGCGAGGGCCTGCATGGCGAGCACGTCTGCGCCGGTGGCCGCCTTGCCCACGATCGGCGTTTCCGCCCCGGTGGTGCGCTCCATGATCTGCAGCAGCTCGCCCTCGGTGGGGAACGGCACGTCGATCTTGAAGAAGAACCGGTCCAGCTGTGCCTCGGGAAGGGGGTAGGTCCCTTCCATCTCGAGGGGGTTCTGGGTGGCGAGCACGAAGAACGGCTCGGTCAGGGTGTACTGGGTCTTGGCGACCGTGACCCGGTGCTCCTGCATTGCCTCGAGCAGGGCGCTCTGGGTCTTTGGCGTGGCGCGGTTGATCTCGTCCGCCAGGACGAGGTTGGAGAAGATCGGCCCGGGCTGGAAGCGGAAGCGGCGTTCGCCGCCCTCCTCGACGATGATGTTCGTCCCCACGATGTCCGCGGGCATTAGGTCGGGCGTGAACTGGATGCGGCTGAACCCGAGCTCCAAGGCCTCCGAGAGGGTCCGGACCAGCATCGTCTTACCGAGGCCAGGGACGCCCTCCAGGAGGGCGTGCGAACCCGCCAACAGGCTGATCAGCGTCAGCCGGACCAGCTCTTGCTGGCCCACGATGAACCGGCCGACCTCGGCCTCGATCCCCCTGGCGAGCTCGCCAAACCGCTCGGGCGAGAGCCGGTCCGGCGCGGAAGCGGCGACATCGGCCTTTGTCATCAGGTCACTCCGTTGGCTGAAGGCGGCTGAAGTAGTCGCGCACGAAGTCCTTGAGCGTGATCGGCACCTGTGCGCTGTCGAGCTGGAAGTTGGCGAAGTCGGAGAACAGGCTGAAGACGGCCCGATACGGCACGAGCGCCTGGTTGTCGATTCCCACGCCCGACCCGCTGCCGTTCTGGATGGGCCCGCCCTCGCCTCCCTGCCCGGCGATGAAGCTCGGGTCGCCCGGCCGGCCGATCCGATTGAAAGGGGCGAAGACGGAGTCGTCCCCGCCGACGGTGGGCTGCTTGTTTCCCTGGCTTGGGCCGTTGAACGAGCCGGTGCGGACGCCGCCGCCCGGGATTCGGCGGACGTTCGTCCCGCCACCGCCACCCAGTTGGCCGCCCTGCCCGGGCTGACCGCCCGGTTGACCCCCCGGTGGGCCAGAGCCGCCGGGTTGGCCAGAGCCGCCCGGCTGGCCGCTGCCGCCGGCTTGGCCGCTGCCGCTGGGTTGGCCACTCCCGCCTGGCTGCCCTGAGCCGCCCGGCTGGCCGCTGCCGGCGGGTTGGCCACTGCCGCCCGGCTGTCCGGGGCCGCCCGGCTGGCCGCTGCCGCCCGGTTGTCCAGATCCACCAGGCTGGCCAGAAGCTCCTGGCTGCTGCTGTCCAGCGCGGGCGACCTCGCGGGATCCCTCCTGGAGCGCGGATTGCGATCGCGCCACGTCTCGCTGCAGCGATCGATCGGCCTGCGCCTTCCGCAGCGCATCGGCGGCGCGCTGGAGGGCAGCCTGTGCCGCCTGTCGGTCCGGCTGGCCGCCGCTCTCGGCGGCCTTACGCAGGGCGTCCGCAGCATCCTGGAGGCGCTGGCTGACCTCAGGATGCGAAGCCGCGGCCGACCTGGCCGCCTGTTCCAGGGCACTGGCTCGTGGGGATGCCTGACCCGGATCGGTAGCCACATCGCTCTTGAGCTGCTCGAGGTCCTTTGCCGCCTGCTCGGGATCCCCCTGGGGGTTCGCCTCCTCCTGCCCGGTCGCCGCCCGCGAGATGGCCCGCGCCAGGTTGGTGAGCGAAGCATCCTTGGCGGCCGCTTGGGGGTCACTCATTCGATCGAGCTGCTCCTGGACGCTGCCGATCTTGGCGAGTGTCGCCTGGCGGTCGTCCCCGGATTGTCGTAGCTGCTGAGCGAGCTGCCTGAGCTGCTGGGCGAGCTGCTCGCGGCGTGGGTCCCTGGCCCCCGCGTTCTCCTTCTCCGTCTGTTCGGCGATCTTCTCCACCTTCTCGGCGACGGAGCGGCTGGCGCTTCGCGTCGCAGTGCGATCACGGAGGACCGCGTCCTGGGGATTCGGCCAGACCGCCAGCACGACGACCAGCCCCAGCGCCACGCCCAACGCCCCGAGCGGGCGGCGGGCGAGGCCAAGGCGGAAGGCAGATCCGAGGCTCGCGGTCGCCAGCCGATCGTGCGCATCGGTCAGCTGACGCTCAGCGAGGGGCCGCACGTCGACGGGGAGGTCGTCGACCGGCGTTGTGGCGAGCTCAACGGCGGTCCCGAGCCGCTCGCGCAGGACGAGTTCGGCATCCGCCCGGCGAGCCGTGAGCGCCAGCGAGGGCCGCAGGCGCAGGCAGGCGACCAGCCATCCCAGCCCAATGACCGCAGCTGCGCCGATGGCGTACCAGCCGGCGTGCTCCAGCGCAACGAGCCGCGAAAGGATCTGCACCAGCACCATGGCCACCCCGCCGACCGCCATCGCGACCGTCGCCGCGGCGAAGGCACGTTGACGCCACAGCCTGCGGCGCAGGATCCCGAGCCGAACGAGGGCATCGCGGCCGACCCGCTCGGCGAATGCGGCCGCGACCAGGCGGTCCGATCGATCGGAACGCCGAGCCGGCGGAGGCGCGTCCCGCCGATTGGCCATTACGGGGTCTCCTCGAGCGGGGTGATCTCCGGCTCAGCCGCGGCGACGAGTTCGGCACTCGTGCGGTCCCCAGCTGCCGTCGGTGCGACTGTCGCCGCCACCGGCCCTCGGGGACGCGAGCGGCGGAAGACGAATCGCATACCGGCGGGCACGACCAGGCGCATCGACAGGATCGTGGCGAGGATCGCGAGGACGGTGAAGCTGATCGAGAAGCGCGGCCAGAAGTGGCCGCTCGCGGATTGGGTCTGATCCGGTCCCGACGGGCGGCTCCCGAGGTCGATCGGGTTGCCGTTGGCATCGGTCTGGACGCAGGTGTCGCCCTTGCAGACGACGCCGCCACCTTGAAGCGCTGGTGCCGTCACGCCTACCGATCCGCCGCTGATGAACTCGCTGAGGATGTTCGACCAGCCTCCGAAACCGCCGGCTTCGGTCTCCGCCACGACATCCACCATCGCCACGCCCGGGTTGATCCATAGGAGCTGCTCAGGGGCGCGCTGCGTGCCGGTCAGCGAATCGCGCGACGCGAGCAACGTCCAGAACCCCCACAGCAGGATCGTCCCGACAGTGAGGCCCAGCATCGTGCAATAGGTGAGCACGGTGGCCGCCTGGGTGCGCTTGAGGAGGGCGGACCAGAAGAGACCGATGGCGCCGAGTCCGAGCGCCGTCACCAACAGCACGACCTGTTGCCGCACCAGGTCTTCCACGGTCGCCCCGCCGTACATGAACACGATGGCCGAGATCGGGATGGCGGCCAGGATCATGAGTACCACGTAGGCCAGCGCCGCGGCGAGCTTGCCAACGACGATCGCGCCGGGGCGTAGTGGCGTGCTGATCAGCAGGTCAAGGGTTTGCTTCTCGCGTTCGAGCGAGATCGCTCCGGTGGTGAACGCCGGTGCGATGAAGCAGACGAGCAACAGCTGGAAGAGGGAGAGGACGATGAAGACCCCGATCCCGATGCTCGCTGAGGCGCTGGTTCCGCTCCCCCCGAACTGCGCCGACTGCCGTGCGCCGGGAGCGATGACCGCGTAGGTGCCATACGCCAGGAGGGCGAGCAGCCCCAGGTAGATGGTCAGGATCACGAACGCGCGCCGACTGCGGAATCGGCTGCGGAGCTCCTTGACCATGATGGTGCGAACCGCCGCCCCGAATTCACGAGCCGCCGCGCGCCGCGGAACTGCCATGGCCGGGGTCGCCGCCGTCATGCCGCGTTCTCCCCCTCGTCCTGGCCCGTGACCTTGAGGAAGATCTCCTCGAGGTCACTCGTCGCCTGCCGGAAGCCGCTCACCGCGTGACCCGCGGCGATCATCGAGCGCAGGAGCTCGGCCTGCTCCGCAGCGCCGCCATCGAACCGCAGCTCGAATCGGGCGGCAGCGCCGGACGGCGCCTCGCCCCGCAGGACGTCGCCCACGTGCGGCGCGCTGGCCAGCCATTCGCGTGCGGCTACAACCGCCGCCTCGTCCCCGAGGAGGTCGACCTGGAGCACCGCTCCCGCGCGGAGGGAGGCCTCGATGTCACGGATGCTCCCAGCGCGGAGCAGGCGTCCGCGGTCGATGATGCCCACCGAGGTGCACATCTCCGCGAGCTCGGGGAGGATGTGGCTGCTGACTAGGATCGTCTTGCCCATCCCGCGCAGCTCGCGCAGGATCTCGCGCATCTCGACCCTGGCGCGCGGGTCGAGGCCCGACGCCGGCTCGTCGAGGATCAGCAGCGCTGGGTCGTGCACGAGCGTGTGGGCAAGGCACAGCCGCTGGCGCATCCCCCGCGACAGGGTCTCGACATAGGCATCGCGCTTGTCGGAGAGCCCGACGATCTGGAGCAGCTCGCCGATCATCCCTGCTCGCCGCTTCGCGCTCACCCCGTAGCAGCGAGCGAAGAAGTCCAGGTACTCCCACACCCGCAGGTCGTCATAGACCCCGTAGAAGTCCGGCATGTAGCCGATCTGTCGCCGCACGCCGATGGGGTCGTCGAGCACGGAGAGGCCGCATACCAGCGCCTCGCCGGCAGTCGGCGCCAGTAGGGTCGCCAGGATCTTCATGGTCGTCGTCTTGCCCGCCCCGTTCGGACCGACCAGGCCGAAGATCTCGCCAGGCCCAACCGACAGGGTCACCCCGGCTACGGCGACCTGGTCCCCGTACGTCTTGACCAGCCCGCGGGTCTCGATGACCGGCACCATCGACGCACCCGCGCTCATGGCACGACCCCTTCGACGGTTGCACCAACCCAGACCTGCGCGCCGCCGCCGTTGGGCTGGCCGGTCGCGGTCACCCGGACCATGATCTGGCCCCCCGCCGCGATCGCCGAGGCCGGGTCCTTGACGCTGAACTGGCCGCTGGCGCCGAGGGCACCCAGGTCCTCCCACGTGCCGCTCGCCGGCCGGAGGACGGCCATCCGGAAGCCCGGCGGGAAGGCCCCCGTGGACGGTTGGCCCGCGCCGGCAAAGATGGTGGACGGGTCCGGCGATGCGAGCAGGGTCAGTGCGGTCGCCTGCAGGCTGGAGGCCTCGAGTGGCAGGCTGACGCGGAAGAGCGCCTCACCGCTCGTCATGGCGACGGTTCCCGGCTGCTGGACGTTGGCATCCCCACTGACCGAGACGACATCGACCGAGAGCGACCTGGAGGAGAGGCTGACCTGGCCCGTACCAAGTGACGGGCGGCCGGTGATGACCTCGACTGACTGGCGGTAATGCTGGGGAGACAGCCCGTCGATGTCGATGGCCACCGGGGTGACATCGCGCCGCCAGCCGACGACCATCGGGCCGCTGTCGATGGCGGCGCCGCCGGTCAGCGGGCCGGCGACGGGGAACTTCCCGCCACCAGAGCCGACCAGGCTGTCGAGGACCTGCCGGCGCATCGCGGCGATCCGCTGCTCAGGGCTCGACTGGTCGACGCCGCTGGTGCCGTAAACCTGCTCGGAGGCCGGCCCGTTCAACTGGTTCGACGTCAGCTGGAAATCGCGCTCTGCGCCCGGCAGCAGGGTCCCCACCATCACCCCGCCCCCCTGGCGGACGACCGCCACGTCCTCGACGGGGTGATCGCTCCGATTGCGGATCGTCCCGGCGACGGTATTGCCGTCGATGTGCCAATCCACGGCCAGGTCGGGTTGGTAGGCAATGATCGAGTCTGCATGCACCGCCTGGAGGCCGAAGACGGAGACGGCCAGCCCACGCAGGTGCGCGGGATCGCCCTGCTCGATGATGTACGGCCCGCTGGACGTGTCGCTGGCCTGGAACCCGAAGCCCTGGTTCTGGACCGCGGAGACGAGGGCATCGGCGTGAATGGTCAGGTCATATGAGCTTCGCGTCGGCGAGAAGACGCCGGCATAGCTCTGGACCGACGCCGCGGCGCCATCGGTCGCCGTTCGGACGACGGCGAGCTCGTTGATGATCACCTGGCTGCCCTTCAGCGACCAGCCGATGCCGTACGTGCCCGCAGAAAAGACAACCACCAGCAGCGGGGCCGTGATCCAGGCCAGGTCGCGCCGGTCGCGACGGCGCAGGACGACGTAGCTGACAGGCCCGATGAGCAGGATGTAGCCAACGATGACCACAAGCAGCAGCTCGACGGGAGGAACCTCGAGTGCCGGGATGTTGGTCAGCGCATTCGCTACCTGGCTTGCGATGTCCTCCGAACTCGGTCCGATCCCCACGAACTGGATCGCGACCCGGTTGTCGGGGATGAGACGTGAGAGCAGCTGTGGTGCGCCATCCCACGCTCGCAGCGGATCTGCCGCAAGGTCGGCTGCGACAAACATGACTCGGCCCGCCCCGTGGCTGATCGCCGCGAGGAGAGGTGCTCCTCCATCCGGCAGCCGGGCAAGGGCGATGGCACCCTCGCGCAGCCGGCCCTCGGCGATGGTCGCCGTGCCGCCGCCCGGGATCGCCTGCCCCCCGGTCAGGCCGGCAAGCGCGGCCAGCGGAGCGGCGTCCCGGCTCGCCAGGCCGGTCACTGGCAGGAACTCGCTGAACGCGGCGGTCCGGGCCTGCCAGTCCGGTCCGCCGAGGACCAGCAGGGTGCCACCGGCGGCGATCCAGCGCTCGAGCGCGCGGCGCTGCGCCTCACTGAGTCCGCTCGAGTCGCCGGCCCAGACGATCGCGTCGAGGCCATCGAGCGGCTCGGGCCGCTCCGGGAGGTCCGCTTGGCCGGCGACCACCGGCTGGGGCAGTCCCGCCGCACGGCCGACCAGCTGCGTGCGGACCGCTCCGTTCGGGTCGCCCACCACCGCCACCTGGGTCACCCCGCTCTCGAGCACCTGGACGGCGGCGTCGCCCTTCGCCAGGCGCTTCCCGTCGTTGTCCTGCAGCTCGACGGTGAGGGTGCGGACGAAGGCCGCGGGACGGACGTAGAGGATGACCGCTTTCCGGGCGCCGGCGGGCAGGTCGACCGAGCGCCGCACCTGGCCATCCGTGCCGGCTGCCACGATCCGTCCGCTGACCGGCGGGCCGTCGTTGCGCAGGCTCACCGACACGGCCAGCCAGCCACCCTGCGCGAACCGCCCACCGACCAGGGCGCGTGCCTGGAGGCTGATCGGATCGGCGGCGACGACGGGTGTCCGGGTGGGCGGCAGGAAGGGAGCCGCGACCGCCAGGAGGACGGCAACTGCCAGGGCAGCGATGTGTCGGTCGATGGACCCGACCCGGCGCAGCATCTCCCTCCCTCAGCGTGGACGGCCCCCGGCGTTCACCCGTAGACGCGCCCGGCCAGCGATCGGTTGCATCGAGAGTCTACGGTGCCGCCGAAGGGCGGTGCTATAGTCGGCGCCGCTCATCCACGCCCGAGTGACCCCGCGCCGCCAATGGACGAACTCGACCGCCATTTCGAGCGGCAGATGCGCTCGCAGGAGCGGCAGCTGGTGGCGGTGCGCCTCACCATCGCCGCGCTGGCCGCGGTCGTGCTGGTCGCCTTCCGCGACAGCCTCCCGAGCGCTCCGGTCCTGCTCACGCTCATCGGCGTCGTCGTCGGCTACACCCTGGTGCTCTGGGTGCTCAGCGCCTGGTTCCCGGCGCGCGAGGTCGGCATCGTGGCGACCGCGCTCGACATGGCGGCCGTCACGGTGGCGGTCTACGTGCAGCCCGGGGCCGTTGACGCGTACCTCTTCTACGGGCTCGTGGTGCTGGGCGGGGCGCTGCGCTTTGGGCTTGCGGCATCGATCTGGTCCTCCATCGTCTGCTCGGGCCTGTATGCCACGGTCGTGCTTCTCTCCGACGCGGCCGGCCCGGTGCGCTCCCTGCTTCCGGTCCGGCTCGTCTACCTGGTGGGGATCGGCCTGGCGGCCGGCCTCTATGCCCGCTTGGTGCTCGGCCGCGCCGCGGAGGTCGCGCGCCTGCGCACCCGTCTCGATGAGGAAGAACGCGAGCGCACGCGCGCACGCGAGGAAGCCCTCCTCTCGCAGCTGGCGCATGACTTCTCGGCGAACCTGGATCGCGAGGCGACGGTGAGCACCATCGTGCGGAGCACCGGCAACCTGATGGGTGACCTCGCGGAGCTGTGGCTCGTCGACGCGGCGGGTGAGCGCCTGGAGCTGGCCGACGTCACCGGGCGCGATCAGCACCTCTGCGAGCGAGCCCGGCAGCAGGCAGCGGCGCGCACGCCGCGGATGGGGGAGGGGGTGATCGGGAGGGCCGCCGCCACGGCCACCACGGTGCTCGTCGGTCCCGACCCGTCCCCGGCGCCCGACGCCGGCGACCCTGACGGCATCATCTCGCTGGGGCTCCGCTCACTGCTTGCGGTGCCGATCGTTGGTCGTGGGCGCGTGCGCGGGGTCCTCGTCGCGGCCAGCGCCGGGGCGGCGCCCATCGGCAGCGGCGAGCGGCGGCTCGCGGAAGCCATCGCCGAGCGGGCCGGCCCTGCGCTCGAGAACGCGGCGCTGTGGGCCGACCTCCAGGAGCAGATGGCCCGCGAGCAGGAGGCCCAGCGGGTCAAGGACGACTTCCTCTCGATCGTCAGCCACGAGCTCCGCACCCCGCTCACCTCGATCAGCGGCTACGCCCAGCTCCTCGAGCGCCGCCTTCGCGACCGGCCGGATGGCAGCAAGGAGGTCGAGCAGCTGCGGATCATCCGCGAGCAGTCGGGCCGCATGCGACGGCTGGTCGAGGATCTGCTCGACGTGAGCCGCATCGACCGGCGGGGAGGAGTGGGGGTCGAGCCCGTGGCGTTCGACCTGGTCGAGGAACTGCAGGCCGTGGTGGCACGCACCCGGAGGGCGCACGGCGAGCGGGAGATCCTGCTCGAGGCCCCTGAGACGCTGCCCATCGAGGCGGACCGCGACCGCATCGGGCAGGTGTTGACCAACCTGGCCGACAACGCGGCCAAGTATTCGCCCGACGGCGGCGCGATCCGGGTCGTTGCCCGGGCCGACGGCAATGAGGTCGAGGTCCGAGTCATCGACCAGGGGGTGGGCATCCCGGATGACCTGCGCGACCGCGTCTTCGACCTCTTCGTCCAGGCCGATGGCGACGCCTCGCGCCGCCGATTCGGCGGGCTCGGCCTCGGCCTGTACATCACCCGCGCGATTGTCGATGCGCATGGTGGCCGCGTCTGGGCGGAGGCCAACCGGGATGCGGGCGCAGGGACGATCGTCGTGGTCCGCCTACCGATCCGGGCTCGCCAGCGCCGCATCGGTCCTGAGCCGCCACCCCCCGGCGAGCCGCCGCCGTTCGTCCTGCGGCGACCCGGGGGGTAGCCCCCTGCCGGCGTTCGCCGGCGTTCGCCGGCGTTCCGCCGGGCGGAATATCTGGCCGCTCAGCGACCCAGATCGCCGGTCGACCGCTCCTCCTGACCCCGAGCCTCAACCTTCGTTGCGCGGAGCGGGGCATTCATCAGTTAAGGCGCGCCAGAACGACCCATGGGCGAGCGAGCGGCGACGAAAGTTCCGCAGGGCGGAACGAAGCGCGTCGCAACCGCTAGCCGCCATCGGGCCAGACCGGTCGCCCACGGCGATCCGCCTGATCGCGGCGCTACACTCTGGGCATGCCCCAGGTGCGCCCGTTCCGTGCGATCGGCTATGCCCTGGAACGCTTCGGATCGAGCCGTATTCCCGACCGCGTGCGCCTGCCGGAAGAGCCGCCGACGCACCGGCACCGGGTCGCCGACCTGACCGACCTGGCCTGCCCACCCTACGACGTTATTGCCCCCGAGCAGCGCACCGAGCTGCTCGCTCGCGACCCCCATAACGCCGTCCGGCTGGAGCTTTCGGCCGACCCGGACCCGCACCGCGCGGCCGCCGCGACGCTGAATGCCTGGCTGGCGGACGGGACCCTGTCCCTGGCTGGCCGGCCGCAGATGTTCTCCTACACCCACGCACGGCCCCAGGCTCCTGACGACCCTACAGCTCACGGCATCCTGGCGCGCGTCCTCCTCGAGCCGTTCGGGGGCGAAGTGCGCGCCCATGAGCACACCATGCCCGGACCGCGGGCGGACCGGCTCGCCCTCCTTCGCGCCGCCCGTACCCAGCTGTCGCCGATCCTCGCTGTCTACTTCGACGACGACGAGAGGTACGACCGCGTGGTCCGGCCCCCCTCGACCGACGAGTGGCGCGCCCGCGACGGCGACGGCCTGCTCCACGTCGTGGCGGCGATCGACCCCGACGAGGCGTTGACCTCCTACCTCTCGGAGCAGCGCCTGTTCATCGCCGACGGCCACCATCGCTACGAGACAGCTCTCGCCTACCAGGCTGAGGTTCGCGCCGACCCGCTGTGGTCGGATGCGCCCCGCGGAGCGCTGGCCGCGGACTGGGCCATGCTGGCGCTCGCCAACGCCACGGTCGAGGATCTCGAGATCAAGGCCACCCATCGGCTCGTCCGGGGTGTGGACGGGGATGCCCTCCGCGCGCTGGCGCACGACCCGGACCCGCTCTTCCAGGCCTTCCCGGTCGACCCCGATGCGGTTGCGGCACGCCTCGAGGAGCTTCGCGATGCCCCCGGCCCGGTCTTCGGCCTGGTCATGACCGCCGGCGGCCAAGGTGCGATAGAGGGCTGGTTGGTGGTCGGTGACGCCGACGGGATCGATGCGCGGATGCGCCGCGAGCAGGCGGGCCCGGCGGTCCAAGGCCTGGACCTGGCGGTGCTTCACGCTCTGGTGTTCGCCGAGAGGCTCCGGCTGGACCCGGTGACTGAGGCGGGCGAGCGCATCCTCTACACTAAGGATCCCGCCGAGGCAGTCGCCAGGGTCCGCTCGGGCGAGGCACAGTCAGCCGTGCTCGTCCGCCCCACCCGTCTCGACCAGCTGGCCGCCGTCGCCACGTCGGGCGATGTGATGCCGGAGAAGTCGACCTACTTCTATCCCAAGCTGTTGACCGGGATGGCCTTCTATCCGCTGGAGGACCCATAGGCACCATGGTGCAGGCGATCAAGCGCGACGAGGTCTACATCGAGCCGGAGGGGATCTACGTCGAGACCCACCAGCCGGAGCGACGATCCCGCAAGCCCCCGCTGCTCCTCGTGCACGGCGCACTGACCGGGTCGTGGATGTGGTCGCCATTCGCGGCCTATTTCGCGGAGCGTGGCTGGGAAGCGCACGCCATGAACCTGCGCGGCCACTACACCTCCGATCTTGCCGACCTGGGGACCACCGAGATGGGGGACTACGCAGACGACATCGGCGTGGCGGTTCGGCAGCTGGGAAGGCCGCCGGTCGTCATCGCCTGGGGCATCGGCGCACTCGCTGCGCTGCTCTTTGCAGCCCACCGCCCGGTGCTTGGCCTGGTGCTGCTGGCGCCCTCACCGCCGGGACAGGCGCTGCCGCGTCGCGCGGATGATCACGAGCTCGCCTCGGTCCCGGACGTCTACGACGCGCAATGGTGGGGCTGGATCGCGCCCATGGACCGGCTGCGCTCTTGGATGCCGGACATGACCGACACGGAGCTCGACAAGATGCAGGAGATGCTCCGCGGTGCCCACGAGTCGGGGAGCGCGCGCAGGGAGCGGATGCACGGGGTCGATGTCGACCTCGGCGCGATTGGCGTTCCGAGCCTGGTCATCGGGGCCGGCCTCGACGACGTCATCCATCCGGCGGAAGCCAGGCTGACGGCCGATCTGCTGGGCGCCACCTACGAATACTTCCCGGCGGCGAGCCACTTCGGGCTGGTGATGGGCTCGGACACCTGGCCGCAGGTCGCTGGGTCCGTGCTCGGCTGGCTGGAGGAGCGGCGTCATTCCATGAACGCCGTGCTCGCCAGCGCTACGGCCTGAGCCGATGGCGCCTGTCAGCGAGCCCTACCGCGAGCAGCTCATCCGGCTGCTGGAAGGCGTCGGTTCGCACATGCCCTTCGAGGAGGCGATCGCCGACTTTCCCGCTGATGCGATCAACACCTTCCCGCCGAACGTGCCGTACACCCCTTGGCACCTGATCGAACATATGCGCCTGACCCAGGTCGACATGCTCGAGTACGTCACCAACCCGGACTACACCGACCGGATCTGGCCGGTCGACTTCTGGCCGGAACGCCAGACGACGGCCACGCCCGAGCAATGGGCGGCATCGGTGCAGGGCTTTCTGGCCGATCGGGCGACGTTCAGCGCATTGGTGGCGGATGTCACCCGAGACATCTTCGAGCCCATCCCTCGCACTCCCGGCCACACCCTGGCGCGCGGCGTGCGGATCATCGGCGACCACAACGCCTATCACGTTGGCGAGTTCGCCATCCTTCGCCAGGTCATGGGAACCTGGCCCCCGGGGCACGAGTCCTAGCGCCTCCCTCCGGTCCACCGTCGCACCGCTCTACCCGGCACCAATCCTGCAGAGCACGCGGGGAAAAGCCACTCGTGAGGCGGCTCGCATGTTGTTCTGGATCATCTTGATTGCCGTGGTTCTGCTGCTATTCGGACGATTCGGGTACGGAATCGCGACACATGGGGCTGCTACTACTCAGGCGGCTCCCGCCTCATCGGGTTGATCCTGATCATCGTGTTCGTGATCTGGCTAATCGGCGGCTTCAAGTGACGGGCCATCACGGTTGAGGGCGGCCTGGGACGGTTGGTATACTCGCCGCCGTCCCCAACCCCCGGAGACGCGCGCCGCATTCGTCTAGAGGCCCAGGACACCGCCCTCTCAAGGCGGAGATCACCGGTTCGAATCCGGTATGCGGTACCAACTCGCCTCATCCAGGCCCGATTCGTGCTCAGGATCGGGCCTTTCGAGTGCTTCGAGAGGCGAGGTGACCCCTAATGTGACCCCTATTCGCTGTTCCCACGGGCAGGGACGTGTCCTCGACGGCCTGGAACTACCAGGTCCGACAGCAGAGCTTGAGGCCCGGCCCATTTTCCAGACGGTGCCTTAGGTCCGCTTCGCAACACAAAGATGCGCGGCGGCAAACCGCCCCCGAAGGGCGGTGCTGCATTGCCCGAGGAATCGCGCAGAGACGGGCTCCAGCATGGAGCTGAGGAAGAGACTTGGGGTCGGGCGCACTCAGGACTGAGGAATCTCGAACGCCTCCGGGCATTGTCGACCGCTGCTCCAATCTACACTGCCGATGGAGGCTCACAACCGGCGCGATCGTGACCTTCGCCGGCCGACACCGAGTCGACGGGAGGACAGTTATCGCCGGCCTCGCTGACCTGACCAAAGGCGCCGTCATTAGTGGCGTCATCGCAGACGGCGCCGTCACTGTCGTCGACGTCACGTGGCACGGCTCGGATGTTCTGACCCTCACGTACCGCACCGCCGAGGGCGCCGTGGCTGAGCGCCTGATCTACCGCGAGGACGAGCCCCGGCTGGCGATCGTGGAAGAAGGCAAGCCGTGGGCCTTCGACGGCGACGGGGAGGCATTCAAGCTCGCCTCGGAGGCGAAGCGGATTGATCTGGCCTACCTCTTCGACCCGTATGTTGCGGTGAGCACCTCGATGGTCGAGGCGCTTCCACACCAGATCACCGCCGTCTACGAGGCGATGCTCCCGCGCCAGCCGCTCAACTTCCTCCTGGCCGACGACCCTGGGGCCGGCAAGACGATCATGACTGGGCTCTACATCCGCGAGCTCATTGTCCGGGGCGACCTACGGCGTTGTCTGATCGTCACTCCCGGGTCCCTTGTCGACCAGTGGCAGGCCGAAATGGCCGATAAGTTCCACCTCGACTTCACGATCCTGACCCGAGACCGGATCGAGAACTCGGCCTCCGGGAACCCGTTCGCCGACAGCGAACTGCTGATTGCGCGCCTGGACAAGCTCAGCCGCGACGAGGACCTCCAACTCGTCCTCGACAACGCCCGCGACTGGGACCTCATTGTCTTCGACGAAGCCGCGTGCATCGAGCGCGAAGAAGTCGCGGATCGGCTGGTCCGGGACGTCCACGCCGACGGAATCGACCCAAGCGGCGGGGTCTCCCGCTTCCCGCGGGCCTGCCTCGCCGCGCCATGTCGGTACCACGGCCGCTCGCGCCGCCTATGGAGTCACGTCCACGATGCCTTTCATACCAGCCTCGTAATGGCCGGGCTCATGGCAGGCGAACGCGTACGGACCGCTGCCGCCGAAGGTGTATGTAACGAAGTCGACGTGACGCGGCTCGATCTTGTCGACTTCGACCACGATCTGGCCGTCAACCTGGTCCAGCGCGACCCGGTCGGCGGGCCCAACCTGAAACTCGTGGGTGGCAGCGGCGCCGACATTGGCGAGCACGAAGAGGATCGTCTCACCCGGAGTGACCGAGACCTCGCTCGGCACGAACTGAAGCTGGTCGTCCATGCGGATGACGATCATGCGAGGGTGGGTGGGGGTCCCGAGCCACGGGATCCTCGGGATGACGTTCACGAAGCCGAACATGCCGTTCTCGAAATGACCGGGCGCGTGACAGACAAAGGCGTGCGGTCCCGTCCCTGAGAACGCGTAGGTCAGCGACTTCCGCGTGCCGGCGGTGATGCCCGCCACCTCGGGCGCGCTCTCCGCATCGTCGAACACATCTTTCATGAGGCCGACCTTGAATTCGTGCTCGGCCTTGCCGGTATTGGTAATGCGGAAGGTGATCGTCTCGCCCTGTTGGGGCTGACCGCGGTTGGATCG
This sequence comes from Chloroflexota bacterium, assembly GCA_030774475.1. Taxonomy (GTDB): domain Bacteria; phylum Chloroflexota; class Limnocylindria; order QHBO01; family QHBO01; genus CF-82. The sequence continues at coordinate 1,692 of JALYLB010000156.1, read as the reverse complement.
AAGACCAGCAGGTCGTTCACCGCGACGTTGACGATGCGCGGCTTTGCCTTCGTGCCGGCAACGAAGCCCGGCTCACCCGGGTCGGGAGGGCCGGGTGGACGAGGTGTTGCACTTGACGAGGGCGCCGGCAACCTAGAGGCCGACCCCGCGGCCGTCTCGGCAGCGGCCAGGGATGGACTGCCACTGCCCACGCGGGCGGTGGTGCCGTAGTTGCCCAGCAGCAGGGCGGCTGCCAGTACCCCTCCCATGATCGAGAGCAGCACCAGAGTAAAACCGGCGAACACGGCGAGCGCAGCGTTTCGGCTCATGTCCCCTTTCGTTCTGAGCGTCAATCGGACCGGTGCGTTGCCGACGATTCTTGGCCTGTTGGGTCTGTCAGGTCCTGCCCAGCGCCCATTCGCTGATCGACAAAGAAGAGCCCGAGGGTCGGGGGATTACCGGTCGGGCTCTTGGCGGGAATCTAAATGCCAACGCGACGGTCGACGCCTAGGGCCGAATGGCCCATATATTCGTCTTTCCGTCTCGCCGGGGGCGGGCGCGACGAGCCCTACTCGGGTCTCGGCTGGGCGGCGCGATCGAGCTCGCCAAGGAGCCAGCGCGCGGTGCCGCTGGCTGCGATATAGAGCAGCGTCCGGTCGGCGATCCGGCCTAGCTCGCCGCCTGGAGGCGCATACCACCCCGAGAGGCTGAGCTCCTCGCCGCGGGCGACGATTCGGCCTGAGAAGACCGGAAAGAGCGGTGCCAACGTTGATGCCCGCCAGCCGACCTCGACCTCCCACGCATCGCCGAGCGATTGGAGCGGGCCCAGATCGACGTATGCGGCTTTCCTGAAGGTCACAATCGAGGGACGGTCGCTGACCCGGAGCCGCAGGTCAGCCTGATGCCGGTGCATGCCGGCTGGCGCTGGCTCAACCTCCGGTCCCAACCACGCCTGAGCCTCGCTGATGGCCCATGCGAGCCGATCCACGCCCGTCGCAGTGGCCCGATGAACGCTGAGGTGGCTCAACCCTTCCTCGGCCCACGGCATCCCCGAATCAGATGGCCTCACATGGCTGCCCAACTGGCAATAGGACTCGCATCAAGATCCGCGCACGGTGATGGCCGCCTTCATGCCCTTTGCCCAATGACCTGGTAGATGGCACCCGATCATGACCTCATCTCGATTCGCGAAGTGGTAGCGGAATTCGACGGTGCTGTATGCCGCCAGGTAGCCCCCGTAGCCGTACTGCGTTTTCACCTTGGGCTGCTGCATCGGCGGAGTTGACGCATGGGCCGCCTCGTCGGCGGCCTGCTCGGCGGGAGTGCCGATGTACACCTCATGCGCCATGTCGGTCGGGTTAGTGACGACGAAGCGCACCGTCTCGCCAACGGTCACCTCTATCGCATCGGGGATGAACCGATAGCCGTCTACGGTCAGGTTAATTGCACGCGGGTTGGCGTCGGTGCCGTATTGCACTCCCCCAACGCGGCACCCCGCACCCAGCATCGCGACGCAGCTTGCGACGACCAGGATCTGCATCGGCTGTTTCATCGCGCACCTCCGACACGCGACTGCCAGTCAGCGGGTTCGTCGCCAGAGGGGCCGCCGCGTGCGGTCAAGCTGGGCGTAACGCGACGCAGTGTCAGCTGCCAAATGGCATGTTTTGGGGGTGCCCATCGCAATCCAGGGACTCGGACACGGCGTCAGGGAGC
>JALYLB010000155.1 GCA_030774475.1 Chloroflexota bacterium | reverse complement strand
CCACCGAGAGGCCCGCCGGCCCGGCTCCCACGATTGCCACCCGGCGCCCGGTATCGGGGTCCTTCGGCCAGGGAATCGGGGCGGGCGCATCCACCTCCAGCACCCGGTCGGCGCAGTAACGGTGGCTGTCGCGGATGGCGATGGCAGTGTCGACTTCCTCGCGGCGGCAGTGATCCTCGCACGGCGCCGGGCAGACGCGGCCCAGGATCGCCGGGAAGGGCAGCGACCGCTTCAGGATGCGCGTCGCTTCCTCCCAGTTGCCCAGCGAGTTCTGCTTGAGATAGCCCGGGATGTCGACCCTCGTCGGGCACTTGAACTGGCAGGGCGGCAGGCAGTAGGCGTCATGGTCGGAGAAGATGAGCTCGAGGACCATGCGCCGGTTCTCGATCACCCGGTCCGAATGGGTGGTGATCACCATCCCGGGGGCGATCGTCGTCCCGCACGAGATCGGGGTGTCCTCCTGGCCCTCGACCTCCACCACGCAGATCCGGCAGGCCCCGTACGGCGCCAACTTGGGCTCATAGCACAGGGTCGGGACCTCGATCCCCAGCACCCTGCAGGCCTGGAGGATCGTCTGCCCTTCCTCCGCCTCGACCTGCTGGCCGTTGATCGTGACCGCGATCTTCTGCGTGCCGGGGACCATGGGCCAGAGCGGAACGTAGTCGGCCGCGCGCAGCTGACCGTCCCCGTCGCGGTGCCCGTTGCCGTTGGTGACGAACGCCATGGCTGCGAATCCTACCCAGATCTCAGGACGCGGTTGGTTCGATGTTGGCGAGCGGCGAGACCAGGGGCGGCACAGGCTCGACCCGGCAGGCGCCAGCCAGGCACTCGCCGCGCTCCGCATGGGCGCGGTACTCCTCGGGGAAGCGCTCGAGGGTGGTCAGCATCGGTCGCGGGGCGAGCGCCTCGAGGTGGCAGAGCGCCGTATCGGCCATCTTGCGCGAGAGGTCTCGGAGCAGGTCGAAGTCGTCGGGTCGCGGGGTGGCGGCCAGGATCCGGTCAAGCGCCTCGACCAGGCGCCGGGTGCCGATCCGGCAGGGGACCGCCTTGCCACACGCCTCGCGGGCACTGAAATCGAGGAAGAACCGCGCGGTGTCGACCATGCAGGTGCCGGTATCGGTCACGAGCACGGCTCCTGAGCCGATGTGGGCGCCGGCCTCGAGGAGCGTGTCGAATTCGTAACGCGTGTCGAAGCTGCCGGCCTCGATCGCACCGCCGCCCGGGCCACCGATGAAGAGCGCCTTGGTCGTCCCCGTTCCACCTCCAGCGAGTGCCACGAGCTCGAGGAGCGGCGTGCCGAGCGCGACCTCCGCAAGCCCCGGTTGCGCCACGCGGCCCAGCATGGTGACGAGCTTCGTCCCGCGGCTGCGCTCGCTGCCGACGGTGGCAAATGCTTCCGCGGAGTGCGACAGGATCCACGCCACGTGGGCCAGCGTCTCCGCGTTCTGGACGATGGTGGGCACGCCCCACAGGCCGCGGGTGGACGGGTAGGGCGGCCGGATCCAGGGCATCCCGCGGTCGCCCGCCAGTGCGGCCAGCAGTGCGGTCTCCTCCCCGGCCACATACGCCCCGGAGCCCTCCTGGACGGTGAGCTGGACGCTGGTGTCGGTCCCGAACAGCAGGTATCCCGAGAGGTGCGCGGCATTCGTTTCCTCGGAGGCTCGCCGCAGGCGCTCGACGGCCGCGGTCCAGTCGCGGCGAACCGCCACGATCGCTTCCGAGGCGCCGATGCCATAGGCGGCGATGAGCAGTCCCTCGACGATGAGGTGCGGGTTCCCCTCGGCCAGCGCCCGGTCCCCGAGTGAGGTCGGATCGGCGCCCATCAGGTTCGCGACCGCGATCTTGCGCTCGCCGCTGACGGCGCGGCCCGCGCGCCACTTCGCCGCCGTGGAGTAGCCGGATCCGCCGCGACCCCGCATCCCCGCCTGGTCGATCTCGGCGATGACCTCCTCGGGCGAGAGGCGGGTCACTGCACGCTCCAGCCCGGCATAGCCGCCATGTTCGCGGTACGACTCCAGGCTGCCTGGGTCGATCCGCCCGATGTCGGTGAGCAGCCGCCGTTCGCCTCCCTCGAGGATCCGGATCTGCGGCGAGAGCGCCTCGTTCGTCGCCATCGGCTCAGGCAGTCGCGCCGGCGACCGGTCGCCGGGCGCGGTCATCGTTCCGCCGTTGGTCGATCAGGTGCCGGACGTGCTCCAGCGTCAACGGCCCGTAGACGAGCGTGTCGATGCGCACTGCCGGCGCGATGGCGCCGGCAGCGACGTCGCTGGCGGTCTCCAGGCTGAACGCCCCGTCGGCCGTCGTCTCACCCGGGGCGATGCCCAGCGTCTCGCGCAACCCATCGAGGATCTCGTCGCCGCCCGAGAAGTGGCATGCGGCGCAGGTGCAGACCGTGACCAGGTGCCCCTCCACCGGGAGCAGCCGGAAGCCCCCGAGCCCCGCCGCGCCGAAGACCTGCGCCCAGTGAATCGTCATCCGATCGCTCACCCGTCGCAGGGCCCGTTCCGGGAGGTAGCCGTAGCGCGCCTCGATCCCCCCGAAGATCGCGACCAGCGCCTCCGGGCGCCCACCGTACGAGTCGATCACCTCGTTCACGAAGCCGGTGTCCACCGCCTCGTCCCAGCGCGCCGCGTTGCGCATTGGGCGCGCGGCGAGTCCGGCCCGCCGCCAGGCGTTGGGATCCTTGCGCTCGTCGTAGATCTCGGGCATCCCGTAGCGGATCCGGTTGCCCTGGGCGTCGAAGCCGCTCATGTCGATCGCCTCGACGGGGCAGACCTGCGCGCACTGGAAGCAGACCTCGCACTTGTGCTCGCCAAAGGCGTCGTAGATCAGGTCGAGCCGCCCGCGCCAGCGCTCGGGCATCTGCGGCCGCTCCTCGGGGTACTGGCGCGTCACCTTGGGCGCGAACATGTTGCGCAGGGTGGTCGCCATGCCGGCAAAGATGCCGCTGCCGGGGATCGCCATCGGTGCTGCTCGTTGCTCCTACAGCTTGAAGGCCACCACCGCGATGGCGGTGATGAACAGGTTGATGAGGGAGAGCGGGAGGAGCACCTTCCAGGCCACCCCCATCAGCTGGTCGACGCGAATCCGCGGCAGGGTGGTCCGCATCCATACCGCCACGAAGACGAAGAAGTATGTCTTGAGGAAGAACCAGAAGAGTCCGTAGATGGTTCCCGCGAAGCCGTCGAGCTGGCCGGGGAAGGGCCACGGCGCGAGCCAGCCGCCGAAGAAGAGCGAGACGACGATGGTGCTCATGATGAAGAGCGAGACGTACTCGGCGAAGAAGAAGAACCCGAAGCGCATCCCGGAGTACTCGGTGAACGGGCCGGCCACGATCTCCGAGTCAGCCTCGACGAGGTCGAACGGGGTGCGGTTGATCTCGGCGGTCGAGGCGATGAAGAAGACCGGGAACCCGAGCAGCTGCCACCACACGTTCCAGCCGTGGGCCGCCTGGTGGGCGATGATCTGGCTGAAGTTGAGCGAGCCGCTCAGCAGCACGACCCCGACCACCGAGAGGGTGAGCGGGATCTCGTAGCTCACCATCTGGGCAGCGCTGCGCAGCCCGCCGAGCAGCGAGTACTTGTTGTAGCTGCTCCAGCCCGCCACCAGCAGGCCGACCACGGACAGTCCCAGGATCGCGAAGAAGTAGACGACGCCGATGTTCATGTCGGCGGCGATGGCACCGGGGGCGAACGGGATGACGAGCATGCTCATCGCCGCCGCCATGAAGACCATCCACGGGGCGAGGGTGAAGGTGGACCGATCCGCCTGGTCGGGGATCGCATCTTCCTTGGCGAGCACCTTGAAGCCGTGGATCGTGCTCTGGAAGATGCCCCACGGACCGACCCGGTTGGGCCCGTAGCGGAGCTGCATGGTGGCGATCACCTTCAGCTCGATCTGGATGACGATGAATGCGGTGGGGATGGTGAGCAGCAGCAGCAGGGTGGTGGCCACCAGAAAGCGGCCGACGCCGAGCACCAGGTCCAGGTTCACCTAGCGGCCCACCTACTTGTCCACCCCACCCATCACCGGGTCGAGGCTGGCCATCACCGCCATGGTGTCGGCGATCAGGTGGCCCGGCATGAGAACCGGCATCACCTGCAGGGTGATGAAGCTCGGGTCTCGCATGCGGAATCGGAACGGCGTCGGCCCGCCGTCGCTGATGGCGTAGACGCTGTACAGCCCCCTCGGGCTCTCAATCGCGGCGTAGGCGCGCCCCGGCCGCGGGCGGATGATGCCCGGCACCTGGGTCTGGACCGGTCCGTGCGGCATCCGGTCCATGATCTGGTCGATGAGGTGCAAGCTCTGCTTAAGCTCCGCGATGCGCTGGAGGTAGCGGGCGTACACGTCCCCCGACTGCTGGGTGACGACCTCGAACTCGAGCTCGTCGTAGATCGAGTAGGGATGCGCTTTGCGGATGTCGAACGGGACGCCAGAGGCGCGCAGGTTCGGGCCGGTGACCCCATAGGCGATAGCGCGCTCAGCCGGGAGGATGCCCATCCCCTTGGTCCGCGCCTTGAAGATCTCGTTCTCCGTGATCAGCCGCTCGTTGTCGCCGATGGTCTTGAGCACGCGCGAATGCCACGTTCCGAGGCGGGACAGGAACTCGTCGTTCGTGTCCCAGTTCACCCCGCCGACTCGGAAGAAGTTGAAGAGCATCCGCTGGCCGGAGATTGAGGCGAGCAGGTCGACCACCTCGTCGCGGTTGATGAACGAATAGAGGATGGGCGTGATTCCGCCCATGTCGAGCGCAAGGAAGCCGATCATCAGCCCGTGTGAGAAGACCCGGTTGAGCTCGACCACCAGGGCCCGGATGTACTCCGCTCGGCGCGGTGCCTTGATCCCGTACAGCTTCTCGAAGGCGATCGCCGGCGCGTGCTCGTTGTGCATCGACGCGAGATAGTCCATGGGGTCGACGTAGGTGAGCGCGGTGGTATAGGTGGCGTTCTCGCAGAGCTTCTCGATGCCGCGGTGCAGATAGCCGAAGATCGCATCGAGGTCGGTCACCATCTCGCCGCGGATCTTGACGACGAGGCGCAGGACGCCGTGGGTGGACGGGTGCTGCGGTCCCATGTTGACGAGCATCTCCCCCTCTTCGAGGGTGTACATCTCGCGCTCGCGCTCGGTCTGCGGGGGCCGATCCGGGACGCCGACGAGCTCGAAGCCGGCGAACTCCCCCCCGGCGCTGGTGATGGCTGTCGACAGGCCGGCGGCGGCGAGCAGGCGTGCCTCCTCCGCCCGATCGAGGTCGATGGGGTCGGGGATGCGAGTCTCGCGATCGGTGGCGGTCATCCTGGCCGGCTCTTGTCGGCCGCCTCGAGGTGGCCGCGGGAGACCTCAGCCGGAACGTCGGTGACGGCTTCGGGGGACGGGTAGGTCGCCGCCGAGCTCGTGAGCTGGCGAGTGAAGGTGGTCAGGTCCCATGTCTCAGGCCGCTCCAGCGGGTTGACCCCCGCCGCCGAGGAGTCGGCGGCGTCATCGGGCAGGAGGAAGTCCTTGCGTTGGGGGAACGAGCGGTAGTCGGGGGACATGTAGATCCGGCGCAGGTCGCGATTGCCCTCGAACACGATGCCCATCATGTCGTACATCTCGCGCTCGTGGAACATGGCGCCGACCCACAGGTCGGTGATCGAGGGCGTGCGCGGATCGGCGCGCTCGACCCTTACGCGGACCCGCAACCAGGCCGGGTGACGATCCGAGAACAGGTGGTAGACGACTTCGAAGTGCTCCCCAATGCCGTAGTCGACCGCAGCCGCATCGGCGAGCATCCAGAAGGCGAACGCCGGGTCGTCCCGAAGGGTGCGCAGCGTGTCGACGATGCGGTCCCGCCCGACCTGGATTTCGACGGTGTCCTCGTCCGTCCACAGACCGGGTGCGGCGTCGGGGAAGCGCTCGGTGAGGAGCCGCACGAGGGTTCCCGCTGCGGCAGGGGCGGTCAGCGGACGTCCCCTTCCCAGGCCAGGCGCTGCGGGCCGCGATCAACGTACGTGCGCCACTCGCCGCGGCGGGCCATCACCAGCTCGCGGAGCTTGAGCAGACCATAGATGAGCCCCTCCGGTCGCGGCGGGCAACCGGGGACGTAGACGTCGACCGGCATCACCCGGTCGACCCCCTGCACCACCGAATAGCTGCGCTTGAAGCGGCCTCCGCTCGTCGTGCAGGTTCCCATCGCCACGCACCACTTGGGCTCGGGCATCTGCTCCCAGAGCCGGACGAGGGGACCCGCCATCTTGGTGGTCAGGGTGCCGGCTACGATGAGGACATCGGCCTGGCGTGGCGAGGCGCGGAACGGGAACATCCCGAAGCGGTCGATATCGTTCTTGCTGGTCGCGGTGCTCATCATCTCGATCGCGCAGCACGACAGGCCGCTGGTCAACGGCCACAGGCTGTTCGCGCGGATGAGGTCGATGACCACGTCGGCACGCGTCGGGATCACCTCGAGGAGACCGTGGAAGCCGCCCTGCGGATGGTCCTCCATGCCGAACTCAGCGAGCAGCTGCTGGTCTTCGGGCGTCGGCGCCATGTCCGGGATGACGATCCCGGAGCCTTGGGAGCTCAGAAGACCCGGCTGGCGGGCCTCCTCGGCTGCAGGCGTGGGAGCCGGTGGGTCGGTGGTCAGTGCCAACGGAGGTCTCCCTTCTTCCAGGCGTAGAACTCGCCGAACATGAGCACCACCAGGAAGACGCCCATCATCACGATCCCGGGGACAGCGACGGCGCGGATCACCACCGCCCAGAGGTAGACGAAGATGATCTCGACGTCGAAGGCGACGAACAGTAGGGCGAAGAGGTAGAAGGCGAGGCCGAAGCGGCTCCAGGTGTCGCCGATGGTGTCGATCCCGCATTCGTACGGGAGCCCCTTCTGGGGGCTTCGCCGCCGATGCGATAGGACCCACGCGGCGAGGATCGTCCCGAAGACGAAGATCGAGGCAGCGATTCCAAAGCCGATGACGTAGATCAGGCCGGTCTGGTCCATCTGTGCTCCGTGGGCACCTCGGGTGCTCGGTGCAGGCGTCGCCTGAAGATGGCGGGCGCCCGATGTTTGTTCACTCGGTGCGCCACACGGGAAGGTCGCCCGAAGCGCCAGATCAGTCTAGCAGTTGAGGCTTCAGCGGCCGAGCCAGGCGGCCGCTAGGAGCAGGCGCAATCCGTCGCTGACCAGCGCGTGGCCACCGAGCAGGATCGGGACCGGGGCATCGTGCACGGCCTCGACGAGCTCGCGTAGCCACGGAGTCTCGATGCGCGCGGCGTCCCCGAAGTCGGCTGCGAACCGCTCCTCGGCGGGCGGCCAGGCGCGCTCTTCGGAGCTGCCGGCGAGGGCTGCCATGAGCACGCGCACGTCCAGGATGACCGCGTCTCCGAGCGTGGCGAGCTCGCGCACCAGCGAGGCAGCGCCGCGCTCATCGACCCAGCGCGCCAGAAAGGAGCGAGGGCGTCCGTCGCGGGCGGATCGCATCCCTCGCTCCTCGACGAAGGCGCGCACTCGGCAGGCCGACTCCGTCTCGAGCTCGCGGAGCACCGCCGCGGGGATGCGGCCGGCGACCACCAGCTCACCGTCGGGGTCGCGCAGCACCGCTCCGATGCGCTCCAGACCGGGCACCACCAGCTCGGCGCCCCCGGGCAGGCGAACCATTTCCAGGAAGCCTGCTTGCGATGGATCGAGGCCCCGCATGCCGGGGAGGCGAGTCGCCAGGCGCAAGAGCGCGAGGTCGAGGGGTGTGTCCACATCAAAGCGGGACCATGGCCGGTCGCTCAGGTCCCGCGATCGAAAGCCAACCGTCTCCAGGCAGCGCACTGCGGTGTTATCGGCGGGGCAGGACTCAAGGCGCTCGATTCCGCGCGCGAGGCTGGGACCGTGGCGGGTGGTGCCGTCGGGGGCGGCGTGGCCGCCGGCATCGGCTCCGCGCAGCACGAACGCATCCGCGCTGAATCGGTTGTTGGCGACCACCTCGCCCCCAAGTGGCGAGAGGAGCAGGTCGAGGTCGGTGTCTGCCAGCAGGGCGAGCGAGCCAGCCCCGGCGTAGCCGATGGCATCGACCCGACGCCCGTCCCGCTGCGCGGCCTCGAGCGCGGCTCGTGCCGCCGCGCCGAACCAGCGTCCCCAGTGGAACGCCTCGCCGGACGCTCCGTGTTCCGGCCGAAGCGGCAGCACCGCGGCGCCCTCGCGTCCCAACCGGCGGGAGAGATCTGCCGATAGCAGGTGCCCGGCGGTCTCCACCACCGCCCGGTAGCTGCCGAAGGGAGCTTCTGCCTCCCCCGGATCGACCACCAGTACGAGGGGCGCGGGGCGCTCCGCCATCAATCGCCGATGGTCGGATCCGTCGAGAGGCGCTCGACGATGCGCTGGAGCTGGTCGAGGTGCATGACATCGTGAACCCCAGCCCAGAGCAGCCACTCGCCGCAGCGCAGCCGGCCGATCGGGCTGCCCTCCAGCCGGCAGGCCTGCAGCTCGTGGCCGGCGATCTGTGCGGCGGAGCGCTCCATCGAGCGGCGGCTCTTCTCGAGGAGGGCCAGCAGCGTCTCCCGCGACGCGTCGGCCGGGCCGGGGATGCCCGGGGTGGCGCGCGGCGGCGCGTCGACAGGCCAGGTGCCCGATGCCTCCATCGCCGCCCAGGCAACGAGGAACCGGCGGGCAGCGGTGGTGTGCGCGAAGGCCTGTGCGACGTTCCAGTCCTCCTCCCCCCCGGGCGCGCGCAGTGCCTCCTCTGGGATCGCGCCGAGGGCGGCGGCCAGCGCGTCTGCGACGGCCTCCTGCTGCTCGAACACGGCTTGGGCATCACCGGCCGCCACGCGACGCCGCAACTCGCGACGCGCGGCCCGCCAGCCGTCACGCGTGTCGTCGAGGACAAGCCAAACGCCCATCACATCGGGAGCCGCGCTCCTGAGCGCCGCGCGCCAGCCGGGCTGTGCCGCCGGCCCGTCCATCGGTCCCGCCGTCAGATCCGCTCGAAGCGCTCCACGGGGAGCACGAAGACGGTCGCCCCGCCGACCTCGACCTCGACCGGGTAGGGCATATAGAACTCCCCCGGCTCCATGATCGGCGGCATCGGGTTGACGAACTGACGCCGCGAATGACAGTTGGCGCTGATGACCTCCAGCACGCCGTCGACCTGGTCGTCCTCCACGCCTACCAGGATGGTGGCGTTCCCCTGCTTGAGGAAGCCTCCCGATGAGTGCAACCGGGTCGCGCGGAACTCGCGCTCAAGGAGGGCATCGACCAAGGAGGCGGCGTCCTCGTTGTGCACGATCGCCGTGACGAGCTTCATGGTGACTCCGTGATGGGCGCGCGGGGTTCGGTCAGGTCAGTATGCCACGCACGCCGGCTAGGACGGCCCGCCCGAGGGAGGTCCGCGGACCGCGCGTCGAGACCGCGGGCGTTGCGACTCCGGGGCCGTCGCCAAGAGGAGCGGCTCGACCAGCGCCTGGATCGTCGCGTCCACGTCCGCCACGCTGCCCGAGCCGTCGATCACCCTGAAGCGGTCAGGCTCGTCGGCCGCCAGCTCCAGGTAGGCACGTCGAACAGTCTCGAAGAAGCCGACCCCGGCGGTGTCCTCGAAGCGATTCCACTTCCCGTGCCGCTTGCGTTGGAGCCCGACCTCGACCGGCACGTCGATGAGGATGGTCAGATCCGGCATGAGGCCCCCGGTCGCGAATCCCTGCAGCCGGCGCATCTCGTCCTCATCGATCCCGTAGCCGGTGCCCTGGTAGGCAAGCGACGAGTCGAGGTAACGGGCGCAGACCACCCACTCGCCACCCTCGAGCGCGGGTCGGATGCGTCGCGCGACGTGCTGCGCGCGCTGGGCGGCAAAGAGGAGAGCATCCGCGCGAGGATCGAGGTCGTCTGCAACCCCGCGATGATGGAGGACGATATCGCGGACCTCGTCCCCGAGCGGCGTGCCGCCTGGTTCGCCAGTGAGGACCACGATCAGGCCCTGGCCGCGCAGCCACTCGGCGAGGTGCCGCGCCGCGGTCGTCTTTCCGCTCCCCTCCGGTCCCTCGAGGGTGATGAACCTGCCGCGCCTGACCTGGCTCAGCGCCAGGCCCGCCCCTCGTCGGGCAGGAGCTCGACCCGCCGGTTCGGCTCTGCGCCGCGCGAGCGGCTCATGAGGTTGTGGCGCTCGGCCAGCTGGTGCTGAAGCCTCCGCACGTACGCGTTCTGGGGCGAGAGCTCGACCGATTGGCCGGAGGCTTCGACCAGCCCGATCGCCTCCGCGGTCTCGCGCAGCGCGGCCTCCTGTGGATCCGCCTCCAGGTCGTACAGGCTGACGAGCATGTTCTGCATCTGGAGCACGGTGTTGGTCTTGAGGACGTAGATCGGGACCCCGGAGGACTCGGCATCGCGCAACGCTGCGGGCTTGCGACGGTAGTAGTTGCGAAGGGTGACCACGGCATCGGCCTCCTCGAGGTCGCGGGCCACGGTGACCGGTAGGCCGAGCTCGCGCACCGACTGCTCGAGGCGCTTGCGGCTGACGCCGAACGCGAACAGGCTCATGGGCCGATGAAGGCGTGTTCCGCTGCGTTCCGGTCGGGAGGCGCCGACCGGACGGCCGAGCGTCTCGTCGAGCCGGCGCTCCTCGTCTCCGCGCGAGTCCCGCAGCGCAGCCTCGAGGTGCCGCCGCTGGTCGGACCCCTCCGAGAGCTCCGGCGTGGCGGCGGCGATAGCGCGCACCGGCTCCTCCCCGAAACGCTCACCCGGCATGGCACGCAGGTTCCGCGACCGCGCGTCTCCCGTCCGCGCATCTGCGC
>JALYLB010000154.1 GCA_030774475.1 Chloroflexota bacterium | reverse complement strand
GGTAGGCCACCAGGGCAGGACTTCCGAGCACGCCGGCCGTGGACACCAGATCGGTCATCCATGGCGCCAGCTCACTCATTCCCCACTCGTAGCCGTCGCTGATCACCCACTCCGCGATCGAAGCGTCGGAGGCTGCACGCGCCGCGGCCTCGGACAGGAAGTACGTGGGCGTCCCTCGCTGCAGATCCCGGCTCCAGCCCAGCATGTCGTTAAGCATCTGGTGCCAGCGCCCGAGCAGGTCGACGAAATCCGACCAGGGATCGACGAGTTCGGCCCTCTCGTACCGATGGCAGACGGCCGCAAGCGGGATCTTGGCGCCTGCCACTTTCCGCGCGCTGGTCGAGAGGAAGTGCTCGCGCGTGATTCGTGCCTGGCCAACGTCCTCGGAAGCCATCTCCGCCGCCTGGTACGAGCTGCGAGACAACGCGTCCCAGAACGGATGGCCCGCCGGGAAGTAGCGGTGGTAGGTCTGCTCGAACTCCGAGTGCAGCACGATCAGCAGCGGCACGATCGGCGGGGGAACCACCTCGCTGTCCATCAGGTCATCGACCATCCGCACGAAGTAGTAGCCGGTGACCGTCGAGTAAACCACGTCGCGCTGGAATGATCGCGACGGCGTGCGATGGATGGCCACCTCGAGCAGCCACGGAAGGAGCACCGCCGGAAAGGCGCGAGGATGGAGGAAGTAGCGCTCCGCCGGGGCATCGCCGGCGAGGGATCGCATCCATCCGTCGGCGTGCTCGCCCAGGACTGGCGCGTTCCGTCTGAGCCGTGCGCCCAGGCGCGAGACGGCGACCTGCGTGAGCTCTCGAAGCCGAGGCGGGTACGGGTCGGGGTCGAGCGCCGGCGTCATCCACCCACCTCAGGGAGTGAGCGCATCGCGCTCCGCCGCCTGATCGACGGCCGCCAGGGCATACGCAGCGTTGATCCGACTGAGGGTCTCGCGCGCCGCCTCCAGGTGCACCGCTCGATCCGGATCACCGGAATCGAGATGGCGGCCGATCTCGTAGTGCGCCAGTCCCTGCTCGTAAGGCATGTCCAGCTCGGTGGCCGTCGCCAAGGCGCGGCGCCACAGGCGAAGGGCCTGGCCGGTCCGACCCTGAAGCCACGACCGCCGCCCCTCGAGGATGGCCCAGCGCGGACGGCCCACGGGAAAGACGTTGGCGAAGCGCTTCATCCGCGCCAGCGCATCCGCCGCTCGACGGGGCTCTTCGCGCAGGGATGGATCGCGCTCCCACGCTTCCAGGTACACCTCGGCCGGCCCCACGTAGCCGACGAAGGTGCCTGCGTAGGTCGGCCGCTCCGCGGTGAGGCGGATGGCGTCGTCGCTGGCAGCCCGCGCCTGGGCCCACTCCCTGCGGCTGAGGTGAATGAGCGCGAGCAGGCCCTGCGACTTGATCCGCAACTCATCGGTGAGGTAGGACTCGTCGGCCGCGATCTGTCGAAAGTCCACGCAGGACTGCAGGGCCGTGTCTCCATCGCCCATTTGCAGCGCGCAGTAGCCCTTTCCGACGAGCCCCTCCGCGTGGAAGCGACGATCGTTGCGGGCGGTCGCGGTGGTGATCAGCTCGTCTGCAAGCTCCGCACCGGCGGCAAACGACCCCTGCAGCGACTCGAGCTCCATCCCGTTGGAGAGCGAATCCTCCAGGCGTCGGCGATCACCAAGGCGCCGTGCGATCCTCCGCACGGTGCGGAATTGCTCGCGTGCAGCGTCCCAGCCGCCGGCGCCAACGTAATAGAAGCCGACCACGATCCCGACGATCTCGTGGGTCGTCAGGTCCTCGACACGGCTGAGCTCCGCGAGCGCGCGACGCACGTAGGACTCGGCAACCCGCGGCCAGGGAACGATCCCCAGCAGGGCTCCGGTTCCGGCGAGACCTCGGGCGATTTCAGGCGGGCTCTCGGATGCCTCGGCCACGTTGAGAATGTGAATGGCGCAGTACAGCGCAAGGAGCGGCTCGCCGCCATAGAAGGCGGCTTCAGCCAGCCGTTCATAGGCTCGGCTGACGGCCACGAGCTCGTCGCGCTCCGCATCGGTCAGGTTTCGGACTCTTCGGATCAAGCCGCCGCGGCGCAGGCCCTGGCGCACCAGCTCTGCAAGCAGCGAGGAAATCTGCTGCAAGCCGGTCGCGGGTGCGGCCCGTCTCATCAGGCGAAGGCCGACCTCGAGGTGGTCACGCCCTTCCCGATACCTGGACAGCTGGACGTACGCGTCCCCAATCTGCAGGTGCCATCGCGCCTGGCGGGACGGGTTCGGCTGCGACGCGGTCTCCGCATCAAGGACGATGGCCTGTTCCAGGAAGCCAATCGCCTCGTCATTCGCAAATGTCCGCAGTGCCTGGACGCCTGCGAGCTCCAGATGGTCGACGGCGCGCGCGGGCAGGCCCGCTTTTCGCCAGTGGTAGGCGAGGAAGGCATGGAAGGGCAGGAGGTCGTCGGCGTAGGCCTGTTCGTACCATTCCGCCAAGGCCCGATGCAGCTCCTTCGACTGCGCCGACGGCATCAGCTCATAGGCGACCTCCTGCGTGATCTTGTGTCGAAATTCATAGGTCGGCTCGGGGGCAGCGGTGACCGGGGCGACCAGATCCAGCCGGGTCAGCGTCTGGAGATGGTCCAGAAGCCCTCCGGCCTCGGTCGCCAATGGGTAGATGTCCCGCAGCGTGCGCAGGGCAAAGCGTGGACCGATGACGCTGGCGACCTTGAGCGTCAGGGCCTGCCCCGGCGACAGGTGGTCGAGGCGCGCGGTGATGACCCGCTGGACCGTGTCCGGGATCGGTGCGCTGTCCAGCGCCTCTGCGCCTGCCGCGGGGCGCAACAGGCCGTGATCGACCACGATCCGCCCGGCATCGCGCATCGCGTACGTGAGCTGCTCGATGAAGAGCGGGTTGCCCTCGGCCCGCTCCCGCACGAGCGTCGCGACGGACGCCGCGAGCTCGGTGGCCCCGGTCCGCTCCGCCGCCAGGGCCACTGCGTCCTGTGCCGAGAGCGGCGCGAGACGGAGTCTCGTCGGCTCGACCGATAGGAAACCCTCAGGATCCGCCGACGCATCCCCCGTTGGACGCATCGTCGCGAGCATGAGAACGGACGGAACCTCGCGGCGCACCTGGGTCACGAGCGACCACGATGCGGAGTCGAGCCAGTGCGCGTCTTCGATCACGAGCATCAACGGTCCGTTGGCGGCCTCCTCTCGGATCAGCGCGGTCAGCAGGTCCCGCGTGTTGTCACCTCGGACCACGCCGCTCATCTGCGCGGTCGACTCGTTGTCGGCCAGGTCGACCGACAGGATCGGACCCAGCAGGGGCGAAAGGCGCACGTGGTCCTCATTCCCCCCGAGCCGATCCAGCAGGCGGGACTTGCGGATCCCTGGCTCCTGGATCGCCTCAAGTCCGAGCAGTGCCGCGAAGATCGGCCGCCACGCGTGATACGGCGTTGAATCGTCGATGTCGGAACCGGCTCCCAAGAACGTCCTGACGTCGTGTTCGCGAGCCTGCCGCAGCCACTCGTCCGCCAGGCGCGACTTTCCGATGCCTGGCTCACCTTCGACCGTCACGAGACCGCCCTCGCCCGCCGCCAATGCCTCCATCGCCCGGCCTGCGGCCGCCCGCTCAGCGGTCCGGTCGACGAGCGGGTGATCCACCGAGGTGGCCGCAGCGGTGGGCACGCGGTAGACGTCGATGGGGTTCGTCATGCCCTTCAGCACGAACGCCGGCAGACGCTCGTCCTCGCGTCGTCCTCGCCCGGCCTCGTGGGTGGGTGCGTCGCACAGGACCGCGTCGCCCCCCGAGGCCAACATCAGCCGCGCGGCGAGATTGACGTGCCCTCCGAGCATGGCGAAGTCGCGCCGAGTCGAGTTCCCGACTGGCCCGCAGAACGTCGGTCCGGTCGCGACACCGAGCCCTGCGGTGACGCCCAGACCACGGAGCGACGCCTGCAGCGCGACCGCAGCCTCGACGGCGCGTGCGGGGTCGTCATCATGCGTAAACGGGGGAACCCCGAAGCAGGCCACCAGGGTGGTCCCCTTGTCGTCCATCGTGATCTCTTTGAGCCAACCGCCGTAGCGGGCGATGACTCGCTGGGCCTGCTGGGTGATGCCTTGCAACAGCTGCAGCGTGTCCGCGGTGACATCGCCGATCCCGTGAACATTGGCGAAGACGACGGTCGTTCGCCGGAACTCCGCGAGCCACGCCGCCTGGCCGGCGTCCAGCCTCGCGAGCAGGACGTCCGGAACGTAGGCTCGCACCAGGACCTCTCCTTCGGCTGGGATCGACAGCAGGCGCATCGGAAGGAGGGAGGGTTCCTGGCGGTTGGCGCCCAGGCGGACGTGGCCGTTCTCGAGGTGCTGGCCCGTGAAGCGATCCGAGACGAGTCCCCAGGACTCAGGAGATGCGATCACGTCCCCGGTCTGGAGCACCTCCTGCAGTGCTGACAGCTGCGCGACCCCGTCGCCGGTGATCAGGAACAGCCACTTGCCGTCGAGGCCGCCAACGTGGGTGGCATCGATCTCGCCGGCGCACAGGCCAACCTTCAGGGAGAGATGCAGATCCGACTCGACCTCCAGCTCGCCCAGACGTTGGGCAATCTCGAGTCCGCAGACGGCTGCGCGCCGCGTGACCGTCGCCAGATCCTCTTCGGTCGCAGGCCAGATCGGAATGAGTCCGTCGCCAACGATCTTGGCAATGTCACCCCCGTGCTCGGTGATCAGGTCGACGATCTGGCCGAGGTATGTGTTCAAGGATCGCGACAGCTGCTCGGTGCCCATCGAGCCGCGCCGCACCGCGGCCGCAGTGATCTGGGTGAATCCGGTGATGTCGATGAGCAGCAGGGCTGCCGGAAAGGATTCGGCAGAAGGCTCCGAGGGCAGGCTCGACAGGGAGGCGACGAAGTCGAGGACTGCTCGAGGCAGGTAGCTGGAGAGGATGCTGATCCGATCCGGATCTGGGAGCGGCACGGCCTTATCAGACTCCGGCTGTCAATTCAGTCGCACGGTTCAACCGGTTCTCATGTCGCGCGAGCGCGTCGTAGCAGATTGCGCTGGTGAGGAGCGTGCTCGAATACCAGCTGACCGACCGTCCGCGGTTGGGTGCGGCGGCAAAGGGCTCCCCGATCCAACTCCCGTCAAATCGTTGGTGCTTCAGCACCCCAACGATCCAGGCCGGGTTGACCAGATCCTCGCGGTTGGCGTCGTGGCAGGCCAGGGTCAACAGCGCGGCATCCTGCGCGGTCGTTGGGCTCACCGATCTGGATCGCTCGAACGCCGCGCTCAGCGCTTCACGCGCCTCCTCGCGGCCGCCCGAAAGAGCGCGGCCGGCAGGCGATAGGTCCAGCAACCGCAGCAGCCGGAAGAAGACTGCCAGTGCGAGGAGAGGCGGATAGTTCACGTTGGCCCCCAGTCCAAGCGAGCCGATGCGGTCCAGCAGGCGGCGCGTGCCGGTGTCCACCGCCGCAAGATGCTCAGCGTTGGGCTGGGGAATCAGCCCAAGGAGAAGATGGGCCGCCACAGTCCCGCATCCCTCGCCGAGCGCCACGACCTCTGATTGCTGTCCCTCGCTTTCCTGGCAGCCGGTGATCCAGACCGGGATTGCGCCGATCTCCTGAACGTTTCGCTCGAGGCAGTCGAGCACCGCGCTCACGCCCTGGTCGTGGTCGGCATTGGGGCTCGCGTATGGCAGGAGCCGAAGGAACACGCCGACGGTGTCTGAATCAACGCCAGACCGAGGGTGGTCGTAGTAGCGAAATCCATTGGCGCGGGTGAATGCCAGGAACTCGTCGATGCTGTGCCGGACGTCCATCCCATGTCTTGTGAGGATCTCGAGGATCAGACCCACCGGAAACCTGGACGCAACCTCCGGTCGACCGAGCATGCCCTCGCGGTGCGTCTCCCAACTCTCCCGGAACGTCGGGTCGGCGAGCAGGAAGCCACGACCCATGAGGAGCGCCTGGGACAACGCCGGCGTCGATTGCCTCAGAAGGGAGGCGTATCTCTGGCGTGCCGATCCGGCACCAGGCTCCGGGCCGGAGTGCCGTGAGGCCAACTGCGCTTCGAGATGGGCTTCCGCCTCCGACAAGAACGAGCCGAAGGTCGGCAGGTCAAGGTCGAGCGCCGCGCGATGGGCGCTGCGCATACGGGCGAGAGCCGATTCCACGATCGGCCGCAGGGAGCCGGTGGCCGCCATCGCTCCCAGGATGACCTCGGGCGCGGGGGACGGGTAGAGCGGAATGCGCGCTGTGCGCGCGATGAACGCAATCGGGAACGAGGCACGCCCCAGCTGCAGGTCGCGATGCATGGAAGCGAGGTCTGCCAGGACCTGGAAGGCCAGTGCCATGTCGTGCAGCATCTCCGCTGGCTGAGGGGCTTCCTCGTTGCGGTTGGCGAAAGCCGTGGCGGCTGCACCCACCAGGCTTGCGGGACCCGAGAATGGGCTGACGAGGAATGCCTCCGGCTGGTCCAACCCA
>JALYLB010000153.1 GCA_030774475.1 Chloroflexota bacterium | reverse complement strand
AGGCCGTGCGGAACGGGTCGGGCTCTTCCTCGCGCACCCGGCCGCGGCTCTGTCCTGAGCGGGCCGCTGCCGGGCTCAGTCGCGCCTCTTCGGTCTCTCGGACGGTGCGATCGTGCCGGATCAGCAGTCGCCCACCTTCAGCCATGGACCGATGATGCCCGATCCGCCCTTACCGCGCGCTCTCGACGCGGTTGGATCTAGGATGGAGACTGGATGCGCAGGATCGTCGTCAGTGAATTCCTGACCCTCGACGGGGTGATGCAGGCACCAGGCGACCCGAACGAGGACACGAGCGGCGGGTTCGACCAGGGCGGCTGGCAATTGGCCTACTTCGACGACGTCTCCGGCAGCACGTTGATGGAGGCATTCGCCGCGACGGGCGGGATGCTGTTGGGTCGCAGGACGTATGACATTTTCGCCGCGCACTGGCCCAGGCAGCCAGCCGATGATCCGCTTGCGAGCACGATGAATGGGCTCGAGAAATACGTGGTGTCGACCACGCTTTCCGAGCCGCTGGCCTGGCAGAACTCGACCTTGATCGGGACCGATGTCGCCAATGAGGTGCGGCGGCTGAAGAATGGATCCGGGAAGGAGATCCAGGTGATTGGCAGCGGTGAGCTGGTGCAGACGCTGATCCGGGAGGACCTCGTGGATGCGTATCGGCTCATGATCCATCCCCTCGTGCTCGGCACTGGCAAGCGGCTCTTCCGGGATGGCACCCCGCTGACGCGATTCAGGCTCGTCGACTCGAAGCCGACCACAACAGGAGTGCTGATCCTCAGCTACGAGCCGGCCCGAGCCGGCCGATGACCGTGGGGGGAGCCGAAGGGACGTTTCCATCCTGCCTCCTTACCAGACTCGCGAGATGCCCGACGCGGCACACCACCGCAGGGCGAAGCCGCGAGACGAAGGCTGCACTCGAGCCCGCTGAGGAATCTCAGCGTCGGACCGGATGGGCTCGGCCCTCATGAACGCAGCCCCAGCGCCAGCCCATTCGGCCGAGAGGCTCTCATGACGGTTCGTCATGACAGGCCAGGTCCGAGGGTGATAACTTGATAGTGCTCGAAGGAGCTTGAACATCTAGTGATTCGGTTTGTGTTTTGCATGGCCCGGAGCATCTAGTGATCAGGTTCCTTCGGGCGTTTTGTTTTCGGCGGGCTGAGAGCGTCTAGGCAGCCGTCTCGAGGCCTCAGCCCGACGTCCTCGGGCTCGCGGGTCCGCGACGGGTCAGTGCCGACGGCGGATCATCGTTGCGTCCACGACGGCCATTGCGCCCAGGCCGAGCAGCAGGATCAGCCTGAAGAGGGTCGTCGTCACCGTCGAGCCTCCGTCGCCGAAGAACGCCGTATTCGGGACGCTGGCGGATGGGCTGCCACCGACCCCACCAACTCCCAGGACGGAGCCTTCCGGCGAGCCCTGCGTTCCCTGGAAAGCGCCATCTCGCGGTGCGGCGTCGTCAGGCCACTTTCGCCTCTGCCTAGTTCCGGCGCTCGAGACTCCTAATGCCTGCGGCCGCGCGGGCCGCATTCCCAGCAACCCTGGCGGCGCCAACGATGCCGGCGGTGCTGCCCATCGCCGCCGCCACGAGCGGTGCCCTTGTCTTAAGGAACGCGCTGAAACGCGCGAACTCCTTGGCCATGCCGCCGCCCAGAATGATGAGGTCCGGCCACAGGTACTCCTCGTATCGGGCTAGCAGCTCGTTGAACTCGTGGCCCCATTGCTTCCAACCCATCTTCCGCCGGGTACGGGCCGCGGGCGACAGGCGGGTGTCCGCATCCCGACCGTTGAACTCGACATGCCCCAGCTGCATGTTTGGCACGAGCTGCCCATTTACGAACAGCGCCGAGCCAATGCCGGTCCCGAGGTCCAGCAGCAGGACGACGCCGTGCTGTCCCTTGCCGGCTCCATGGGCCATCTCAGCCACACCCGCTGCATCGGCGTCGTTGATGACCACCATCGCCCGGCCCAGTCTCTGTTCCAGCATCTGCTGGATCGGCGCCCCGATCCACGAGTCGTCGCCGTGGGTCGCCGTCATCGCCTGGCCGTCCCTGATGACCGAAGGGAACCCGGCCCCGCCTGGTACGCCTGCCGTCAGCTCGCCCGTCGCCTCGAGCTTGCGCACAACCTTGACGACGACATCCATGACCGCCTCAGGGGTGGCCGGCCGCGGCGTTAGCTCGCGGACCCGGTCGGTCACGAGCAGACCGCTGGCGACATCGACCATCGCGGCCTTGATGCCCGTGCCGCCAATGTCGAGGCCCAGAACCCGGCCGCTCAGGCGGAGCGTGGGTGATGGGATGATGGGGTATTCGTCCCCTGAGCTCATCCGCGATTTGGCCACAGCACTGGGTCCTCCTCGCGGTCATCCGTGGTCTGGATAGCGCAACGCCACCGATTCTTACGATCCCGGAGGCTCTCGTCCTGATTAGGTTGGCGCGCCCGACAGGATTCGAACCTGCGACCTTCGGCTCCGGAGGCCGACGCTCTATCCACTGAGCTACAGGCGCTTGGCCCCGATGATACCGGCCGAACGTGAGTCGAGCTCCGGCTCCTCCGTGCGACGACGTCAGTGCGGGGCTTGGTCCCTCGGTCGCCGCGGATCACGAGCTGCCGCGAGAACGACATTCGTACCCTTTTCACGAACCCGACAGCGCGTATAAGTAGCCGCGTGTTGGTCCGGAATGCGAGAGCGGTGCGGCCCGCTCCGGCGAGCTTGATCGATCGGGCGAGATAGTGCGGGCTCCCGATCCCGCACGTGAGGCCTGGAGCCGCGGCGACGAGCCGGGGCCTCAGCCGACCCTTCGCCAGGAGCTGGAGAACGAGCGGCGACAAGCCCGCCTTATTGCCGCGTTCTTCGAGGATGCTGCCCGGGCTGCAGCTGACGATCGCTCCGTCTTCCAGATCCTCGCCGAGCGGGTGGCGGAGGCGATAGGGGATGGTTGCCTCGTCTCACTGACCAGTGAGGACGGCGAATGGCTGGAACTCGCAGGGGTTCACTCATCCGATCCAGTCAAGGTCGCGCAGACGCGGGTCGCGACCGGTCGCCGCCGGCTTGACGGGACGATGTATGCCCAAGTCGTGCGGACTGGCAGGCCGTTGTTCGTCCCGTCGGTCGACGAGGACGACCTGAGTGAGGTCGCTGAGCATTTCAACGCTGACCAGCTCAAGCTCCTGAGGGATTTCGGCGTCCACGCAGTCATCGTGATTCCGATGGTCCTCGCGGGCCAGATCGCCGGGATCATCGTGGCCAGTCGAACCGAGAGTTCCATCCCGTATATGCGGTCCGACCTGGAAGTCCTCCAGGCGCTTGCCGCACGGGCGACCGTCGTGCTCGACAACGCCAGGGCGCATCGGGACCTCCAGGCGGCGTCTGCGCGCCTCGAAACCATCATCACCGAATCGCCGATTGCCACCGTCGTGCTGGACGCCGAGCATCGCGTCGAAATGTGGGGCCACGCCAACGAGGACCTCCTCGGGTGGTCCGAGGTGGAGGTCATCGGCCGATCGCTCCCGACCACGCCGCCCGGACTCGAGACCGAAGAGGCGGACATTCTGGGCCGACTGAGCGCGGGACAGACGGTCCGCGGGCATGAGACGAAGGTCACCGGGAAAGACGGTCGCGAGATCGCGGTCGCCCTCTACGCAGCTCCGCTGCGCGAAGCGGGGGCGATCACGGGCAGTGTCCTTCGTTGGGTTGATCTCTCCGAGCGCCAGGAGCTCGAGGCCCGACTCGATCATGCCCAGCGTCTCGAGAGCGTCGGCCGCCTCGCGGGTGGGATCGCCCACGACTTCAACAACATCCTGACAGCGATCGTCGGATTCACCGACCTCATCCAGCAGGACCTACCCGAGAGCGACCCCCAACGCGGCAATGTGACGGCAATCCGGGACTCGGCGGAGCGGGCGACCAGCCTGGTTCGACAGCTGCTGGCCTTTGGTCGCCAACAGGTTCTCCGCCCCGAGATGCTCGACCTGGGCGATCTGGCGCGCGGCTTGGCGACGATGCTCGAGCGCCTCACCGGCGAAGACGTCACCGTATCCGTCCCCGCTTCAGCTGGCCTGTGGCCCATCGAGGCCGATCAGACGCAACTCGAGCAGGTGATCGTCAACCTGGCGGTGAATGCTCGAGACGCGATGCCCACCGGCGGCCGCTTGACGATCGAGACGGCGAACGTCGTCCTCGACGCGCAATACGTCGAGACGCACCCGGAGGTTACGCCGGGTCCCCACGTGATGCTCGCGGTGACGGATTCGGGGACCGGTATCGCCCTGGACACGATGAGCCACATCTTCGAGCCATTCTTCACGACCAAGGAGACCGGGCGGGGAACCGGGCTCGGCCTCGCGACGGTCTACGGGATCGTCGGGCAAAGCGGTGGGCACATCTGGGTCTACTCCGAACCCGGGCAGGGCACGACCTTCCGCCTCTACTTCCCGCGTGCCGCGGGATCCGTGGAACTGCCGGAAGCTCCGATGCCAAGCCCAACCCCGGTGACCGGCAACGAGACGATCCTGGTCGCGGAGGACGAGGAGAGTCTCCGCGTCCTCATCGAGATCATCCTGCGCCGGCTCGGGTACACCGTCATCCTGGCTCCCAACGGCGCCGCTGCGATGGAGATCGCGCGCGGGCGATCGATTGACTTGCTGCTCAGCGATGTCGTCATGCCCGGGCAATCGGGCTTCGACCTCGCGAAGTCCCTGCGCGTGACCAATCCGGCGCTACGGGTGTTGATGATGTCCGGGTATACCTCGGCCGCGCTCGAGCCCCATGGCCTCGTCGATGGGAGCGCCCTGCTCCAGAAGCCGTTCACGCCCGGGAGCCTTGGGCAGGCGGTTCGCGAGGCGCTCTCAGCGGGATCCTGACAACCAGCGGGTTCGGCCAAGCAAGACGAAGGCCCCTCCGAAGAGGGGCCTCCATTTGCTGCCGGATTCGCTAACCGCAAGGGCATCTTTCACGAGCGGTTTCCCGCTCTACCCTTACCCAAACCTACCCATGACCTTGCGACCAGTGGTGAATCGCTGTGCGAACAGCCCCATGAGAATAGACCACGTGTTCAATCCGGGTCAACGGCCTGGCGTTAAGAATCCTTTACGCAGCAAACGACCTCGCAGCGACGAAACCTGGTAGGACCTAGCCGGCACCGATAGCGACGGATTCGATGATCACCGGCTCGATCGGGACGCCCTGCTCGCCGTTCGTCGCCACAGCACCGATGGCGTCCACGACATCGGTGCCGTCGACGACCTTGCCGAAGATGGTGTACTCGCGCGGCAGCTGGTCGTTCAGGTCGGCCAGATCGACGAAGAACTGGCTGCCGTTGGTGTCGGGCCTCGACGCATTGGCCATGGCGACGACGTACCTGTCGTAATTGAGGCCATCGGCGGGCGGCTCGATCGCGAACCCGTACCCCGGGCCGCCACTGCCGAGCTTGTCGAAGGCATCGCGTCGGGTTTTCGTCTGCGGATCGCCGGCTTGGATGACGAAGCCGGCGATCACCCGGTGGAAGGTGATGCCGGCGTAGAACCCGCAGCGGGCAAGGGCCACGAAGTTGGCGGTGGCGATCGGTGCCTTGTCGCCGTACAGCTCCATCGTGAACGTGCCCTTGCTGGTCTTCAGCGTTGCCGTCCGCGCATTCGCGAGGATGGCGCTGGCCTCGGTGCCGGTCGGTGCGTCCGATGGGCAGCCGCCCGCGGTGGTGGCGGCGCCGCCCCCGCCCAGGCATGCGGCAAGCGTGCCGGCCAGCAGCAGCATCGAGATCGGCCGGACGGATCGGACGCTGATTCGGACCAGTGGCGTCCGCATCGGCTCAGGCAGGCAAACCCGCGAACAGGCGTCGCGCGAACGAGACCGGCATGGTGCCGCCATAGATCAGGGTGTCGTGGAACGAGCGCAGGGAGAAGTCGGCGCCCTGGGCCCGCTGGACGTCGGCCTTGAGGTGGTCGATGAGGTGGCGGCCGAACAGGTAGCTGAGCTGGTAGGTCGGCGTCGACGTGTAGCGTTTCACCTCGGCCAGCGCGGCCGGACGTTCGAACCCGGTCTGCTCGACCAGGAAGTCGATCGCCTCGTCGAAGCCGATCTCCCCGCGGTGCAGCTTCACGTCGAGGATGATGCGAGTCGCCCGCCAGATGGCGTCGGTATGGACGATGTACTCCTGGATCGGGGCATTCGCGAACCCGTGCTCCTTCATCATCCGTTCGCAGTAGAAGGCCCAGCCCTCCGAGAACTCGGCGGCGGAGTAGCTGACCAGCCGGACCAGGCTCGGGTTGGTGATCGCCGCCGACATCTGGAGATGGTGGCCCGGGTACGCCTCGTGGACCGAGGTATTGGCGATCGACGCGTAGTTGTGCTCGCGCATCATCCCCGCCTCCGATGGCGGCGTGACGATGTACGTGCCGGTTGGGTTCGCATCGAAGCGCGGCGGATCGTAGTAGGCGGCGAACGGGATCACATGCCGCAGGTACGCGGGCGTCTCGATGACCACCAGCCGATCGTCGGCCGGAAGGGTGGCCAGTTCATGCTCGACGACGAAGGTGCGCGCGTCCGCCATCGTGCGCCGATACGCCTCCAGCGCTTCGCCAAAGGTGGCCGGGTGGTCGTTCTTGACGAGGTCCGCGACCTCTTCGAGTGACGCGGTCGGGTCGATCTCGGCGCAGAGCGCGTCACGTGCGGCCTTCTCGTCGGCCAGGATCTCATCGCCCACGGCGAGGATCTCGTCGCCATCGGCCATGAGCTCGCGCAGCCGGACGATCTCCTCGAACTGCTCGGCGCCGGCCCGCCAGTCGGCGTGTGCCGCGGGGAGCACGTCGGTCCGCAGCCAGTCAGCATGCTCGGCCAGGGCCGCTTTGGCTGTCGCGGCCGCCCGCTCGAGCCGGGCCAGCACGAGCGGGGCGCTGCGCTCGGCGCGGGCAGAAGTCAGGATCGTGTCGATGAAGTCGGGGAGCGCCTCGGCACCCTCCAGGTCGACCTCGATCCAGAGGGGCACGGGATCGGTCAGCCGATGGCGCGTCTCGTCCAGCAACGCCGGAGCGGCGGAGAGGCGGTCCGCGATCCGCTCAAGGCGCTCGTCGATCGGGGCGAAGTCGCGGGTCAGGAGCGGAAAGAGGGCGTCGCCGATGAGGTCGGTGGCGTTGCTCCGGCCCGCCCAGGTGCGCCGCTCGGTCAGCTCGTGCAGCTCGAGTCGCGCCTCGTGGACCAGGAGGTCGCGGTCGAGCGCGTGGGACGGCGTCAGGTCGTGGGGGTCGAAGCGGTCCATCTCGGCGACGCTGGCGCGCCAGAACGCCACGCGCTCGTCGATCGACTCGCGCGATGCCGACGGCAGAAGACCGTCATGGTCATGGATGCCGACGAAGGTCGCCAGCGTCGGCTCAAGGCGCAGCCGATCGCGGAACCAGCGCTCGATCGCCCGCTCGAATCGGGCATCGGCGTCGGAGGTGGGGAGGGTCATGCGAGGAGGAAGCCTAGCATTGCGAACTCGCGGGCGCGGTGGTGCGGCCGTCCGGCGTCACCTACAATGCCGCCCCGTGGTGACCAAGAAGGCCAGCAAGCCCCTCCCGCGCGTCGAGCGACGCGGCCGCGCCTCGGCGCTGAACGCTCCCCGGCGTCGCGTTCACGCCCTCGCTCCCGAGCACGTGGGCGAGCTGGGATCGGTCGCGGCGCTGGCCATCGCCGTCCTGGGCGTGGCAGTGCTCATCCTGGCCCTCGCGCTTGTAGTGAGCGGGCTGACGATGCAGTCTCGCTACGCGACCGGCGGGGTACTACCTCCGAATATTGGTCAGCTGGGCCAGCTCCCGCTCCTCGGCGGGATCGGCCTGGTCGTTCTGAGCCTGGTGCTCATCGCCGGGCCCCTCGCGCTCCTGGCCGACCTCCCCGGTGCCCGGCTGGCGACCATCATCATCGGGCTCATCGCAGGAATCCTCTCCGTCGGGGGCCTGCTGGCCGTCATCTCGCGACCCTCGTCCGACCCGGTGCTCGTCGCGGCCCTGGGGATCACTGCTCTCCTCTTCGGCGCGTCCGCGCTCATCCTGGCCCGCCCCGGCCGCTGAGGCCCGGGGCCGAGGCGATGCCGCGGTTCCCAACGGTGGTCCTCCTCGTCGGGGGAATCATCATGCTCGTGGCCGGCGGCGCGGCCGTGACGCTCGGGCTCACTGCGCCCCGCTGGCTCATCTCGCTCGTTCCCAAGGTGATCATCGACCAGGCGGCGGTTGGTGGTGCGGCCGTGGCACTGGGGACGCTGGTCGGCGGCGCCGGTCTCGTCCAGCTGGCCCTCGGGGCGGTGCTGCGGCGAGGCGGTCCGTGGATCGAGGCTGCGGCCGCAACGGTTGCCGGCCTGCTCGCTGCCGTGGCCGTCGGCCTGACCGCGGTCCTGATCACCGAGACCGTTGCCGGCGGATCGCCCCTGCTGTTGGCAGCCGCGGGGCTGACACTTGTCGCCGGGCTGACCTACGGAGCCAGTGCCGTGAACCTGGCGCGCCGATCGGCGTGAGGCGCGGCCGTGATGGAGCCGTCCGAGGGTCCCGTGCTAAACTGCCACGGCCCCACCGCGGACCCGTGGTGTAGCGGCCCAACATGCCAGCCTGTCACGCTGGAGATCGCCGGTTCGAATCCGGTCGGGTCCGCCACCTTCCCGACCCGTGACGCGTATCACGGACGCCCTGCGTCGTGGTCGTCGCGCGCTTCGTCGTCGTCGCGGGCTCGGTGCCGGGAGAGGATCACCGCGCAGGCCTCCTCGACGTCATCGGTCACGGTGAACAGCTCGAGGTCGTCGGGCGCAATGTTCTCGACCGCCAGGGGATTGGAGCGCATCCACTCGATGAGCCCCGACCAGTAGTCGGTGCCGAACAGGATGACCGGGAAGTGCTCGATCTTGCCGGTCTGGATCAGGGTCAGCGACTCGAACAGCTCGTCGAGGGTCCCGAACCCACCGGGGAAGATGCAGAAGGCCTCCGCGTACTTGACGAACATCGTCTTGCGAACGAAGAAGTAGCGGAACTGCATCCCGAGGTCGACGTAGTCGTTGAGGTCCTGCTCGAATGGGAGCTCGATGTTGCAGCCGATGGAGAGGCCTCCGGCCTCGCGCGCGCCACGGTTGGCGGCCTCCATGATTCCTGGACCGCCCCCGGTGATGATCGCGAAGCCCTCCTTCACCAGCCGTCGCGCCATCCTCCGCGCGACGGCGTACGACGGGTCGCTGCGCTTGATGCGCGCGGAGCCGAAGATCGTCACGGCCGGCCCGACGTTGGCCAGCGCGTCGAAGCCCTCGACGAACTCGCCCAGGATGCGGAGCGCGCGCCAGGTGTCGGTCTCGAGGAACTCCGCCGGGCGGGCGCGCTGCAGCAGGCGCTGGTCCTCGGTTGGCCGGGTGGCGCCGCCGCGCATGGTGACGGCCCCGCTGCGCTGGGTCGACTGTCGCCTCGGCATCGATTGAACCTCTCTGCTGGGTCGTTCCGGTCTGCAATCCACCGCCCGGACGGCACTCGTCCCGAGGCCGGTCGACCCGCCCGAATGGGGCGGGTCGTACCCCCCAGGTCACCTCGACATTGGGTCGGATTCGGGGTAAGGTGACGGCTCCCCGCGCCCCTGTCCAGTTGCCCAACCAGGCGACGCGTGGATGCGACGGCAGTCCCGTACCAGCGAGGATTCTATTGCCGGATCTTCTGCGGCGTGTTGCCGTGCGGACCGTCGTCTTTGCTGCCGGGATGGCCGTGATTGTGCCCTTGAGTGTGCGATCCGCAACGCCCGTCCCACCCGAGACGCAGCGGTTGCTGGCCGCCGCGGGAGGCTCTGTCTCGACGCTTGATCGAGGCCTGGTGGGACGTGAGGCATCGGCCCTCCTGAGCCTCCAGGAGGTCGCCCCGCCGATTGGAGTGGAAGACCTCCAGTCCTCCTCGCTCCCCGCTTCGGCGGGCGCCACGCCCAAGGTCAGCTTTGGTT
This sequence comes from Chloroflexota bacterium, assembly GCA_030774475.1. Taxonomy (GTDB): domain Bacteria; phylum Chloroflexota; class Limnocylindria; order QHBO01; family QHBO01; genus CF-82. Next base: position 12,473 of record JALYLB010000153.1, on the reverse strand, counting down.
CGGTTGCGCGTCCACGGACGCCCGTCCAGATGGTCTCGGTCCCGACGGATGGGGCGGTGGTGAGCGGCCGGGCGACCTGGTACTGCTGCACCATGGGCTGGCGCGGCGAGGCGGTCGTTGCGCTGCCCGGCCCGCTCGGCGGCCACTACGACGCGCCGCCTGCCGCCCGATACGTGACCATCTGTGCGGATCGCTGCGCGAGGCTGCCAGTAGTCGACTACTGCGACTGCTACTGGGGGACCGACTCCCAGAAGGTGGCCGACCTGTCGCCCGAGGCCTGGGCCGCGATCAGCGACGCGAACCGCTCCGTGGTAGGCGTCGTATCTGTCACCGTCCACTTCAGCGGCTGACCCCCGCCGCGCGGGCAGGCTCGGCGGTGGGGGCCTGCTAGCATCCGGAGCGATGATGCATCCGGTCGGGGTGGGGCACGTCGTCCTGAAGGTGCGCGACCTTGATCGTTCGCTCGCGTTCTACCGTGACCTGCTCGGCTTCCAGGTCGCGGGCGAGATGACCAACGTGATGATCTTCCTGACCGCCACCGGGGCGAAGCACCACGACCTGGCGCTCCTGCGGGTGGGTGACCAGGCACCGTCCGCGCGGCCGTCGTCGGTGGGCCTCTACTACCTGGCCATTGAGCTGCCGGACATGGATGCGCTTCAGGACGCGCATGCGCTCCTCACCGAGCGCGGGCTCCTCAGGGGTGCCGTTGACCGCGGCGTCTCACGGTCCATCTATACCGCCGACCCGGACGGCACCGAGATCGAGCTCTATTGCGACGCGCCTCGCTCAGAGTGGGAGGGCCGGGTCGGCGAGGTGCTGACTACCCGTCCGCTGCGCTTCACCTAGCGGCGTCAGCGCGAGGAGCCGAAGGTGATCAGCACGGTGACGACCAGGGCCACCGCAACGATGGCGACCAGCAGCCGCGCTCGCCAGGCGGACCTGCGCGCTGGGTACGGCTGGTAGGGACGACCCCGGCGGCGCGTCACGAGTGCCACTCCCGCCGCAGCAGGAAGGGCGTGGTCAGGGCCTCCCGGGTGCTCACCGATCGCAGCTGATTGCGGACCCGCTTCAGCAGCTTGCCGTGGTAAGTGCCGTCGCCGTATGGCTCATGGAGCCGGGCCACGTCCCAGTCGTGGGTGCCGGCGATAGCCGACGCGGGGAGGAATCGGTCCAGGACGGCCTTGGCCTCCTCGATGGCCACGAAACGCCGCACTTTCGCCGTGTTGTCGAGAAGGGTGAGGAGGTCAGCGAAGCTGACGTCGACATCGGCCACCAGCGTGGTCAGGCGCTCCATGCTGCCGGGCATGCGTTCGGGCTTGAACAGGCTCGAGAGCAGGACCTTGCGCTCCTCGGTCGCGAGGTCCGCGAGTGCATCGCGGAGATTCGGGGTGCCATCCTGCCGGGCGACCGGGACCGCGTAGTCGTAGAGGTGCACCATCATCGGACGCTAAGGGTAGCGACGATCGGATGGCCAGGCATCCGGCTCACCTACAATCCGCCGCATCGGCTCACCCTGACTGGAGGTTGACCTCGTGCTGCTCGACGGCAAGCGTCTGCTCATCACCGGCGTGCTGACCGACGACAGCATGGCGTTCGCCATCGCAAAGGTGGCGCAGGAGCAGGGCGCAGAGATCCTACTGACCAGCTTCGGCCGGGCGAGGAGCCTGACGGAGCGCGTCGCGCGCAAGCTCGTCACCACGCCGGAGGTCCTGGAGCTCGACGTCAACAACGACTCGGACCTTGCGGCGGTCTCGGCCGAGGTCATACGCCGATGGGGCCGCCTCGACGGACTCGTCCACGCCATCGGCTTCATGCCCGGCGACGGCCTGGGCGGCAACTTCCTGAACACCCCCTGGGAGAGCGTTGCCACCGGCTTCCAGACATCCGCCTTTTCGCTCAAGGCGCTGACGGTCGGGGTCCTCGAGCCGCTGAAGGTCGCCGGCGCCGATGGCGGTGCCTCGGTCGTCAGCCTCGACTTCGACGGGCGCTTCGCCTGGCCGATCTATGACTGGATGGGGGTCGCCAAGGCTGGGCTGGAGGCGGTGACCCGCTACCTGGCGCGTGACCTGGGCGAGTTCGGGATCCGCGTCAACACGGTCTCTGCCGGTCCTGTGCGGACGATGGCGGGCAAGAGCATCCCGGGCTTCGACCAGATCGCGAACACCTGGCTCAATCGGGCGCCGCTCGGCTGGGACATGAACGATGCCACGCCGGTGGGGGAGATGTGCGCCTTCCTGGTCAGCGATCTCGCACGGTTCACGACTGGCGAGCTCATCCACGTCGACGGCGGTTACCACGCGATGGGGACCGATATCCGCCGCTGAGGCGGTCCACCCCCCGACGACGGAGGTAGCGCGGGGACGTGACCTGGCTCATCGACCGGGCGCGTGGACGCGCCGCCCTCGCGGCGACCGTGCTCCTGACGGCGTGGATCGTCGTCCGCTATAGCCACACCGGCGCCTTCCGTCTGCCATTCCTCGTGGCCTGGGTGGTCCTGGTCGCCGCATTGGTCATCGGGCGCCTGGCGGGACCGACCCTGCTGGGGGCCGGCGGCTGGCGGGGCCTCGGACGGTTGCTCGCGATCGGGTTGGCCATCGCCGCGGTGGCCGGGCTCGTCGCGTGGCTGGCGTTTGGAGCGCCTCGATCGATCGCCGCGCGATTCGCCCTGCTGGTCGCCATCTCGACGTGGGTTGGGATGGCGGTGGCTGCGCGCCGCCGGGAGGGTTCATGGCTCGTGGCGTTGATGGCTGCCGAGACGCTCGCGACCTGGCCGCTCATCGACTCCTACCTCACCGTGCGCCCACTTACCCTCTACGACTTCCATGTCTACATCGGCGCCGGCCAGCGTCTCCTCGCGGGCGGGCAGCCCTACCTCACCCAGCCGCTCACCCAGCTGCCACCGGGACCGTTCCAGGACGCGTTCCCCTACCCGCCGGTGATCCTCCCGCTCTTCGCACTCGCCGCCCAGCTCCCATCGGCGGTCGCTGCCTCCGGGTGGGTCCTGTTGATCCTGGCGGCCGCCGCGATCGGTCTGTGGCTCTTCGGTCTGCGGTGGGGATGGGTCCTCGCCTTCCTCGCCTTCCCACCCCTGGTCAAGGGCATCGACTCGGGCAACGTGGCGTATCTCGCCTTCCCGCTGTTCGCCGTGGCTCCCTACGCGGGCGGGGCGCTGGTCATCTCGACGCTCCTCAAGGTCCAGTTCGCGGTCCCGGCGATTTGGCTCATCCGCGAGCGTCGATGGCAGGCGCTGCTCGTAGGGGTGGGGATCACGCTCGGCCTGATCCTCATCACCCTTCCGCTGGTCGGGGTGGACCGCTGGGTCGACTGGGTCCGCGGGCTGGATTACCGCGCCACATCGCAGGTGAATCTGCCCATCCTGTACGGGCTGTCCCTGGCCCAATACCTGCCCGCCGCCGGATTCGTGCTCCTCTCCGCGGTCGCGGTGCTGTTGTCGCTGCGACTCCGCGGTTGGAGGGCGCTGGCGGCGCTGGGGCTGGCGACAATCGTCGTCTCCCCGACGCTCTGGGAGCACGGCTTCCTGCTCGCCCTGCCCGCCGTCCTGGCCCTCGACCCGATCCTGCTGTGGCCCGCGCTGGGGATCGGGATCGGAGGGGCGGGCCTGTGGGTCCTGGTGGTGCTTGGCGCCCTGGCGCTCTTTACCGGCTCACCAGATCAGGTGCTTCCCGAGGAGCCAATGCATCCGCTCGGCGGGACGACAGGCCCGTGGGCTGCCGCTCAGGCCTGGGCGGCCTCGCCCGGCTGGAAGATGAGGTTCACCAGGAGCGGAGTGCCGCCGAGCAGGCGGCTCCCCTCGCGCAGCTCCACTTCGTGACGGCCGAGCTCGCGCAGCTCCAGGCCGTTGAGGTCGGCCACGATGTTGGCGATCGCCGTTCCCTGGGGCACCTCCATGTGCAGCTGTGGCGGGTCCTCGAGGACCCGCGAGCCGCTCGGCGCGATCACCTGGAGGGTGAGGTCGTGGGTGCCGGGCTCGGCGTCCAGGACGGCCACGATGAAGAGTCGCGCGTGCACCGCGGGCAGCCTGGCGACGTTGATCTGGCCAAAAATGCCGATGGCGCTGATCTTGCCGTCCTGCCCGGTCAACGCGTGGTCGCAGAGCAGCAGCGTACGGAGCGTCAGCTGGCCGGGCATGGGCCGAGTATAGGCTGCGGCGGTGGGAGACCCGGTGGGTCAATCACCCCGCATAGAGGTCCGGATCGAGGAGCCAGGCGAGCTCGCCCTGGCCGGGCTCGGGCGTTCCGGGGAACTCCAGGCAGGCGAGGCTCCCGGGGCGCAGGCGGACCGACTCTGCGCCGCTGAGCAGCTCGACCGCGGATCCCAGGTCCGGCTGATGACCCACGAACAGGACCCGGCGAGCGGCCGGATGGTCCGCCATCGCCTGTGCCAGGTCCTCCCACGCGGCGCCCGGCCGTAGTCGGTCGTCGATGAGCGGGGTGTGCTTGCTCCCGAGACCGGCGACCAGCAGCTCGGCGGTCTGCAGCGCCCGGACCAGCGGCGAGCTGAGGATCACCTGCGGCCGCATGTTGAGCCGCCTCCAGAGGGGTGCGGCTGCGCGCAGCTCCGCCTCACCGACATCGGTCAGGCGTCGCGCGGCGTCCTCCACGCCCGGGGTGTGCTCCGCTCGCCCGTGACGCAGGAAGTACAGGATCACTAGTCGGGGAAGGCCTCCGGGCCGCGCTCGGACAGCTCCCTGGCGTGCAGCTCCGAATCCTCCGGCGGGAGCCAGCTATACGGGTAGCGATCGTCCTCCAGGGCCACCGCCTGCCGGGTGAGGTGCAGCGGATGGAAGGTATCGATCATCACCGCCAGCTCCTCGGTCGACTCCTTGCCGATCGATGCCTCGACGCTGCCCGGATGCGGGCCGTGGGGGATACCGGCGGGGTGGACGGTGAACGAGCTGATGTCGACGCCGCGGCGCGACATGAAATTGCCGGCGACGTAGTAGATGACCTCGTCGCTGTTGATGTTGCTGTGGTTGTACGGCGCCGGGATGGAGAGCGGGTGGTAGTCGAACTTGCGCGGCACGAAGCTGCACACCACGAAGTTGCGGGGCTGGAAGGTGAGGTGGACCGGCGGCGGCTGGTGGACGCGCCCGGTGATCGGCTCGAAGTCGCCGATGTTGAACGCGAAGGGCCAGAGGTGCCCGTCCCACCCGACGACGTCGAACGGGTGGTGTCGGTAGTGGTAGGCGGTGATGCGGCCACGGGTCTTGATCTCGACCACGAAGTCGCCCGTCTCCAGGTTGGGCGACATCTCGTCGGGCGGGCGGATGTCGCGCTCGCAGTACGGCGCGTGCTCGAGCAGCTGGCCATAGTCATTGCGATATCGCCGCGGCGGCTCGATCTCCGAGGGGCACTCGAGCCAGAGCATCCGCTGCGGGTCGCCGGCCGGCACGACCCGGAACGTGGTGCCGATGGGGATCACCAGGTAGTCGCCCGGACCGTAGGCGATGGGCCCGAAGATCGTCTCGAGCGTGCCGCTCCCCTCGTGAACGTAGTACATCTCGTCGGCCTCGCCGTTCCGGTAGAAGTGCGCCATCGGCTCGGCAGGCCGGACGACCCCAAAGGTGACGTCGCTGTTCGTGAAGAGGGGCATGCGCGCGGAGACGGCGTCCCCGGACGGCTCCACGGGTCCGGTATTCACCAGGTGATGCCGATGGGGCCCCGTCCGGTCCTCTTCCGCCAGCTCCACCCCGACATCGCGGACCTTCTCGACCTGGTGCGTCTGGGTCGGCGGGGTGTGGTGGTAGAGGAGTGAGGCGCGGCCCGCGAAGCCCTCGACCCCGAAGAGCTCCTCCGCGTAGAGACCGCCGTCGGGCTTGCGGAACTGCGTGTGGCGCTTGTGTGGCACCTGGCCGCGGCGGACGTAGAACATCGCGCCAATTCTAGGAGTCGCCAGCCTAAGCGGACAGCGCGTGCCAGCGGGACTGGCAGGACGGCAATCGGCTGGCGACCGTGACACCCGCGAACTGCCCGTGTCCCGGCGCCGTCTGCTCGGCGCTAGTCGGGAGGCAGCGAGAGCTCCGAATGGCCGCCACGGATGGTCACGATCAAGGTCCGGGCCGGCTCATTGCCGAGCGTCTCGACGTCATGCGGGAGCGTGCCGTCGAGCAGCACGTAGTCGCCCGCTCCCGCTTCGACGACGTGCTCGCCCTGCGTGAAACGGATACGACCGGAGACGATGAGGTGGTGCTCGTCGCCCGGGTGCGAATGGAGCCCGGTCGACATTCCCGCCGGGCTCGTCACCTCAAGGATCGCCAGCTCGCGCGGGATGCCGCCGTCGACCTGGCTCGCCTCTCCTCCACCGGGTCCCGACCAACGGCGCCGCTCCGCCGCATGCACCACTCGCGGGGCTGATGCCATGTCGAGGAAGAACCAGGCGATTGGGACATCGAGCGCCTCGGCCAGCATCGCGAGCGTCTCGAGCGACGGCGAGGCCTTCTCGTTCTCGATCTGGCTGAGGTACCCGATGTTCAGCCGGGTGGCATCGGCTACGTCCGCTAGCGTCTGCTTGAGGTCCTGCCGCCGGCGGCGGATGCGCCGGCCGACGGCTGGGCGTCGCCGGGGCCGGGCCTCGGCCGTGGCAGTGTCCACGTCACTTCGGAGTTTGTCGTTCACAAAACCATATTGACACGGTCAAGTCTTGGTGACACGATACGCGTGTTGGCCAATAACAAACATCCAATAGGCGTGGGCCAAACCCCAGGCGATATCGGCGAGGAGAAGATCATGAGGATTGCAGTCATCGGCACGGGGAACTTGGGCAAGGCGCTCACCCGCTCGCTGACCAAGGCAGGCCACGAGGTGACGCTGACATCGGCGCACCCGGAGCATGCCGCCCAGGTGGCGGAGGAGCTCGGCGTCAATGCCGTCGACTCAACCGCCGACGCCGTCCGGCAGAACGAGGCGGTCGTGCTGGCGGTTCCGTTCGCCAGCGCCGGCAAGGAGGTCGCGGCGGAGATCGCTTCGGTCGCTGACGGCAAGATCGTCATCGACGCCACGAACCCCATCGGCCCAGACATGAAGCTGGTCACCGACGGGTCGAGCGCAGCGGAGTCGTTCCAGCATTGGCTGCCAAGGGCAAAGGTGGTCAAGGCCTTCAACACCATGTTCGCCTCTCGCCAGGCGGAGCCTGCGGAGGGCGAGGTCGAGCTGGACGGGTTCGTGGCCGGCGACGACGCGGACGCCAAGCGCCAGGTGATGGACGTCATCGGCTCGCTCGGCCTGCGCCCGATCGACGCCGGCGAGCTAGCCTTCGCCCGGATCCTGGAGGGGATGGCCCTCCTGAACATCAAGCTGCAGATCGCCAACGGGTGGAACTGGCGGACTGCGTGGAAGCTCGTCGACTAGGGAGCCCATCTCGATGCCGTTCACCGTCACACGCCTGAACCACGCGGTCCTCTTCGTGCGCGACGCCGACGTCGCCGCTGACTTCTACCATCGCGTCTTCGGCTTCACCGAGCTGGAGCGTCCTTCGGGGATGCGCGCGGCGTTCATGCGCGCGCCTGGCGGTGAGAACCATCACGACCTCGGCCTGTTCGAGGTCGGCGCCGATGCGCCGCGCGCCCCGCGCGGCTCCGTCGGGCTCTACCACCTGGCCTGGGAGGTACCCACGATCGAGGACCTCGCGCGAGCGGCCGAGGCGCTGTCGGGTGCCGGTGCGATGTCAGGAGCCAGCGACCATGGGGTGAGCAAGTCGCTCTACGGCCGCGACCCGGACGGGAACGAGTTCGAGATCATGTGGCAGGTGCCGCGCGAGGCATGGGGCGAGTACGAGACGCAGGCTGTGATCAAGCCGCTCGACCTCGAAGCCGAGATCAAGCGCTGGGGAATGGGGGCCGCGGTCCAGTAGCCACGGCCGCGCCCGAAGAGCTGGTCGGGTCAGGCGGACGCGGTGCTCAGGCGGACCGCTGGTTGTCGGCGACGGCGGCGAGGATCGCCTTGACCTCAAACGGGGCCAGGCCAGGGTGCTTGGAGAGGATCAGCGCAACCAGGGCGGCGATATGCGGGGCGGCGAACGAGTTGCCGGTCGCCACCGTCTGCCCCCCGTCTCGCCAGGCGACCGGCACATCCACCCCCCATGCGCCGAATTCGACCGGCGGCGACGGGTTGTAGTAGAAGCGCCAGGGGTCCGGCTCCCCGTGAGCGGCGACGCTGATCACCGAGCTGAAGAGGGACGGGTAGCTTGGCCCGGGAACGTTGTTAGCGGCGCTCACGAGCACGACGTTGTGGAAATACGCCTCGTCCGCGAGCTCATGGAAGACCGGGAATAGCGCGTCGCTCTTGCTCGAGAGGCTGAGGTTGGCGACCCCCACCGGTCGAGCGATCGCCTTCTCCAACGCCTCGGCGAAGGCCGCTCCCTTGCCCTTGAGGTCCGATCCCAGGACGCGGATCGAGATGATGTCCACCTCCGGGGCCATCCCGACGATGATCCCGGCGCAAGCCGTCCCGTGTCCGAACAGGTCCGCGCCTTGGTTGTCCTCGACGACCACCGCCTCTCCGTCACGCATCTCGACCGACCACAGTTCCTTGAGGCGCCCCTGGACGGCGGGATGGCTGCCCTCAACGCCAGAGTCGATGATGGCGACGCTCACGCCGGCACCGGCGGAGCCGCCCCACGCCCAATCGCGATCTATGGCCTCCAGGGCGGGAAGGCGCGTCAGCAACTGGCGACTCTCCGGGCTGAAGGGCTCGGACCAGGCAGGCAGCTCCTCGACGATCGCCATCGGCCGGGTGGCTAGCGGTAGCGACCGCGCCCGCGGGCCCGGTGGCTCCCGTGCTCTGCGACCACGCGGAGGATGTCGCCGACCAGCTCCAGCTCGTTCTCGCCCAGGTCGTGCAGCCGGCTGACCTCGTCAACGAGCGCCCAGAACGGGGTCTCCTCGTCGACGTCGAGCTCACGGGTGGCGGCGGTGATCAGGGCGCTCACCTGCTCTTCGTCCATCCCTGGCTCGATCTGGCGCAGCGAAGTGGCTAGCAGGGCGGGAAAGTCCCGCTGCACACGCGTGGCCGCGATGGCGGCAGCCGCCTGGCCGGCGAACACCGCTAGCAGCTCCATGTCACGGATCGTGAAGGACGGAGCGGAATGCTTGTCGAGGACCTGGAGCACGCCCACCGTTTCGTTGCCGTTCACAAGTGGGACGGCCGCGATCGAGCGCGGCACATAGCCGGTGCGCTCGGCGGCCGCTCGATCCCAACGCGGGTCGGTGCTCACATCGGAGAGGGCCAGCGCCTCGCCCGTGGAGTAGACGTAGCCGGCGATCCCGTCGGTGGGGGCCACGCTCATCCCGACCGCACCGGCGCCCTTCGGACCGGCTGCTACGCGGTATTGGAGGCGCTCAGGGTCGCGCTCGTACAGCGCGATGGATGCCGCCTCGGCCTCGAAGAGGCGAACGGTGGCGTCGACGATTGACTGGAGGAGTCTCTCCTCGACATCGGGCTGGAATCGGCCGGCGACAACACCACGCCGCGCTGCTTCCTGAACGGTGAGCAGCGCGGCGGTGAGAGTCGGATCGGTGGAGTCTGGGATGGGTGGCCCCATCGATCAGTGACTAGCGAACGTGAGGGTCCTACTGGTCCAGCGTCGGCGGCTCGATGCCCTTGGCAATGCCCTTGGCGATGCCCTTGGCGATGTGGCCCTCGGTGTCGTCCTCGTCAAAGCCCTTGGCAATGCCCTTGGCGATGTGGCCCTCGGTGTCGTCCTCATCGAAGCCCTTGGCAATGCCCTTGGCGATGCCCTTGGCGATGTGGCCCTCGGTGTCGTCGCCCTCATCGATGCCCTTGGCGATGCCCTTGGCGACGCCCTTGGCGATGCCCTTGGCGACGCCCTTGGCGACGCCCTTGGCGATGTGGCCACGAGTGTCGTTGTCATCGATGCCCTTGGCGATGCCCTTGGCGATGCCCTTTGCGATTCCCTTCGCAATACCCTTGTCTGGTCCGGTGCCTGCCATTGGTTTCTGCCTCTCTCCCCTCTCGGGGTTCTTGTTATGTCAGCTGGTGAGTGCTGATGTGATGGGGCGAATGTACGACCCCGCCGCAACTAACTGCAGTGAGTCTGCGACATCGGCGCTGTCAACTTTGCGACACGTGTGAGCTCATCGATCGGCCCGCTGGGCGAGCGCGACGGGATCGGTCACCACCAGGGTCTCGCGGTCGATCCGCACCAGTCCGTCGGTGATGAGCCCGCCCAGCAGCTTGTTCACGCTCTGCCGAGTTCCCCCGATCATGGCCGCCAGGTCCGATTGCGTGTACGGCCAGTCGAGGGCAACCTCCCCAGCGGCCGATGGCGTGGCCTGGCTGGTGAGCTCCACCAGGCGGCGTGCGAGTCGCCCCGCCAGGTCGAGGAAGTGGAGCTCCTCGACGTGGCCGGTGAGGCGGCGCAGCTCCGACACGAGCGCGCCCAGCAGGGCATCGCGCAGCTCCGCGTGAGCATTGAGGAGCTCCAGGAAGACCGACCGCGATAGCGCCAGGGTCTCGACCGGGTCGACCGCGGTCGCGGTCGCGGATCGAGGCTGGCCGTCCAGCAGCGCCAGCTCGCCGAAGAAGTCGGGTGAACGGAGGGTGGCGATGATCGCCTCGTCGCCCTCGGCCGAAGGCAGGACGATCTTCACCGACCCCGCGGCGATGATGTGGAGCGAGTCTCCGGCGTCGCCCTGGTGGAAGATCACTTCGTTGCGACGGAAGCGGCGGAGGCGCAACCGGCTGGCGACGGCATGGAGCACGGTGGAGTCACAGCTGGTGAAGAGCGGGCAGTTGCGCAGGCTGTCGATCGCGAATCGCTCGTCGGTCATGGAATCCGAAGCTTCTCCCGGGCGGACCGTGCGACGGGAGACGACTCCGCGCAAGGTTCGCGCAGTGTAGCCGCGATAGCCAAGAACGCAGAAGCGTCCCGGTACACTCCCGTCCGTGTCAGCCTCGATCCCGGTCGTTGCGTCTCCGGCGCATCTGGGTCACACGGGCCTTGTGGAGGTGCAGGGCGGCCGACAGATTCCCTGCTACGAGCAGCCTGAACGGATCACCCGGATCGAGCGGGCGTTGGCGGCGAGCGGTGGTTATGACCTCAAGGAGCCGATGGCGCACGGCCTCGAGCCGATCACCGCGGTCCACGACCCGGTGCTGGTTGACCTCCTGGAGCACGTCTGGGCCGATGCAGTGGCCTCCGGCGCGACCGACGGCGTTGCGCCGCTCATTCCAGACACGTTCCTGGTCGGTCCCTATGCCGTGGGCGGGTATTCCGGGACGGGGACCGCGCGTCCCGCGAGACTCGGGGCGCACTGCCTCGACACCGCCACGCCGATCGTGGGAGGGACCCACGCGGCAGCCCGCGCCGCCGTCGACGTGGCCCTGACGGCGTCCGATGAGGTGCTCGGCGGCGCGCGAATCGCCTACGCCCTGTGTCGGCCGCCCGGCCATCATGCCAACCGGACGATGTACGGCGGCTATTGCTTCTTCAATAACGCGGCCATCGTCGCCGAGGCGCTGCTCGCGCGCGGATCCCGACGGGTGGCGATCCTGGACGTCGACTACCACCATGGCAATGGGACGCAGCAGCTCTTCTGGGAGCGGGCCGAGGTGCTCTATGTATCGCTGCACGCCGACCCGGCGCGCGCGTTCCCTTACTTCTCCGGGCATGCGGACGAGACGGGCGGGGGCTCGGGCACCGGCACGACCCTGAACTTCCCGCTGGCCGACGGCACCGAGATCGGCGGGTACCTGGCCGCGCTCGGCGCCGCCTGCGAGGCAATCGATGGGTTTGCGCCAGACGCGCCGCTTGTCGTGTCTCTGGGGTTCGACACTTTCGAGCGCGACCCGATCGGCGACCTGGCGATCCGTACGGCCGACTACGCGGAGATCGGCGGCCGGATCGCCGCCCTTTCCGTGCCGACGGTCATCCTCCAGGAGGGCGGCTACGACGTCGAGGCGATCGGCGCCAACGCCGTTTCGTTCATGGGTGGCCTTCGCGCCTGAGCGCGCGGCGGCGACTCACGCCTCGCCCCCGAGGACCTTGGCCAACATCTGAGGATCGACGTTTCCGCCCGAGATGACGATGACCCGCGCATCGTCGCCGGCGGGCTGTGGCACTTGGCCGGCGAGGTGAGCCGCCATCGCCGTTGCGCCAGACGGCTCGGCGACGAGGCGTGCCCGAGTGGCCAGCTCGCGCATCGCCCCGCGGATCTCGTCATCGGAGACGGTGACGATCTCGTCGACCAACGCTCGGATGTGGACGAAGGGGAGCGCGCCCACGGCGCTGACGCGGAGGCCGTCGGCGATCGTCCGCCCGGTGCGCTCCGCGGGCCAGCTCACGATCTCGCCCGCCGCCAGGGAGGCGCGCGCATCCGCGGCGTCGTCGGGCTCCACTCCGATCACCCGCACGCCTGGCGCCAGCGCCTTGACGGCGGCCGCCACGCCGCTGATCAGGCCGCCGCCGCCGATCGGGACTATCAGCGTGTCGACGTC
>JALYLB010000152.1 GCA_030774475.1 Chloroflexota bacterium | reverse complement strand
GGTACGTTTTCTCTGATCCATCACGCAGCGACCGGTTCGTATTCGTGGATGAGGCCACCGAGGACATCGATCCTGCGAACGCGTGGCACCTCGGGTGAGATCGGCCGCTTGCACGCTCCGTCCGGGGCTCGAAGATCAAGACCTCGATGGGGACGCTGGGTGTTGTAGTGCTCGGCGTAGCGGCGAAGGATGCGGTCCAGGTGACGTTCACCCACTACGAGGGTCAGATCCAAGACCTCGTGGCGAACGGTGCGAACGAACCGTTCCGCAAACGCATTGGCCTTGGGAGCCCGCACCGGGGTCTTGATCACCCGGGTACCGTCCGAGATGAACACCTCGTCGAAGGCGCCCGTGTACTTGGCGTCTCGATCCCGAATCAAGAACGCCACCTTCTCGAGCTGACCATCCATCGAGAGGTTCCTCGCTTGCTGGGCGACGAAGTGCCCTGTCGGGTGGCGTGTCGATGAGGTGATGTGCAGCCTTCGAGACCCGAGCTCGATGAAGAACAACACGTAGAGCGTCTTCAGGAAGACCGTCTCTACCGTGAAGAAGTCGCAGGCCAGGATCCCGTGTGCCTGAGTGCGCAAGAACTCGCTCCAGCTCGGGCCGTCCCGCCGCGGTGCGGGATCGAGCCCCGCCGCCCGTAGGACCTTCTTGACCGTCATGGCCGCCACTCCGACCCCGAGCTTTTGGCACTCTCCCTTGATCCGCATGTAGCCCCATCGTGGGTTCTCCCTGGCCATGCGGCAGATGAGCGCCGCAAGCGCCGGGTCGATGGGTGGGCGGCCTCCGCGCTTGTGCTTGTACGTCCATTTGCGCGCCACGAGCTCTCGGTGCCAACGCACCAGGGTGGAGGGCGCCACGATGAACGATCCCCAGCGGTGCCTGGGTAGGGTGCGTGAGCATGCGGCCAGGAAGGCCTTGTCGATGCGGTGCAGCTTCACCCGTCCGACCTTGCGCGAGAGCACGTTCACCTGGTGGCGAAGCACGACGACCTCGATCTCTAGTTCGCGATCCGCACTGGGCCGAGTAGACCCGATCAAGCGGCGGAACAACACGTAGAGGAGGGCGAACAGCATGAGGGCGCGATGCTACATCGACAATGGGTAAGGGCGGCGAGTCAGAGAAAACGTACCCCTCAGGCGGGGATCCTCGCGACCGACTTCTTCACCGTCGAGACGATCAGGTTCAAGACGCTCTACATCTTGTTCTTCATCCAGCTTCAGACCCGGCGGGTCCACGTGATGGGCGCGACCGCGCATCTCGACTCAAGCTGGGTAACCCAGCAGGCGAGGAACCTCGCCATCGACGGACGGCTCGGGGACGTGAGGTTCCTCGTCCGCGACCGCGACGCCAAGTTCGCGGGACCGTTCGACGAGGTGCTCCGCACCGAGGGCGTCCGCATCATCCGAACGCCGATCCGGGCACCTCGGGCCAACGCCTTCGCGGAGCGGTTCGTGAGGACCGTGCGCCGGGAGTGCCCCGACCACGTCCTGATCTACGGTCGTCGGCACCTCGAGCGAGTGCTCCAGACTTATGTCGCTCACTACGTGAAGGAGAGACCAAATCGGGGACTGGGCTTGGCCGTGCCCGTCGGTGACCGAACACCGCAGGTCCGGGGGACCATCCGGACGCCGGTCGAGCGAAGGGACGTGCTCGGCGGTCTGATCCACGAGTATCGCTGGGCGGCGTGATCCGGATTGTTGAACCCTTCAGGCGCTAGCGACAGGGCGGCGTCTCATCGCAGGTGACTCGGAAGATGCAGGTCACGAGCCGAATCGGAGTTTCTGTACCCTTCAACCTAGTTGTGAGCTTGTAGGGTCGGAAACTCCGATTCGCCTTCCAACTCGCCGATCTGTCGCACGCTTGGATCCTGTTTCCTCGCCCTGATCGGCCACGCGCTCGCTGCGAGCGCCGTCGGTGGGAAGGACCGCGGAGTTCGTTCCCGATGCGAGTGTCGCGGCGACCAGCTGGCCGCGCCTTCGCGAAGTTACGACACGGCTGCTGCGTGATGGAACTGAGTTTCCGATCCCTACAGCACCAGGACGTGCTCCTCCGTCATGGGCGGAACGATACGAGCGTCGTCAGCGCCCGAGGACTTCGCCAACAAACTTCAGGACGTCCGGCTCGCCCGGGTCTATGAAGTGCCCGCCACCCACGAGGATCAACTGCGAGTTCGGGATCGCGGCAGCCATACGCTCGGTCACGCGGCGGAACGCGGGCGGCGATCCCTCACCCGCCACGAGCAGCGTCGGGACGTCGATCCGCGCCAGGTCCGCGGCGGTCGCCTCGAACCACGGCCCGCGGAACTCGGCGAGGATCGCCGGCGAGTTGTCGACGAACATCTGCCGAAGCGGGTCGGGGAACGATTCCCACTGCGCGTCACCGAGCACGCGGCGCAGGAACGTCTCGGCCACCGCGGACACATCGCGAGCGGCCGCCTCTTCGACCGCTGCCCGCAGCTCCTCGGCCCACGCCATCGCCTCATCGTCGAGGGTGAGCGACGCCGCCTCAAGCAGCACGAGGGCCCGGACGCGGCCGGGGTGCCGCAGCGCGAGTTCGACCGCCACTTCGCCGCCATAGCTCCTCCCGATCACGACCGCCGGCACGGCGTTGAGCGCCAGGAGCAAGGCCGCCGCATCCTCGGCGTGCTGGACGACGCTCGTCTCGTACGGATCAGGTCTCTCGCTCCTCGTGCAGCCGCGCCGGTCGTAGAGGATCACCCACCCGAGCGCCGACAGCTCCTCGATCGCGGCCGGCCGCCACACCATCGCCGAGGACGACGTCCCGTGGATGCACAGGATCGGGTCGCCCTGGCCGTGCTCCTCGTAGTACAGCTGGACGCCGTTGACGTGGACCTCGGTCATGAAGCGAACTCTTCCACCGGCCCCTAGGGGGGGTCAATGCCTACCGCCTCCCTGAGCGAGGAAGTAGTGCGTTCCTTCCTACGAAACCTTCTGACCCTTCTCTCGACGGGGTGAGGCCAGGCTTACTCACCGGCCGAGGCGCCCGGCGCGAGCGACAGGGCAACGACCTCGGCCAGACGGGCAGCGCCCCTACGCCGTTCGAACGACCCGGTCGCCCCGCAATGAGAACGACACGTGCACGACCTGCCCGGCACCCCCGGTGAGAACCCTCTTCCCGTTCACGGCGAGGCTCGCGCCCCCGC
>JALYLB010000151.1 GCA_030774475.1 Chloroflexota bacterium | reverse complement strand
ATGCCAGGGACTGGCGAACCACCTCGACGTTCTCCTGCGACATCGCCCGCTCAGTATCCCCCCTGGCCTCACGCTCCGCTGGGGCCGGCGGCTATCGCGCACGGGTGCGCTGGCTATCGGGTACCCGGACCGTTCTGGTGCCCGTATCCACAGGCATCCGCAGGCATCCACGGGCATCCGCCCCCTTCAATCCGCGCCTATTCGTGCCTGGGGCACCACCGCTTCACACGCGAGAGGTCGCTGGTTCGAAACCAGCCGCGCCCATCTCCGACCTCCCGCCCTACTCCCGCAGCCCAGCGGCTTCGAGGGCGTCCCTACGCTCGGTGAAGTCGCTTATGGCCGCGATCTGCCCCTTACGAACGGTGACGAGCGTGAAGATGCGCTGGTCGACCGCAAGGCCGCTGTCCTTGCCGCGGATCGAGTTTTGAGAGACGCAGAGCACGTGCTCCCCACCGAGGTCTGAGACATCCTCGACCTTGATCCTCCAATCGTCGGCCGCCTCGAGCCAACCGGAAACCAGCGCCAGCCACGCATCCCTGCCGCGCACTGGATTTCCCATGAAGGGCGGCTTCCATTCCGCTTCGGGCGCTATGGCGTTGAAAGCCTCCTCGAGCAGGGGGTATTGGCTTATCGGTACAGGGTTCGCCCAGTAGTGCGCGAGCAGCTGATCAAGGTGCTCGAAATAGCGCCGGACGATCTCGACGTTCTCCTGCGACATCGCCTACTCCCGCAGCCCGGCGGCTTCGAGGGCGTCGGCCTTGGCCGCGTAAATCCGGCGCCGCCACAGCTTGCAATCACGCAGCGTCCACAGATGCGACCGGCGTTGCTCGACCGCGACCCGGCTTTGCTTTCCCCGTCCCCACAAATGCACGACCGCGATCACATGTTCTCCGGCGTCGATCCACTCCTCGACTTCCGAACCGTACTCATCCCAGACTCCCAGCCAGTCACGAAAGAACTCGCGGACACCGTCCAAGCCTCGATAGACGCGACGGTCCGTCACTCAAACGACCGGATCTCGACCTCAGGGTCGTAGAAGTGGAATACCGATTGGCTGTCGTGACGCGCGAACGCCTCCCACCCACGACGCACAACTTCCACGCTCTCCTGCGACATCGCCCGCGCAGTATCGCGCAGGCGACGTGGGGTGGGTACGCGGCAAGCGCCGCGGCTATGTAGCCCATCAGGGCTAGCCCCAGTTCAAAAAAGCCCCACGAGCACACTGATAGTAGGGTGGGCTTGAACCGTTGCCGTCCGCGGCCGACGAGCCGAAGGACTGGGCCGCCACCGGGCTCGCCTCCCTCACCCTGAGCTGACTTCGCCATGAGAGTTCGCCTCGCCATCGTCATTGCTGTCGGCACCCTGGTGCTATCCGTCGTCGCGCAAGCGCTCGCCGATCCACCGACACAGCTCTCACCGACACAGCTCTCGCCGCAGGAGGGGGCTACGTTCACGGCCGGCGTTGGCCAGATCACATTCAGGGCCTTCACAACTACGGCACCGGCCCCCGCTGAGTTGGATTTCTATGTCTCCAGGGATCCTGACCTCGACGCAAATGGCGTGCTCGCGAACTGGTTCGACGACATTCGTGGCCTGCCGATCGGCGGCGATCCGCCGGTCTACGAGGGAGCTCCGGACCAGGATGCGGGTTGGCCCAACAAGCCCGGCACCTACTACTGGCAAGCAGTGAACGCCGGCTGCCATCCGAATGATTGCGAGAGCCCGGTTCGATCGTTGACCGTCAACCCGGCTCCGGAATCCTTGGTCAGCCAGGGCAAGGTCGGGCTAGATACCTTCTTGACCGACCATCCGCGCCACCGAACCCACAAGCGCAAGGTCACCTTCGCCTTCTCCTCTGACCTCAACGGCGCTTCATTCCAGTGCTTTTACGCGCAGGGATGGGCCAAATGTCGGTCGCCTCACACCTTCCGTCACCTCAAGCCGGGTCGCTATAGGTTCCAAGTTCGAGCCATCGTCAACGGTGTGAAGGACCCGACCCCCGCGTCGTGGACGTTCAGAATCCTCCGCTGAGCTCAAGTCGCTTCGGATAGGCCGCTAGCCGCAATCGAGCGACTATTTGTGCGTCGCTCGGAGATGTAGCGGGCCGCCGATCCCATATGTGGGCGACGCACGAGTTGGGCGGCTGATCTACTCCCGCAGCCCGGCGGCTTCGAGGGCCTCGGTCCAGCTGGCAAACGTGCGAAGGTCCACGACGAGGCCGTCTTTCACCGTGTGGAGCCATGCGGCCTCAGCCTCGACCCCGACGCCGCTTCCACGTCCGCTCCCATGCATAGTGCCCAGGGTGAGCACTCGATCATCGAGGTCTTCGAGCCGCTCGATATTGATCGTGATGTGCTCCCACGCAGCCTGGAAGGTATTCCAAAAGTCGACCCAGCCCTGACGTCCGCGATAGACCCGTGCTGTGTCCCCGAACCGACCCGAGGGGCGCATCTCGAACTCTGGCGCGATGGTTTCGAGCACCCCTTCGAGGTCGCCCCGGCTGTAGGCATCGATGGATCTCCGCACGACCTCAACGTTCTCCTGCGACATCGCCCGCGCAGTATCTCGCTCTGCAAGCGGCAGCGCGGTCTCTTGCCAGACTTCTGGCGGACCAGCTAAGGACCTTCCCCAACCGCAAACTGTGGAAACAAACTGGAAACAACAGGGGGCAGCAGACGGCAACAAACGGCAAGGATTTGGATCACGCGTGACCTCGTCCGCAGCAGGTCGCAGCAGGACGCAGTAGACGGCAGTAGGTCGGGGACAATTCACACGCGAGAGGTCGCTGGTTCGAAACCAGCCGCGCCCATGTCCCGAAGTCCCTGCTAAGCGGCACGTTTCAGGCCGGCCGCACCACATGGGACTCGCCGCTCCGGCCGGTCGAAAACGGCGCTGGTGCCGGTTGGTGCCCGATAGACGAGGCGATCAAGCTCGAAAAGCCATCGCGGCGACGGCTGCGCGGACAACGTCCCTGGCCCGGAGCCGGGTTGCTGCTTTGCATGGAAGCGGAAGCGCGCCTGGCCAGGTTAACGTCCCAGCCGCGCCTCCAGTAGCGCGCGATCCGCACGCTCGATCAGAGCCTCAAAGGTGTCGTCAGGACGCAGTTCTGCCAGACCGACGCTGATCGAGGCCCCGGGCTGCATCTGGACAAGAGCAGCTCGTGCCTCCTCTAGACGATCATGAGCGGCGTCGAAGCTGGTGTCGGAGAAGGTGCAGATGAACTCATCCCCTCCCCAACGAGCAATAGGGTCGTAGGGGCGTAGCTTCGACCTAAGCGCAGCCGCTACGTCGCAAAGCAGGGCATCACCGGCTGCGTGACCGTGGCGGTCATTTGTGCTCTTCAG
>JALYLB010000150.1 GCA_030774475.1 Chloroflexota bacterium | reverse complement strand
CGGCGCCCTCATGGCGCCGCTTCCCGGGCTATTCCTCAAACCCCTGGAGGTTGATCCCGCCCAGGTCCGGCAGCGGATAGCTACCGGTGTCCTCGACGAAGCGGATCTCCTCCTCGTTCTCGTTCAGGATCTCGACCGACAGCCCGAGCGCCTGGAGCTCCTTGATGAGCACCTTGAACGACTCGGGGACGCCGGGCGACTGGATCTCCTCGCCCTTGACGATGGCTTCGTAGGTCTGCACTCGACCGACCACGTCGTCGGACTTCACGGTGAGCAGCTCCTGGAGGATGTTCGCCGCGCCATAGGCTTCCAGCGCCCACACCTCCATCTCGCCGAAGCGCTGGCCGCCGAACTGCGCCTTGCCGCCCAGCGGTTGCTGGGTGATCAGGCTGTACGGCCCGGTGCTGCGGGCGTGGATCTTGTCCTCCACCAGGTGGTGGAGCTTGAGCATGTAGATGTAGCCAACGGTGACCCGATGGTCGAAGGCGTCGCCGGTGCGCCCGTCGAAGAGCTCCGTCTTGCCGTCCTGTGCCAGGCCGGCTCGTGCCAGCTCCTCGCGGATCCGTCCCTCGCTGGCCCCGTCGAAGACCGGGGTCGCCGCCTGCAGGCCGAGCACCTTCATCGCCCAGCCGAGGTGGGTCTCCAGGATCTGCCCGATGTTCATCCGCGAGGGGACGCCCAGCGGGTTGAGGACGATGTCGACCGGGGTGCCGTCCGGCATGAACGGCATGTCCTCGACCGGCAGGATCTTGGCGATCACGCCCTTGTTGCCATGGCGTCCGGCCATCTTGTCGCCCACCGCGATCTTTCGCTTCTGGGCCACGCTGACGCGGACCAGCCGATTGACCCCGGGCAGGAGCTCGTCGCCCTGCTCGCGGCTGAACTGTCGGACGTCGACCACGATCCCCCGCTCCCCGTGGGGCAGGCGGAGGGAGCTGTCCTTCACCTCGCGCGCCTTCTCACCGAAGATCGCGCGCAGGAGGCGCTCCTCCGCGGTCAGCTCGGTCTCGCCCTTGGGCGTGATCTTGCCGACCAGGATGTCGCCGGGAGTCACCTCGGCGCCTTCGTAGATGATCCCGTCCTCGTCGAGGTTGCGCAGGCTCTCCTCGCCCACGTTCGGGATATCGCGGGTGATCTCCTCGGGGCCCAGCTTGGTGTCGCGGGCCTCGATCTCGTGCTTCTCGATGTGGATCGAGGTGAACAGGTCGTCCTTGACGAGGCGCTCGCTGATGACGATGGCGTCCTCGTAGTTGCCGCCCTCCCAGGGGAGGAAGGCGACCAGGATGTTCTGGCCGAGGGCCAGCTCACCGTGATCGGTGCTGCTCGAGTCGGCGAGCACCTGCTGCTCGGACACTCGATCACCGACGTCCACGATCGGACGCTGGTTGATGCAGGTCCCCTGGTTGGAGCGCAGGAACTTCTTGAGCCGATAGGTGTCGACCTCGTTCCCTTCGTCGCGCATGATCTGGATCGAGTCGCTGGTGACGCTCACCACGGTGCCGGCCGCGGTTGCGACCACCACCTGCTGCGAGTCGAACGCGGCCCGGTACTCGACGCCGGTGCCCACCACGGGGGCCTCCGGCTGGAGGAGCGGCACCGACTGACGCATCATGTTCGAGCCCATCAGCGCCCGGTTGGCGTCGTCGTGCTCGAGGAAGGGGATGAGCGCGGTCGCCACGCTGACGATCTGCTTGGGGCTGACGTCCATGTAGTCGACGTCCTCGGCCGGCTCTATCCGGAACTTGTCGCGGTAGCGGATCATCACCCGCTCCTCGGCGAAGTGGTTGCCCTCGTCGAGGATGGCGTTGGCCTGGGCGATGTGGAACTTCTCCTCCGCCGCGGCATCGAGGTACTCGATCTGGTCGGTGACCACCGGGTTGATCCGGACCGATCCGAGCTTGGCCTCCTTGATGGCGGACCACAGCTTCTCGTCGATCTTCGCGCCGGACTTGGCGATCGGCTTGGCGCCGTCGCTCACGCGGAGGTCTTCTGCCAGGTTCTGGCCGATGGCGTCCGCCTGCTTGTCCTTGTAGCCGAGGACCTTGCGCACCTTGCGGTACGGCGTCTCGATGAAGCCGTACTGGTTGATCTGGCCGTACGTCGCCAGCGACCCGATCAGGCCGATGTTCGGCCCTTCCGGGGTCTCGATGGGGCACATCCGGCCGTAGTGGGATGGATGGACGTCGCGCACGTCGAAGCCGGCACGCTCGCGCGACAGGCCACCGGGGCCAAGCGCGGAGAGGCGCCGCTTGTTCGTCAGCTCGGCGAGCGGGTTCGTCTGGTCCATGAACTGGGAGAGCTGGCTGCCGCCGAAGAACTCCTTCATGGCCGCCACCACCGGGCGGATGTTGATGAGCGAGTTCGGGGTGGCCTGGTCGGCATCGGTGATCGTCATCCGCTCCTTGACGACGCGCTCCATGCGGAGCAGGCCGATGCGGAACTGGTTCTGGATGAGCTCGCCGTTGGCGCGAATCCGCCGGTTGCCGAGGTGGTCGATGTCATCGGCCTCGCCGCGCCCGTTGTTGAGCTCGACGAGCTTGCCGATGATGGCCAGGATGTCCTCCCGGCTGATGACTCGTGCCTCGCGGTTGTCGACGCCATCGGCCGGCAGGGTGATCTTCATCTTGGCCCCGGTCTCGCCCAGCGCCTTGTTCAGCTTGTAGCGCCCGACGCGGGCCAGGTCGTATCGGCGGAAGTTGAAGAAGAGGCTGTTGACCAGCGCGCGGGCGTTGTCCACCGTGGGCGGGTCGCCCGGGCGCAGCTTCTTGTAGACCTCGATCAGGGCCTCCTCCTGGGTGGTGGCCGGGTCCTTGTCGAGGGTCTGGACGATGAATGGATGCTCGGGGTGGTCGTCCACCGGCGCGAACAGCGCCTTCATCTCCGTGTCATCGGTGATCCCAACGGCACGCAGCAGCGTGGTGACCGGGATCTTCCGCTTCCGGTCGACCTTGACGCTGAGCAGGTCCTTGTTGGACGTCTCGAACTCGAGCCAGGCGCCGCGGTTCGGGATGACCTTCGCCGCGAACAGGTTGCGGCCGGTCGCGGGATCCTCGGTGGCGGTGTAGTACACGCCCGGGGACCGCACCAGTTGCGAGACGACGACCCGCTCGGCTCCGTTGATGATGAAGGTGCCCTGATCCGTCATCCATGGGAAGTCGCCCATGAACACGACGTTGTGCTTGACCTCGTCGGTCTCCTTGACGATCAGGTCGACCTCGACCTTCAGCGGGCGCGCGTAAGTCAGGTCGCGGGTGCGGCACTCCTCTTCAGAGAACTTGGGCTCGTCGAACCAGAAGTCGCGAAAGTGCAGCTCGAGGTTCTTGCCGGTGAAGTCGGTGATTGGAGTGATCTCGTCGAACAGCTCACGGAGGCCGCTCTTGACGAACCACTGAAACGATTCGGTCTGGGTCTGGATCAGATTCGGGAGGGGGAGGACCTCCGGAATGTGGGAGAAATTCTCACGGCGCGGGGCCAGCTCAAACTGGCTGGCTGACTCGGCCAAGGCCATTCAGCACTCCTAGGAAGGCAGGTGGGGGCGCGCGGACACGCGAAAAGGGAGTATATCACCGGTTTCCGCTTCGTCAAGCGAAGCGCTTCGGGGGTAGTGGTCTAGTTTGAGTCGTAGGGCTCTTTCGGCTCAGCGACCTCTCCGAGATTGTCACCGAACGGCAGCGGCAGGCTCTCCGCTTCAAGCTGCGCCCTCTCGGCTTGCCGGAACGTGGCGTTCGAAGGCGGATAGTCGATCCGCTTGCCAGCGAGGAGTTCGCTGATGGTCAGCAGCTGGATATGGGGGTGCTTGCCCCAGGGGGATGTGTAGAAGCCAGCGCTTGCGGCCTCAGAGCGCATCGGGCCCGTCGGTTCCTCGAATGAGATCACGACGCCTATTTCGGCGCCTTCGCGGTCGATGACCCCGCGAAGGTCGCGCACGTGCGAAACGGTAACGTTGCCAGCCTTCACGGAGATGATGATCTCCTTGGTCTTGCCGCCGACCGGCTCGTCGTGGAACTGCAACCGGCCGTCAACGCCCTTGTCCGCTCCCTTTTTGGTTTCGCCAGCATGGCGAGCCCCTACAAGCCCGAGTGCCCACGCC
>JALYLB010000149.1 GCA_030774475.1 Chloroflexota bacterium | reverse complement strand
GGCGGCCATCGCGATCCTGAAGTACCGCCTCTACGACATCGACGTCGTGATCCGGAAGACAGTGGTGCTGGGGACGATCGCGGTGTTCATCACCTCGGTGTACATGGGCGCTGGTCGTCGGCCCAATCCTGTTGATCGGCTCCGGCGGCGGAAGCCGGGAGAGCGTCGTCGCGCTTGGCTAGTCGTTGCCGCCTTTAACCTGACACATGACCTCGACAACTCGAACCCACGGTTTCAGGTCCTGTTCTTCGAAGTTCCGGCTACCGTGCGAAAGGTCGTTGCGCAGCGTGCGGATCTGCGCCTCAAGGGTCCCGGCACCCTCTCCCTTCAATATCGCAGACAGGTCGGCCATGTCTGGACGCTCCAAGTCCTTTCGGACGGCCGACGGGATTCCCTGAAGGAGGTCCCCGAGGCGACGATCCAGGGAATCGATCTTCCTTCGGCTCCAGTGGTCCTTGATAAACCGAATCGTATCGGGGGCCACACTAGCCGCACCCAGCTCGCTCACCGCCGAGTCGCGTTTCGTCTTGAACAGGGCCTGCTGCTCTTGGTCCTCGGCCCTATTCTCGTAGGCGTGTAGCGCCTCGAGAGCCTGGACGAGGTAGAGGAACCTCGCCCTCGGTGGCAGATCCGTCTGAAAGAGCACCGAGCGGTACAGATCAACGAAGGGGTTCTCGTCGGCCTCTAGGGCTCGCCAGCGGCTTAGGACGGTCGGAAGTCCGACGGGGAGGTCTTTCAGCGTGAACAAGGGCCGCCGTTCCGGATCCCGCCATTCCTCCGGGTATTTGGCTTGGTACGGCGCCTGATCGATGCCTGAACCGAAGAGCACTCCCGACGGGCTGTCAACTCGCGAGCGTTCGAGCTCTGACGGGGGAGCGTGAACCGAGAGCCACGAGAGTCTTTGCGGACCTCGCGTCGCGAGCGCCGTGAGTCCAAGGAAGGGACGAACCCACTGGGTCATCCACTCGTCCACGGTCATCGGATCGTCAGCGAACTCGACAACGGGAGCAAAGACGAGCTCGTGCCGGTAGGTGTTGGACAGCGAGAAGCTCCCCTCATAGGAGCACTCGATCACAACTCCCGTGGACGCGTCTTCCCAGCGCTGGCTCGATGCGGGGTTCAACTCGGCCGAAAACGCACCACGGAAGCCCGGGACAGATGGAGTCGAGGTCATCGTTCTGGAACGACACCGGCCGGGCTCGGGAAGTAGATGGGTCAGCCGGTCGATCGGCTTGCCCTGGATGATCTCCCGAAGTGTCCACGGCCTCGATTCCCCGGTCGCCGAGCGGTACTTGACCCTTATGGCACGCCCGCCTAAGCAACCGCAACGCGGGATCCTACTCAGGCAGGTTCCCACACCGCCTGGTCGTGGGCGAACAGCACCCGCGCTGGGTCCAACTCGAGGATGCGCTCCATCCACGGAGGGAAGGTCGGCAAGGGTTGGTCTGCGCCCTCATCGCGCGCCCGCCGAGCGAGCTGGTCTGCGGAGAACGCCGTGCTCGTGTCGTGGGACTGTCCCGCGAGCACGACCGTGCCATCCTCGCAGCGGATCACCAGAGATTGATGTCCATCAGTGTGTCCAGGCGTCGGGACAGCGAGGAGTCCTGGGGCGATCTCCGCCTCGCCGTTGAGTTTCTCGTACCGCGCTCCTGGGAAGTCGATGAGCTCGGGCAACGTGTAGTCCGGCGTGAGCTGAGCGCTTTCGAGCTCCGCCGCCTGTACGAACACCGGCCGGTCTGCGAGCTCTGGATTTCCACCACAGTGATCGAAGTGGAGATGGCAGTTCACAACAAGTCGAACGTCATGCACCGTCACGCCTAAGGGCCGGAGCGCCTCAGCCAGCGGTCGGCGAGTTGGTCGGTAATGTCGATCGACGTCTGGCGTCGATCCCATGCCCGTGTCGAAGAGCAGGAATCCGTCCTCCGGGTGAGCGACGACATAGCCCAAGCACGACTCAACACGCGCCTGCCCGGTTCCCGTCTCCTCTGGCGGGCGCACGAAGTAGCCGAAGTCCACGCGACGGATGCTTCTAGCGTCAGGGACCAGCCCTCTTCCCATGACCTGGGACGCTATCAGCCGGTTACCCACAAACGCGGGGACGAGTGTGGAGGTGTGACGTTGGCGCGCTCGGCCGGCACGCCCCACCTCCATCTTGTCGAGCTAGAGGCAACCGGGTAACCCTGCACGTTTCCTCTGCAAGTAGTTCCCGGCCACCTCCCCCACGGCCGGAGATCACCGCAGCATCCCGATCGCGTCGGCGTAGAAGTCGGACCCCGCCGCACAGAAGGCCATCTCCCTCGGCGTGTAGTCGTCCCCCTGCGCCCGATCCATCGCGTCGGCGGGAACCGCCGCCAGGCGAGTCCGCCAGAGCTGGGCCAGCCGCTCCAGCCGGCTGCGTGCCTCGTCGAGATCCTCGGCGGTGAACGGTGCAAGGTCCGCAGGTGTCGTGATCGCGGACCCGTGCCAGCGGTCGGCGAGCGGGGGCGCACCCGCCAGGTGCGCCTCGAGCTGCGCCAGATGATCCACCAGGTGATCGGCCACGCGGCGGATCGACTTCTGCGGCGTGTAGATGCGATCGCCGGACGGGACGGGCCGTCCGTCCCAGTGGGTCCAGCTCTCGGCCAGCGCCAGCACGTGGTCCACCATCTCCGCGATCGCGTCGGCGGGGTCGCGATCGTCGACCTGCGGTCGCTCGTCGGTCATCGTCCCTCCTCGTCAGCTCGGGTTCGCTCGACGAGCGTACGACCGGCATCATTCGGATATCCTCGAATCATGTCTTCGACCCGAACGGACGCGACCGTTGTCGCCGCCGGGGTTGCCCAGGTCGCGAAGCTGATCGCGAACGGACCTCGAGCCGTGATGCTGGATCTGCTGATGGACGGCCAGTCTCATCCGGCCGGCGTCCTGGCGCGGGAGGCCGGGGTGGCGCCTTCGACCGCGAGCGGCCACCTCGGCGCGCTCGCCGACCGTGGCCTCGTCACGATAGAGCAGGTGGGCCGGCAGCGGCGGTACCGCTTGTCGGGACCGGAGGTCGCCCACGCGATGGAGTCCCTGGCAGCGTTGGCACCGACGATCGGGATCTCGTCCCTGCGCCAGGCCACGAAGGTCGAACAGTTGCGCCGGGCGCGCACGTGCTACGACCATCTGGCCGGTCGCCTGGGCGTCGCGGTCACCGAGCGGCTCGTCTCGGGTCGGGCCCTCCGGAGGACAGGCGAGGCATTCGAGCTAACACGTTCCGGGCGCACGCTCCTCGAAGGGATCGGGGTCGATGTAGATGGGGCGCGCCGACGCAAGCGTCGGTTCGCGCTCGCGTGCCAGGACTGGACCGAACGGCGCTCCCATTTGGGAGGCGCGCTAGGGGCGGCGCTGTGCGATCGCCTCATCGAGCTCGCATGGATCCGACGGCGCCCCGGCGGACGCGCGGTCATCCTCACAGACGAGGGAACGGAGCGGCTCGCATCGTCGCTCGGCGTCGAGCTCGAACCCTGAGCGGCAGTGTCACCTTCCTCCGAAAGCGCCACTCGACTCGGGTACGCGACTGCAGCGGCGTCACTCTGATCGAGCCGCGAACCGCCTGCGATCCTCGGGAGCGTGGCGTCGAACGCCGCGGAGCGATCTCCGGCCGGATCGTCTACGATGGCCGCGGCGCGCGCCCCAGCGCAGGCAGCCCCCTCAACGCGGCCGGGTAGAGGGTCCAAAGAGCCTAGGTTGCTGAACACAGAGCCATCGCCCTGGGTAATATCGCAGCGTGTCGGCGAGCAACCCACCAGATAGT
>JALYLB010000148.1 GCA_030774475.1 Chloroflexota bacterium | reverse complement strand
ACACCCTGTCGCGCTCCTCATCGGCGTCCACGAGCAGGTGGGCGGTCATCAACGGACGGGGCTACGCCTACATCATCAACGGCCTGTGGGCCGGCTTTTGGGTGCCAACCGGCGGAGGGGTGACGGTCCACTAGCGGTCGGGTCCGGGCATCAAGCGTCACTCGCGTTCCTGCGCCGATCGGCGAGGACTCGCTCCCAGATCGCAGCCATCCCGGCCCGATACCCCTCGATCGAGAATCGTCCCGCGGTGGCGGCGACCGCCCCCGGATCGTAGTCGGGAACGCGGCTCAACGCGTCCCGCAGCTCAGCGTCCGTCTCCACCAGGAACCCGTTGACGCCATCGGTCACGATCTCGCGCAGCCCGCCGACCGCTCGGGCCACGACCCAGCGTCCCGAGGCGATCGCCTCCGCCGCGACCAGCCCAAAGGGTTCCGCCAGGGACGGGACCAGCACCACGTCGTGAGCAGCCATGAGCTTGGGCACCTCCGCCGGCGAGACCTCTCGCAGGCCCGGCCCGACGAGCGTGTCGGCCAGCGAACGCGCCACCTCTACTCCTTTGTGTGGCACGTCTCCGCCGAGGTAGAGCACGCGCCGATCGGGCGGCCGAGGCATCGGCCTGAACCGCGAGAGATCGATCCCCGGCGGCACCACGGTGGCCTCGGCGCCCAGCCGGCGTACGCGCTCGGCCGTCTCCTGCGAGTTGGTGGCAACCGCATCGGCGCCGATGACCACGCGGCGTGCTAGCCAGGCGAAGACCCGGTTGCGGCGAGCGAGATCGCGGACATCGCCTCCGTGTGCGTAGGCGACCAGCGGCAGACCGCGGATCCGCGCAGCCAGCAGACCCACGACCCCGGCGGGAAGGACGAAGTGGACCTCGAGCCCGTCGAACGGTCCGCGGGCAGTTAGCGCCCGCCAGGCGATTGAGAGATAGCGGAGCCAGCGCTGGCGGTCGTAGCGATCGGGGGCGATGACGGTGGCGACCAGCTCCGGATCCCCGAGCCGATCGCGCACGAACTGGCCCGCCGCCGGCCGGTCCGCGGTGGGAAAGCGTGCGGTGACCACCAGCAGGCGCATCGGTGGCAGACGGTAGCAGGCTGGCCGGCGAGCGGCGCACGTACAATGTCGCCCGATGTCCTCCATCGCCGCCGCACGCCGAGTGGATGGTCGCGCCCCGAACCAGCTTCGGCCGGTGAAGATCGTCCACGACTACCTGAAATTCGCCGAGGGCTCGGTCATGATCCGGGTCGGCGACACGCGGGTCATCTGCGCCGCGACCATCGAGGACCGGGTCCCGCCCTTCCTGCGCGGCAAGGGGACCGGCTGGATCACCGCCGAGTACTCGATGCTGCCGCGCGCCGGCACCGAGCGCAGCCAGCGCGAGGCAACCGCGGGCCGGATCGGCGGCCGCACCCACGAGATCCAGCGGCTGATCGGGCGCTCGCTGCGCACTGTCGTCGACCTCACCCGCCTGGGGGAGCGGACGATCACCCTCGACTGCGACGTCATCCAGGCCGATGGCGGCACCCGCACCGCATCGATCACCGGCGCCTACGTGGCGCTCGCCCGGGCGATGAACCGCTACGGGATGGGCCACCTGCTCGCCGGCCAGGTGGCCGCCGTCAGCGTCGGGCTGGTCGGGGGCAAGCTCCTCCTCGACCTGAACTACGCGGAGGACTCGACCGCCGAGGTCGACATGAACGTCGTGATGATGGACAACGATCGGTTCGTGGAGCTCCAGGGGACCGGCGAGCAGAAGGCGTTCAGCCGGGAGCAGATGAACCAGATGGTCGACCTCGCCGCGGCCGGCATCCGCCAGCTCTACGAGCTCCAGCGACAGGCGGTGGACGCGCCGGCCGGCGAGTGAGGGAGCTGCTGGTCGCTACCAACAACCCGGGGAAGCTCGAGGAGTTCCGCCGGCTGCTGGCCGGCCTGCCGGTGCAGGTCGTCTCTCCGAGCGACGCGGGGATCCGTCTCGAGGTGCCGGAGCCTTACGCCACCTATGCCGAGAACGCAACGGCAAAGGCGCGCGCCTTCTGCCTGGCGAGCGGGTTGCTGACCCTTGCCGACGACTCTGGGATCGAAGTCGCTGCCCTCAACTGGGGGCCAGGCGTGCGCTCCGCTCGCTTCGGCGGCGCCGATGTCACGGACAACGCGACGCACCTGCTCGACCAGCTGCGTGGGGCCGACGACCGCGCCGCGCGGATGGTCTGCTGGCTGGCGCTGGCGATCCCTGCCGCGGCGCCCGAGGGGGAACCCGATGTCGAGCTCTTCTCCGGGACGGTCGAGGGCAGCGTCAACGAGGAGCGCCGCGGTAAGGGCGGCTTCGGCTACGACCCGATCTTCCTGCTCCCCGACGGGCGCACGACCGCCGAGCTCCCCCCGGAGGAAAAAGACGGCCTCAGCCACCGCGGGCGCGCGGTCGCCGCTGCCTCACCGCACATCAGGCAGCTCGCCGCCTGACCGGTCTCCGTGCCGGTCGGCCTTCCGTTGACCGGCTAGAATTCGCGCCAAGACCTCTTGGAGACCGCATGAACGATCGTCCGTCCGTGCGCATCCACCCCACCGCCGAGATCTCGCCCGCCGCGGAGATCGGCCCTGGCACCAGCATCTGGAACCAGTCACAGGTGCGCGAACGCGCTCGGATCGGGGCTGGCTGCGTCATCGGCAAGAACGTCTACGTCGACGTCGACGTGGTCATTGGCGCCAACGTCAAGATCCAGAACAACGTCAGCGTTTACGACGGGGTCACCGTCGAGGACGGGGTCTTCATCGGCCCGCACGTCTGCTTCACCAACGATCGCCTGCCACGCGCCATCAATCCAGATGGCACCCTCAAGGGTGACGACGACTGGGAGGTGACGCCCATCCTCGTGCGGCGCGGCGCCTCGATCGGCGCCAACAGCACGGTCCTTCCCGGCGTCACCATCGGCCGTTGGGCGATGGTCGGCGCCGGGAGCGTGGTAACCCGCGATGTCGCGGACCATGCCCTGGTCGTGGGCAACCCGGCACGGCGCCTGGCGAGCGTCTGCTCGTGCGGCGAGCGGCTGCCAGACGAAGCCGATGGCGCGATCTTCCGCGGGGATTGCCCCCGCTGCGGGCGGCCGTTCCCTCCCGCTGAGGAGCCTGCCTGATGCGCGTCCTGAGCGTGGTCGGCGCCCGACCGCAATTCGTCAAGGCCGCTCCCGTCTCGCGCGCCCTGCGTGTGCGCCACCACGAGACGCTCGTCCACACCGGGCAGCACTACGACGACGCCATGAGCGCGTCGTTCTTCCGCGACCTGGAGATCCCCAGCCCAGACGTCAACCTGGAGGTCGGCTCCGGATCGCACGCGGCGATGACCGCCGAGATGCTGCGCCGCCTCGAACCGGTGCTCATGTCCCACGAGCCCGACGGGGTCCTGGTCTACGGCGACACAAACTCGACCCTCGCCGCCGCCCTGGTCGCGACCAAGCTCGCCTACGCCGATGGCCGACGCCCGTGGCTCGCCCACGTCGAGGCGGGGCTGCGCTCCTTCAATCCTGCCATGCCGGAGGAGCGGAACCGGGTCGTCACGGATCACCTCGCCGACCTGCTGCTGGCGCCCACCACGGTCGCCATGGCCCATCTTGACCGCGAAGGGCTCGCGGACCGCGCCGAGCTGGTCGGGGACGTGATGGTCGAGGCCCACGCCTGGGCGGCGCAACGCTCAGAGGGCCACCTGCCGAAGGTCGCCAGTGCCAACCCGGGCTTCGTCCTCGTCACCCTGCACCGTGCGGAGAACGTCGACGACCCAACGCGCCTCGCCCAATGGGTGGCCATGCTTGCGGTTGATCGGCCGGTGATCTTCCCGCTCCATCCGCGCACCCGGGCGATCCTGCGGCGCGCCGGCATCCACCCGCCGGCCAACGTCGAGATCATCGAGCCGGTCGGCTACCTGGAGATGGTCGCCCTCGAGACGCACGCCCTGGCGATCGCCACCGATTCGGGTGGGGTGCAGAAGGAGGCCTACCTGTCGGGCGTCCCGTGCGTGACCCTGCGGACCGAGACGGAGTGGACCGAGACCGTCGACGCCGGCTGGAACCGGGTCGTCGGCGACGACACCGATGCGCTCGGCGCGGCCCTCGCCGATACGGTCTTCATGGATCGCACCCGACCCCACCCGCCATTGCTCGGCAACGGGCGGGCCGCGGAACGAATCGTTGCGGCGCTCGAGGCGCACGACGCCGCGCGCACCGTGTCCGGCACCACGCCACGCCATCCCGAGGCCCAAGGTGTGGCTGTGGGCCGCCTGCCAACCGAGGCAACCAGTCGATGATCCCGATCGGGCGCCCGATGATGGGCGAGGAAGAGAAGGAGCTCGTTTGGAGCGTCCTGGAGTCCGGGGCGCTGGCCCAGGGGGCGCGCGTCCGCGAGCTGGAAGAGCGCTTCGCCGCCTTCGTCGGGACGCCACATGGCATCGCCACCAGCTCGGGCACCACGGCGCTGCACCTGGCCCTGCTTGGCTACGGGGTGGGCGCCGGCGATGAGGTGATCACCGTTCCCTTCACCTTCATCGCAAGCGCGACATCGATCCTCTACACCGGCGCCCGCCCGGTCTTCGTAGACGTGCGCGCGGACGACTTCTGCATGGACCCCGAGCTGGTCGAGGCAGCCATCACGCCGCGGACACGCGCGATCCTGCCGGTCAGCCTGTACGGACAGCCGGCGGACCTGCCCGCCATCGCGGCCATCGCCGAACGCCACGGCCTGGCGGTCATCGAGGATGCGGCCCAGTCCCACGGTGCCGCCATCGGCGACCGGAAGAGCGGCACCTGGGGAGCCGGCGTCTTCAGCTTCTATCCCACCAAGAACATGACCACCGGCGAGGGTGGGATGGTTACCACCGCCGACGGGGAGCTCGCCGAGCGGGTTCGCCTCCTGCGCGAGCACGGGATGAAGGTCCGCTACCACCACGACGTCCTGGGCTACAACTTCCGGATGAGCGACATCCACGCCAGCATCGGGTTGGCCCAGCTCACCAAGCTGCCCGGCTACAACGACCGGCGGCGGGCGATCGCCGCGCGGTATGACCTCGAGCTCGACGGCGTGATCACGCCTCTGGTCCGCGCGAACGTCACCCACGTTTACCACCAGTACACGATCCGGGTGGCCCGCCGCGACGAGTTCGTCGAGCGCCTCCGCGAGCGTGGAGTCGGGACTGGCGTCTACTACCCGATCCCGGTCCATCGGCAGAAGCCGCTGCTGGCGCTCGGCTACGGCGATCAACGCTTCCCGGTCACGGAGCTCCTCACCGACCAGGTGCTCAGCATCCCGGTGCATCCCGCCTTGAGCGACGCGGATGTGGATGCGGTGATCGCAGCCGTCAACGCCACGGCCGCCGAGCTCGGACCGATTGGCGCAACGGTCAGGGTCCCCGCGTGACCACCGACGGTCAGTCACCCCGACGAGCCGCGCCCCTGCGAGCCGCGGTCGTCGGCCTGGGGATGATGGGCCGGAACCACGTGCGGGTCTATGACGAAGTCCTCACCGACGTCGAGCTGGTGGCGGTCGCCGATCCAGACGCTGACGCCCTCCGCCGCTCCACGACCGGCCGAGCGGCGCGCGGCTACGCCGACCCCGCGGCCATGTTCGCGGAGGAGCAGCTCGACCTGGTGAGCATCGTCGCGCCGACCTCGCTCCACCGGCAGGTTACCCTCGACGCGCTGGCGGCGGGGGCCAATGTCCTGGTCGAGAAGCCCATTGCCTCTAACCGAGCGGAGGCAGAGGCGATGATCGCCGCCGCCTCGGCAGCCGGACGCCTCCTCACCGTCGGTCACATCGAGCGCTTCAATCCCGCCATTCGTGAGCTGCGCCGTCGCCTGGTAGCCGGAGAGCTGGGCCGCATCTTCCAGATCAAGGCGACCCGGCTCGGCCCGTTTCCGGCACGGATCCGGGACGTGGGCGTGGTCGTCGACCTGGCGCCCCATGACCTCGACGTCATGCGCTTCCTCCTCGACTCCGAGCCGGTCCGGATCTACGCCGAAACGGAGCAGCGCATCCACACCGACCACGAGGACCTCTTCAACGGCGTCATCAAGTTCGCCAATGGGGTGATCGGAGTCCTCGACATCAACTGGCTCACCCCCACCAAGATGCGGACCCTGAGCGTGACCGGCGAACGCGGGATGTACGTCGCCGACTACATCAACCAGGACCTGGTGTACTACGCCAACCCGGAGGCGTCACCGGTCTGGGAGCAGCCGGAGTCGGGAGCCCTGGGCCAGCCCACCACCTCGGTCTCCGAGGGCGAAATGGCACGGCGCCTGATCCACCGCCAGGAGCCGCTCGCCGTCGAGCTCGCGGAGTTCGCGCACGCGGTCCGCACCGGCGGTCCGCCCCCGGTCCAGCCTCGGGACGCGCTCATCGCGCTGCTCCTCGCGCAGAAGATGGTGGAAGCGGCCTCGCGCGGGGTGGTGGTGGCCGATACCGCCCTCTCCGAGGCCCTGGCATGAGGATCGCGGTGATCGGGCTGGGCCACATCGGCCTCCCGCTCGCGGTCCAATACGCTTCGCGCGGCCACACTGTCGTCGGGGCCGACCTCAATCCGCGGATCGTCGACACGCTGAGCCGTGGCACGTCGCCCCACCTGGACGAGGCCGAGGTGATCGACGCCGTCGCCGCGCTCGTCGCCGACGGCTCGCTGCGCGCAACGACCAGCACGGCCGAGGCGGTCACGGCAGCCGAGGCGGTCGTGGTCATCGTGCCGGTCGTGGTCGACGCCGCCCGCGAGATCGATTTCGGGCAGATCGACGCCGCCACCCGCGACGTCGCGCGCAGCCTCACATCTGGCACGCTCGTCGTGTACGAGACGACGCTGCCCATCGGGACCACCCGCGATCGCTTCGGGCCGATGCTGGCCGAGGGCTCCGCCCTCGAGATGGACCGCGACTTCTTCCTCGCCTTTTCGCCCGAGCGGGTGCTCGTCGGCCGCGTGCTCCTCGACCTGCGGCGCTACCCGAAGGTCGTGGGCGGGACGAGCGATGAGAGCACCCGCCGCGCGGTCGAGTTCTACGGGGCGGTGCTGGACGTGGGCACCGAGATCCGCTCGGTCGCCAACGCAGAGACCGCGGAGATGACGAAGTTGGCGGAGACGACCTACCGTGATGTGAACATCGCGCTCGCCAATGAGTACGCGCGCCACGCCGCCCGGCGGGGGATCGACGTGCTCGAGGTCATTGCCGCCGCCAACAGCCAGCCGTACAGCCACATCCACCAGCCCGGCGTCGGGGTGGGAGGGCACTGCATTCCGGTCTATCCCCACCTGCTCTTCAACGGAGAGCCCGGCCTCGGTATCCCGCGACTGGCCCGCGACGTCAACGAGGGGATGGCGGCCTTCGCCGTCTCCCTCGCCGAGGAGCGGATCGGATCGCTGCGCGGCCAGGCGGTGCTGGTGCTCGGCATCGGGTACCGGGCCGACGTCCGAGAGGACGCCTTCAGCAGTGCATTCCGGCTCCGCGACGAGCTCCGCGCCGCCGGCGCACACGTCTACGGCCACGATCCGTACTTCAGCGACGAGCACCTGGCCCGGACCGGCTTCCAGCCGTACGACCTGGCGGCGCCCGTCCCGGTCCGAGTGGCGATCCTCCAGGCCGGGCACCGGGCCTACGTCGAGCTCGATCCACGGGCGATCCCCGGGCTTGAGCTGATCGTCGACGGACGCAACGTCCTCGACGCCGCTCGCTACGCGGAGGCAGGGATCGGCTACGTGGGGATCGGCCACGTTGGGGTCGGCCGCTGAGCGACGAGGCGGTCGACCGGGCTGCGCCATCGGCCGATCAGCTGCCGCGCGTCGGGCTGGCCGCCGGTCGAGGCGTCTGGGTGGTGCTGCCGACCTACAACGAGATGGAGAACCTCGAACGGGCGCTCGAGGCCATCAGTGCGGCCGTGCCCCAGGCTGAGATCCTGGTCGTCGACGACGGCTCGCCCGACGGCACGGGCCGGCTGGCGGACACCATCGCCGCCCGCGACCCGCGCGTCAGCGTCCTGCACCGCAGCGTCAAGGAAGGACTCGGGGCTGCCTACCGAGCGGGGTTCCGCTGGGTCCTCGAACGTCCGGAGACCGCGGCCGTCGTCCAGATGGACGCCGACCTGAGCCACGACCCGGCGGACCTGCCGCGGCTGCTCACGCCGCTCATGGGTGACGCCGACCTGGCGATCGGGTCGCGCTACGTGCGGGGCGGCCGCACGATGGGCTGGCCGTGGTACCGCGAGCTCATCAGCCGCGGTGGGACGACGTTCGCCCGCACCGTGCTGCTCCTTCCCTACCGCGACCTGACCGGTGGCTACAAGGCCTGGCGGCGTCCGCTCCTGGAGAGCATCCGCCTGCGGGATAGTGATGCGCAGGGGTACGGGTTCCAGATCGAGATGACCTGGTGGGCGCATCGTCGCGGGGCGCGGATCGTGCAGGTCCCGATCGTCTTCCGCGAGCGCCAGGCCGGACGCTCGAAGATGTCCGGCGGGATCGTCCGCGAGGCTCTGCTTCGTGTCGTTTCCCTGCGATGGGAGGTCATCCGGGGCGCGATGCCGGGGGCCAGGCGTCGGGACTAGGCCCGCGCGATGCCCAGGCCGTCGTATGACGGCTCCCCGGCCCATCGGGTAGCATGGCGCCCGCCCTCGGAGTGCACGGCCTTCTCCCGCCCTGTGGAGCGTCAACCTACATGTCTTTTCGCAACCGTCCCACGCTCGACCGGCGCCATCGGCCACGCTGGCAGGACGAGCTCCGCAGCCAGCAGCTCATCGTCGCGGGCTTCGCCATCGCCATCGCCATCGCCATCGGCATCTTCGGCGCCGCCTCGTGGAGCACCTTCTACAACGGTCATCTCCGCGAGGTGGCGCGCGTCGGCGACGTGTCGTTCGACAAGGATCAGCTCAGCAGGCGGACCGGGATCCTGGTCGCGGGGCTGGAGGCGAGGGGATTCGACCTGAGCAGCGCGAGCGGCGGGGCCAACGATGCCGCGGTCCAACAGCAGCTGCAGGCTTTGCAGACCTCCCTCCAAAGCGCGGACTCGGACGCCCTCGACTCGCTAACCACGGGGGCCTACATGCGGAACCAGGCATCGCGGCTGGGGATCTCGGTCTCCGACGACGCGATCAGCAAGGAGGTCAGCAGGCGGGGAACGCTCCCGTTCAGGATCAAGCTCTCCGCGATCACCCTGAACGCCCTGCCGGCGAACGCAGCCGCCGGCACCAAGCCGACCGCCGCGCAGTGGGCCGCGGCCGAGGCAAAGGCCAGGTCGCTCATCACCCAGGTCAAGGGCGGCAGCGACTTCGGGAAGCTGGCGAAGGCGCAGAGCGCGGACACCGCCAGCGCCAAGCTGGATGGCCTGATCGGTTGGGTCCAGAGCAGCGACCCGATCTACGCGGCATTCTTCACCGCGGCCAAGGATGGGAAGGCCGGGGAGATCATCGGCCCGGTGAAGGGGGACGTCGGCTATGCCGTCCTGAAGGTCGAGGCCGTGCGCAAGGCCACCGCCGACACGCAGCTCAAGAGCCTGCTGGCCGCGGTCCACGCCAGCGATGCCGACTACCGGGAATATCTGCGAGACGAGCTGCTCCAGACCGCATACCAGGCCTACTTCGGCGCCAAGGTGGTGGGCACCTACATGCCTCAGCGCAACGTCGCCCAGATCGTGATCCAGGGCGACGGCGGGACTCCGATACTGAAGCAGCGCATCCGTCACATCCTCATCCAGCCCCAGCCAGGGACCCAGGACCAGACCAAGGCGGCCCCTGCGCAGTGGGCGGCGGCGCTGGCCACCGCGAAGCTGGTGCGCGCCGATCTCCTGAAGCCGAACGCCGACTGGAACAAGCTCGCCAAGGAGTTCAGCGAGGATCCCGGTTCGAATAACTACGGCGGCGACCTTGGCTGGTACAGCAGGAGCGACGCAAGCACCAACCTCGATGCAGACTTCGTAGCCGGGCTGCTGCCCCTCAAGCTGAATCAGATCAGCCAGCCGGTGAAGACCAAGTTCGGATACCACATCATCCAGGTCTTCGAGCAGCGCAACCTGGCCCAGGAACAGGCGAACAAGGCCGAGGCGGAGGTCAAGGGCGCTCCCAACACGTTCGCGGCGGTCGCCGCCCGCGAGAGCAGTGACCATGCGAGCGCCGCCAAGGGCGGCGATATCGGCTGGGTGGCACCCTACGAGAAGGACGAGACGCTCGGGGCGGCGATCTTCGCCCTGACCAGCAAGGGTCAGATCTCCCCGGCTGTCTCCGGCTCGGACGGACAGATCTACATCTTCAAGCTGCTCGACATTTCGCCCGCGCGGTACGTGGACGCCGATCGGCTCGCGAGTCTGAAGTCGACCGGCTACCCCCGCTGGCGCGACGCGCTGAAGGCGCAGGTCGGCGTCTGGGTGGCACCCGAGCTGCAGACGACGCAGAGCACCGCGACCGGCTGACGGAGGTG
This sequence comes from Chloroflexota bacterium, assembly GCA_030774475.1. Lineage (GTDB taxonomy): Bacteria > Chloroflexota > Limnocylindria > QHBO01 > QHBO01 > CF-82. Next base: position 237 of record JALYLB010000148.1, on the reverse strand, counting down.
AGCTCCCGCCTGGCTTCGGTGGATGCGTTGCTCGCCGCCGCAGGCATCGACCCCGGCGCGGGGGTGCAGGTCGTCGACGCCGCGCGACTGGGCGCTGTCCCCTTCGACCCAGGTCTCCCGCTCCTCGTCCTGCGGGTGGGCCCCGGCGCGGCCGATGGCGCGGACCGGATGCTGCCCGGCCGCCACGCGCATGCCGGCGCCGCTGCGCTGCTCGCCCGCCTGTACCCCGCCGGGCAC
>JALYLB010000147.1 GCA_030774475.1 Chloroflexota bacterium | reverse complement strand
GGCGCGCGCCGCGGATGCGGCGCCATCGGCTCCGGACATGAAAGATGCTCCCGCTGGTGGCGTTTCGGTCTTCCCGGTCACGCTCGGTTGGCGGCCGGCTCTCGCATCGGCCCCGATCGCGCCCGGTTACCGTACTCGGCCACCGGTGGAAGCAGGACCACCATGGTTGCAGGTCGGGGCTGTGGACAACAAGCGCCTTATCCACGAACCGCCGCGATCGGACGGGAAATGTGGATAACTCCCGCGGCTATACTCGGGATCGATGCGGCCGACGGCCCGTTGGGCAGGTACGATCGAGGCGTCGTGGCGGAGACGTTGACGGACGCCACGCGTCCCCGGTTCGCCCACGCCAGCGAAGCAGAGCTGGCAAGGATCCTCGATTTCTACCAGGTCGCATGGCGCTACGAGCCCGACGTCTACCCCATCTCCTGGAACTCCAACGGCGCGGTCGTCGAGTGTTTCGCGCCGGACTTCTACCTGCCCGAGATCGAGGTGTACCTGGAGCTGACGACGCTGAAGCAATCGCTCGTCCGCAAGAAGAACCGGAAGCTCCGCTGCATGCGTCTCCTCTACCCGGAGGTGCGGGTGAAGCTCCTCTACGCTCGTGACTTCCGGGCGCTGATGATCAAGTACGGTCGCCTCGACTTCCTCGCCGAGGTGATCGGGGCCAACGCCCGCTCGGGAACCCAAGCGGCTTTCGCCGCGGGACCGCCCGTAGAAGCGCCCGCTGCGTGACGATCCACGACGACGTCTCGGAGGTCCTCCTGACCGAGGCGCAGGTGGGCGCGCGGGTGGTCGAGCTCGGAGTCGAGATCGCGGCGGACTACGCCGACCGCCAGCCGGTCCTCGTCTCGGTGCTGAAGGGCTCGATCGTCTTCCTGGCGGACCTGATGCGGGCCATCGAGTCGCCCGTGGCAATCGACCTCATGGAGCTGTCGAGCTACGGCGACTCCACCGAGACTAGCGGCCAGGTGCGCATCCTCAAGGACCTCTCCGGCTCGATCGAGGACCGCGACGTCATCGTGGTCGAGGACATCATCGACACGGGCCTGACCCTGAACTACCTGCTCCGCTACCTGCGTGAGCGGCGACCCACGTCGATCCGCATCTGCTGCCTGCTCGACAAACCCGCCCGTCGGCTGGCCGACATCGAGATCGACTACCGCGGATTCACCATTCCGGACCGCTTCGTGGTCGGCTACGGCCTCGACTTCGACGAGCGATACCGGAACCTGCCGTACATCGGCGTCCTGCGGCCATCTGTCTACGGCGGAGTGGACCCGCAGGCCTGACGCATGCCCGAGGCCTCGCGGCGCTTCCGCTTCTTCGTCCTTCTCGGAAGCCTCCTGATGGTCGCGTCCGGCTTCCTGCCCTGGTGGCATGCGGGCGGCGACCTGATCAACGGTGTCGTGATCCCGGCGAAGACCGGGTTCGGGCTCGCCGGGGCGGGACTCGCGATCTACGGCGCCGCGCTAGCGTGCCTCGTGTTGCTCGACATCGGCTACATGCGCGGCCGATGGGGGTTCATCCTCGACGCGCCGGGCGTCTACCTGTTCCTGGGCCTCGTCGCGGCCGGAGCGCTCCTCTACCAGGGCTGGGAGCTCTGGTCGGTCGGATACCTCCCGTTCCCGCAGCGTTCCCCGGGGCTGGCGGTGGCCGCGGTGGGGATCGCGACGCTCCTGTACGGGGCCGGGACCGGGTTTGGGTCGCGCCGCGCCTGGTAGCGGGATCAGCGGGCGGCGGGCAGGACCAGGGGGCTGAGGAAGAGCCAGCCCGCCACGACGAGGACCAGCAGCACCACCAGCAGGATCATCGGCCGGAGGTCGGGCCGGTAGTCGCGCGGAGGACGAGGTGGCGGCGCCATCGGCTCCGAGGGGTCGGCTCTAGATCTCGCCCAGGTAGGCCTGGCGCACCTGCTCGTTGGCGGCCAGGTTGGCGGCCGTGTCGGAGAGGATGATCCTGCCTGTCTGCAGGACGTACCCGCGCTGGGCAACGTTGAGGGCCATGAGTGCGTTCTGCTCCACCAGCAGCACCGTGGTCCCCTGCTGGTTGATCTCGCCGATGATCCTGAAGATCTGCTCGGTCAGGATAGGTGAGAGACCCATCGATGGTTCGTCGAGGAGCAGGACCTTCGGGCTGGTCATCAGCGCTCGCCCAATGGCGAGCATCTGCTGTTCCCCGCCTGACAGCGTGCCGGCCTTCTGTGTACGCCGCTCCTTGAGGCGCGGGAAAAGGTCGAGAACCCGAGCAAGGTCCTCGGCGACGGCAGGCCCGCGCCTGGTAAAGGCGCCCAGGTCGAGGTTCTCCCCAACGGTCATGCGGCTGAAGACTCGACGACCCTCTGGCGCGTGGCCAATCCCCAAAGCGACCACCTCGTGGGCTGGAGCATTGGTGATGTCGCGGCCCTCGAGCCTGATCGATCCCTGCCGTGGATGCTCCATGCCACTGATCGTCTTCAGGGTTGTGCTCTTGCCGGCGCCATTGGAGCCGATGAGGGAGACGATCTCGCCTCGTCCAACGTACATCGACACGCCCTTCAGCGCTTGGATGTTGCCGTAGTAGGTGTGGATGTCGCTCAGCTCGAGGATGGGCTCGGCCTGAACCGATCGCGCAGGTCCGTGTTCGGACGGGGCTGGAGCGGTCACGCCGTCGCTGCCTTGCCGAGATAGGCCTCAATGACTCGTGGGTTGGCGCGGATCTCCTCCGGCGTCCCTTCCGCGATCCGCTCCCCATAATCGAGCACGGTGATCCGTTCAGAGACGCCCATCACAACCTTCATGTCGTGCTCGATCAACAGGATGGTGAGCTTCAGCTCGCCCCGAAGCCGGGCGATGAGATCAGTCATCTGGCGAGTCTCGCCGGGGTTCATGCCGGCGGTCGGCTCGTCGAGAAGAAGGAGCTTGGGGTCCGACGCCAGGGCTCGAGCAAGCTCCAGCCGCCGTTGGTGTCCGTATGGGAGGTTCTTGGCCAGCTCACCGGTATAGGCCCGAGGGAGGCGGACCAGGTCCAGCAGCTCAAGAGCCCGTCGATGGACCTCCTCCTCCTCACGGGCGACCCGGGGCAGGCCCAGGACTGCCTCGTACCACTGCGCCTTCATGCGCACATGCCGCCCCACCATGACGTTTGCCAGCACCGACATGTCCGCGAAAAGCCGGATGTTCTGGTAGGTCCGGGCGATCCCGCGCTCCGCGATCTCGTGCGGCGCCAGACCGACCAGGCTTGCCCCGTCGAACTCGATGGTTCCCGAGGTTGGTTCGAAGATCCCGGTCAGCTGATTGAAGAAGGTGGTCTTGCCGGCGCCGTTGGGACCGATCATCGACACGATGGCGTAACGCGGGATCTCGAAATCGACCTCGCGGTTGGCCACGAGCCCTTCGAAGCGCTTGGTCAGCTGGTGGACGCTCAGGATGACGTCGGCCGCGCCGGTCCTTGCTCCTTCGCCAGTCTCGCCAGTTTCGCCGGTCACGCCGGTCCCCCGCGCGCCATGAGGTCGCCGTCAAGCACATCCTCTTGCTCCTCATCGGCCTCGTGGAGCTCGCGTTGCCGGTTTCGGTTGGGAACGAGCCCCTCGGGCCGCAAGAGCATCATGGCCACCAGGACGGCGCCATATACGAGGATCCGATATTCGACGAATTCCCGCAGCAGCTCCGGCAGGCCGATCAGCACGATCGCGCCGATGATGACCCCCGGGATGCTCCCCATTCCCCCCAGGATGATCACCGCCAGCACCGTGATGGAGACAAAGACATCGAAGCTGCCGGGGAACACGGAACCGAGCTGTACCGCGAAGAGGGCGCCAGAGAGGCAGCCGGTCGTTGCTCCTAACGAAAAGGCGAGCAACTTGTAGTTGACGACGCTGACACCAGTCGCCTCCGCGACGGATTCGTCCTCTCGCATCGCATTCCATGCCCTGCCGACCCGCGAGTTGGCGAGCCGATACGTGAATACTGCTGCGAGCGCGCAGAACGCGAAGATGGGGTAGTAGAGGACCTGCGGGCCCGTGGCAAAGATGTGCGTAGGCCCGATGTTGAGGTCCAGGCGGACCGGAAAAGGACTCGGAACACCCAGGATTCCCTGCACCCCCCCCAGCCATGGCCGTAACGCGTCGGACTCGAACAGAACGCGTGCGATCTCACCGAATCCGAGGGTCACGATCGCTAGGTAATCACCTCGGAGCCGCAGCACGGGAGCACCAATCAGCAGGCCGGTCAGGCCCGCTCCCATCATCACGATGGGCAGGGCCAAGAAGAACGGCAGCCCAATGCCGAGCGACGAGTGGGGGGATGTCAGGAGCGCCGTGAGATAGGCACCGACGGCGAAGAAGGCGACATAGCCCAGGTCGAGCAGCCCGGCGTAGCCAACGACGATGTTCAGCCCCAGCGCCAAGAGGAGGTACAGGCCGACCAGCACGGCGACCTGCGCCAGGAAGGTTCCCGACACCTGGGGCAGGATCAGCACCGCCACGACCACGATGGCGATCGTCCAGCCGCGAATTCTGCGCCGCGTCTGGGGCGCGGAGGACTCGATCGTCCTTCGCACCCGCTCCCTGGTCGGTTGCCAGAGGAGGGCACTCAGTGCGCCAACCACGAAGCACAGGATGCTGGCAGGGATCGTCAGGCCGTGCGCCTTGTAGAAGAAATCGCTGACCGCGGTGTAGCTGAGTTGCTCGAGTCGCGGCCTGAGCAGGGGCTCGATCATGCTGATGAAGATGACCGCGATCAGGCCACTCGTCACCGCGTTCCGGATTCGAGCGGGAGACACCAGCAGAAGCGCTCCAAGCGTTCCGGTTAGGCCCCCGAGCGCTGTGATAGCGACCAGGGCCAGGCCCGAGGGCAGCCCAAGTGACATGAAGGTGAGCAGCGCAGGCGAGATCCTGACCAGGACGCCACGCAGATCCACCGCGGACGCCAGGACGATGAAGAGGCCGAGGACGATCCCGGAGATCAGGCCGACCACGAGGCCGCTCACGACCCGCTGCCAAGGAAGTTGGACCGCACTCGGTGCATCGCGAGACACCATCGCTGCCCGGTAGCCGGCGATGAGGGGAACGATAAGCAGCATCACCGCACCCAATGTGATCACCCCGGTGATCACATTGCGGTCCTTGAATGCCTCGACGAGCCCCACCATCGCCAGATAGAGGAGAACCACAGCAGCAACGATGCCGATGGTCGCGACTCGCCGAATCTGCCGTAGCGATACCAGCTCAGCCATCGTCAGCGACCGGGCTCGTTCCGCCCGAGGATGCCATTTGGACGGAAGATCAGGACCAGCACGAGGACGGTGAAGGCGATCACGTCACGAAGCTGGTTCGGTGAGGGGACGTGTGCCCCGCCAAGGAGCAGGAACGGACCCACTGACTCGAGGACTCCCAGGGCCAGACCGCCGAGCATGGCGCCCGTAATATTGCCGATCCCGCCAAGCACGGCTGCCGTGAAGGCCTTGATGCCCGGCAGGAAGCCCATGAACCAGTCGACTTCGTTGAACACCAGGGCGTAGAGGATTCCGGCCGCTCCAGCGAGCAACCCGCCGATGGCGAACGTCGTGACGATGATGCGGTCGACGTTGATGCCCATCAGGGCCGCGACGTCCTTGTCCTCGCTCACGGCGCGCATGGCGCGCCCCGTTCGGGTGCGCTCCACGAAATACACGAGGGCGACCATCAGCACGACGGCAGACACGATGACCAGCGCCTGCGTCTTCAGGATCGGAATGCCCAGGATGTTGATTCGCCCCTGCAGCGCATCAACGGTTGGATAGCTCTGGGACTGTTCGCCGTAGATCCCGCGAACCGAGTTGGAGATGAACAGCGAGGCACCGATCGCCGTGATCAGCGGAACCAACCTGGGAGCCCGTCGCAGGGGGCGGTAGGCGATGCGTTCCAGGACGATGGCCACCAGCATCGACGTCAGCATCGAGACCGCGAAGATGATGAGCAACGCGACGATTGGGTTCGCGTTCAGGAAGCCGGAGTTCCCGAAGTTCTGGGCCACGAAGAATGCCGTCATGGCACCCGTCATGAACACGTCGCCGTGGGCGAAGTTGATCATGAACAAGACGCCGTAGACGAGCGTGTAGCCAAGGGCGATCAAGGCGTACACGCTGCCCTGCGCCACCCCGAACACGATCAGTTCCCGCCAGGCGTCCGGCGAGAGCTGTCCTGAGGACAATGTCGCCCAGGATCCGGCCAGGACCAGGACAGCGACGACGATCCGGAGCGCCCACAGGATCGTCCGAACGAGTCTGAAGCGCAGGGGTAGCCGAAGCCTCACGCGCGTATCCCTCGAGCGCCCAGCGTAGGCGGTGGCGGGTGGGTGAGCCGGAGGTCCGGCTCACCCACCGGTTGTAGCTAGGAACCGAGAATGGTTGGCTACGAGCCGCTCCGAGTGGTGTAGACCTGCTTGAAGGCCAGCTTGCCGCTCGAATCGGGTTGGAGCTGGGCGATAGCGACGAAGCTTGCTCCGCAGTCCCCATTGGGGTCGCAGGTGAGCGTACCGGTCAGGCCCTTGTAGTCCTTCTCGCCACGCGCGAAGTCCTTGAGTGCCGTGCGCGGAATGTACAGCGTACCGCTGGCATCGGTCAGGCCCACCTTTTCGATCCCGTCGAAGATGATGTTCGCGGCGTCGTACGCGTGCGCGTGGTAGACAGAGGTTGGATCCTTGCCGGCAATCTGCTTGTACTCAGGCAGGAATTTGCCGGTATACGTCGTACCGAAGTTCAGGTCGGGCCCGGAGAAATACATCCCCAGGGTCTGCGCGAGCGGACCGGCAGTCTTGATGAACGTGTCGTCCTTGGCGCCGTCCGCGCTGATCAACTTTGTGTTGGCCAGCCCGGGAATGTCCCTGGACTGCTGCACGATCAGAGGAGCCTCAGGGTCGAAGATCGGGAAGAACAACGCGTCTGGCTTGGCCGCTCCGATGGTGGTCAAGACCGGGTGGAAGTCCTTGTCGCCAACGTGGATCGCTTCCTGGGCGGTGATTTTCCCGCCGCATTGTGCCTTGAACTGGTCGGCGAAGACCGCCTGGAGCTGCTGAGCGTATGGGCTGCCGTCGTGGATGGTGGCCGCGGTCTTGACCTTGAGCACCGTGCAGGCGAACTTCGCGACCGCGGCACCCTGGACCTTGTCGTTGTATGCGGTGCGCATGTAGAACGGGCCGCCGAAGTCAGGGCTGCTTGGATTCGTCAGCGACGGGGCCGTGTTGGAGGGCGAGATCATCAAGTAACCCTGGGCCGCCAGGACCGGCATGGCCGGGACGGCGGTGCGCGAGCAGCTGGTGCCGATGACCGCCACGATCTGCGGATCAGCGACGAGCGACTGGGCATCCGTCTGCCCGTCCTGCGCGTTGCTGCAGCCGGCATCCGTCGACTTGAGCTCGACCGCGTGACCGGCGACCAAAGGGCGATCCTGGATTGCGACCTTGATTCCAGCGACGCTGTCGAGGCCGAGATCAGCGGCTCCTCCAGTGATTGACAGCGCGCTCGCGATCTCGATCTTGTCGCCCTTGGCGACCTTCACGCATCCGAACGGGTCGGCAGCGCACACCGCAGTCGGATCCTGGCTGCCCGTGGCCGATCCGCCCGGGGCCGTACTGCCGCCGCCGGTGTTGCTGGAACACGCGGCGAGGATGAGCAGCAACCCCGCCAGGATTGCGCTCAACCGAAAGAGTTTCTGCATCCGGTTTCTCTCCTTCAGTGGCTCGGGGAAGGCGCGTACTCACGCGGACCCGCAGAGGTGCCGCGCATGATAGCGGCGGCTCCTGCGGGCACGCAAGGGATTGGGGCCTATTCCAACGATCGGGCTGCCGCAAGGAAGGGCGACGCCCGTTCGGCTGCCGTGGCGGCATGCTATGCTCACAAGGTAGTTGCCAGCTTTCGAGCTGCGCTTCGCTCCCGAGAGGCCCCATGGAGGTATCCGTCCGCAGCGCTCGTCTGACCGATGTCGACGCCGCCGTCCGCCTGATCACGCAATCAATGGCAGACAGCGGAACTCAGCGGGAGGACGCAGACCGACTCCGACACCTGCTCTTTGTGCCTGCCGCGACCGTTGTGGTCGCGCTTGCCGAGCGGCGGCTGGTGGGGGTGGGTGTCCTTTCGATCCGTCCCTCGGTTCGCTCGGGTCCCTTCATCGGCGTTGTCGAAGAGCTGGGGATCGTGGGCGAGGGCGAGGGCGGGAGCGCTGGCCAGGCTGACGACACCGTGCTTCGGGGCGAGGCTGCGAGCCGATTGCTCGCCCAGCTCATCGCATCGGCGCGAAATAAGGGTTGCTCGCGCGTGGAGGTCACCGATCCCCTCGCCTCGGCCGAGCCGGCGCTCCTTGAGCAAGCCGGCTTCGAGCAGCGAGGGGCGCTCATGAGCCGCGCCATCGGTCTCAACGGCTGAATACGTCAGCCGGCCGGTGAGCGCGCCAGGGCCGGGACGCCCGCGCCAACCACAGACCATTTCAACCTAGGAGAAGCTCAGTTGAGCAAGAACGTGGCGCTCTTCATTGATGTCGCCAACATTTACTACGCCGCCCGCGGACAGGACGTCGATGTCGATTACATCGCGCTCCTGAAGCACGTGACCAAGGGTCGCGACCTGATCCGGGCGTATGCCTATTCCGGGCTGGACCCGGAAAACGAAAACCAGCGCAAGTTCCTCGATTTCCTGTCGAAGAACGGCTACAAGGTCGTCCACAAGGACATCCGCAAGTTCGGCGACGGCCGAGTCAAGGCCAACCTCGACATCGAGCTGGTCGTGGACCTGTTTCGGCTCGCGGACCGGATGGATATCGCCGTCATCGTCTCCGGCGACGGAGACTTCGCGTCAGCGATCCGCGCCCTGCAGGACGTGGGCGTTCGCTGCGAGGTCATCAGCTTCCGGCCGAACACCAGCTCCGACCTGATCGCCGTGGCTGACGAGTTCACCGACATCATGAAGATCATCGGGATCGGCCGGGCCAAGGAATCCAAGGTCCTACCGATGCCGGAGATGCCAGCCAAGGAGGTCAATCCAGAATTCGGCTTCCGCGAGGCGTCTCGCGGCGTTGCCGCGGCTGCCCTGGCGGCCCTTCGCGAGGGCGGCGAACAGCCGAGCCGATCGCGCCGAGGGCGTGGAACGCGCTCAACAAGCGCGCAGCCGCCGAGCGAGCCCGTCAGCGCAG
>JALYLB010000146.1 GCA_030774475.1 Chloroflexota bacterium | reverse complement strand
GCCGAGTACCTGCCTCTCGAGAGCCTCGACTTCCTGATGTTCAATGTCTTCCTCGAGCGCCGGGAGAACTTCCGCCGCTACCTCACGCGGCTGCACCACCTGGCGGGGGACCGGCCCCTGGTGCTCGGCGAGCTGGGCATCGCCGCTGGCGCTGGCCCGGATGGTGAGCGCCACCAGGCGGAGGCTCTGGATTGGCAGCTGGAGACTGCGATCGAGCGAGGCGTGGCCGGCACCTGCGTGTTCTCGTGGACGGACGATTGGTGGGTGGGCGGGGCGCCAGTGACCGGCTGGGGCTTCGGACTGACGCGCACCGACCGCTCGCCCCGCCCCGCGCTCGAGACGACGAGCCGCTGGAATAGGAGAACGGTCCGCAGCCTCAACTTCAATTGGCCCTCGATCAGCGTTGTCATCTGCGCGCACAATGCCGCCGAGACCCTGGACGAGTGCCTTCGACACACCTGCGCGCTCGACTATCCAAGGCTCGAGATCCTCGTCGTCGACGATGGCTCCAGCGACACGACCGCCGACGTCGCGAAGCGATACCCACGGGTACGCCTGGTGCAGATCGACCATGGCGGGCTGGCGGTGGCTCGCAACGAAGGCTTCGAGGCGGCCACCGGTGACCTCGTCGCCTACCTCGACAGCGACGCCTATCCGACACCCGAGTGGCCCTACTACCTTGCGCTTGGCTTCGACGCGCCCGACGTCGGCGCCGTCGGCGGCCCGAACCTGCCGCCACATGACGACCCGCCCGATGCCCACGTCGTCGCGCGGTCGCCGGGAGGGCCCGTCCACGTGCTGGTCTCCGATGATCGGGCCGAGCACATTCCCGGCGCCAACATGGCCTTCTGGAAGCTCGTGCTGTCCGAGATCGGCGGCTTCGATCCGGCCTACACGGCAGCCGGAGACGACGTCGATATGTGCTGGAAGGCCCTTGATCGCGACTGGAAGATCGGCTTTCATCCGGCGGCGCTTGTCTGGCACCACCGTCGCCAGAGTTTGCGCGAGTACCTGCGCCAGCAGCGCACCTACGGCCGCAGCGAGGCTCTGCTCGAGGCCCGGCATCCAGAGCGCTTCACGCCGGCCGGAACGGCACGCTGGCGGGGACGCATCTACAACTCGCTGACTCCGTCGTTCGCCTGGCAGCGGATCTACCGCGGGGTGTACGGCACCGCGACCTACCAGTCCGTGTACCAGGCGGGCGGTGATTTCCTCGACCTTCTCCACCAGGTAGGCGTACCCGGCGCCGCCGTCCTCTTGCTCACCGCGCCGCTGGCGCTGATCTCGCCGTGGCTGATCATTCCCGCGGCGCTCGCCGTCGCAGGCCTGTCCCTGCTCGCCGCCGTCGACATGGCGCGAGCACAGCCGCCGCGCCGCAGCGAGACGGGCGGATTTCGCTTCCGTGCCAAGGTCGCGGTCCACCACCTGCTGCAACCGCTGGTGCGCTACTGGGCCCGCAGCCGCCACCGCAATATCGCCCGTAGGAACCTCGACTCCCACCGGAAGCTGCCCGCAGCGGTCCGACGCGTGCGCGGCGGCGTCGTGGTGGTCCCCGAGGATCGGCCCCGCTCGGAGCTGGCGGCGGCCCTAGTCGATGAGCTGCGCGGCCGTGGCATCCGGACAATGCACCCGAGCGGCTGGGAGGACTATGACGCGCGTCTGCTGCTCTCCAGTTTCGTGTACGGCGAGTTGCAGACGAGCAGCCATCCGGAGGGCTTCGTGCAGGTCCGCATCCGCATGCGGCTCCGGACGCGGCCGCTCGCCGTGGCGGCCGTAGCGGGAGCCGCGGCTGTTGTCTTCAGTCCCGTTTTGACCCTGCTCCTGCTGGCACCGGCAGCGAGCATCGCTCGTGGCGCCCTGCGGGCACGGAGCCTCCCCGCCCGAATCCTGCCCGCCGAGACAGCGTGACCGACGTCGTTTCGACCGAGTACTCGGGCGAAGCTGGCGGAGGCGACGAATACGCCGGCGAGCGGGCGGTCGTCGAAGACCTCTTCGGGCGGGAGGCGAGGAAGGGTGCGCTGAGGCGCGGCTTCAAGGTCCTGCCACGGATCCTTCCCTACCTACGGCCCTACCGGAAGCTCGCGGTCATCTCGGTCATCCTCACGATCCTGATGGCAGTGGTGGCGCTGGCACAGCCGTGGCCGCTTGCGTTCGTACTCGACAGCATCATCGGTCACAAGGCGGCGCCCGGATGGGTGAGCGGGGTCTTCGGCTCGGGCATTGGCGCTTATATCGGGCTCGCGGTGGGGGCGACGCTCTTCCTGACGCTGCTGTCGGGCGGCATGGAGGTCTGGAACGAGTATCTCTCGACCAAGATCGACCAGCGGATGGTCCTCGACTTCCGCAGCGACATGTTCAACCACGCCCAGAAACTCTCCCTCGCGTTCCACGACACCGAGAGCAAGGGCATCCTGATGTACCGGATCAACAACCAGGCGGCCGCGATGGGCCAGGTCGTCGTTGGGCTGCCCGTGGTGGCGCAAAGCCTGCTGACAGTCATAGGCATGGCCTACATCTCGGTGCGAATCAACCCCCTTCTCGCCCTCCTCGCCCTGGGCACCACCCCGTTCGTCGTCTACTCGACCACCTTCTACACCAACCGCATCGAGCCGCGCCTCTACCGCGTGCGTGGATTGGGGGCGTTGAATCTCGCGATCGTCTACGAGGCAATGTCGATGATCCGCGTCGTCCTCGCGTTCGGGACCCAGCGACGCGAATACCGTCGCTTTCGCGAGCAGGGGGAGAATTGGGCGGACGAGCTTGTCGGTCTGACGGTACGCCAGACCGCCTTCAAGCTCGCCGTCCAGCTAATCACCTCGGGCGGCACGGCCGCGGTAATCGGGGTCGGCGCCTATCAGGCCGTGAACGGGCAGATCACCGCCGGCGAGCTGATCGTGATCCTCTCCTACATCAATCAGATCTACCAGCCGCTCGAGGAGTTGACAAACACGATCACCAGCTTCCAGCAGTGGTTCATCAATCTGCTGATGTCGTTCGACCTGATGGACATGAAGCCCGACGTCAAGCAGAAGTCCGACGCGCAGCCCCTCGAGAGAGCGCGCGGGGAGATCGAGCTCGACGGTGTGGGATTTGGCTACGAGGGGCGGCCCGGCGTGCTGAAGGACATTTCGATCCGGGTCCCGCCTGGACGCGCCGTGGCGATCGTCGGCCCCACCGGCGCCGGCAAGTCTACCCTGGTCAGCCTCCTGCCCCGGTTCTATGAGGCAATCGAGGGCAGCGTGCGAATCGACGGCCACGACATTCGCGATCTGAAGCTTGCCGACGTGCGCAGCCAGTTCAGCATTGTGCTCCAGGAGCCGCTTCTCTTCTCCGGGGCGATCGCCACCAACATTCGCTATGGAAAGCCGGATGCTCCGATGGAGGAGGTGATCGAGGCGGCAAAGGCAGCAAACGCCCACGACTTCATCTCGGCGTTGCCCCACGGCTACGACACGCTGCTCGGCGAACGAGGGGCGATGATCTCGGGCGGCGAGCGCCAGCGCATCGCGGTCGCTCGGGCGTTCCTGCGGGATGCCCCGATCCTCATCCTCGACGAGCCAACGTCCGCGATCGACTCCCGCACCGAGTCGGTGATCCTTGACGCCCTCGATCGTTTGATGCAGGGTCGGACGACGATCCTCATCGCACACCGGCTCTCCACGATCCGAAGCGTCGACGAGATCCTCGTGATGGACGACGGAGCGATCGTCCAGAAGGGGACGCATGAGGATCTGGCCAATCAATCCGGCCTGTACAGGCAGCTGTGGGAGGCCCAGACGCAGGCAGGGGACGGCCATCCGCCGGAGCCCGCGGCGGCGCCCGCAGCCAAGCAACCACAGCCGCCGCTCGCCGTCTCGCGCCTGCAGGCAGCGAAGGCGCCATCAGACGAAGGCGAGGCCGCGGCAGCCGCGGTTGGCGAATCCGGCCATGCCGTGGGTAAGGAGCCGGTCGCGCGCCCGCGGCAGTTCCCCGGCGCCCCGGCGGCGCTGCCCGCTCCAAAGATCGTCCTGCTGGGAATGCTGAGCAAGATCCCGGTCGGCGGGGTCGCTTGGCTGGTCAGGCACTACGCGGCCGGATTCGAGCGACTCGGCTACGAGGTCTACTACGTCGAGGCACATGCCCGCACCCCGTCGATGTTCATGAGCCACGAAAATGACGACGGGACCGGCAAGGCCGCGGCCTACATCGCCAAGATCGCCGAGCGCTTCGGGCTCGAAGGACGCTGGGCGTTCCAGGCGCTGCACGAGAGCGGACGGTGCTACGGGATGAGCCCGGCTCAGCTCGACCGCCTCTACCGGGATGCGGCTCTGATCGTGAACATGCACGGGGGCACCTTGCCGCTTCCCGAGCACGCCGCGACCGACCGCCTCGTGTTCCTCGGCACAGACCCCGTCGAGGTCGAGCTGGAGGTGCACCGGGGTGACAAGCGCGCCCTCGAGTTCCTCGACCAGCACGTCGCCTACTTCACCTGGGGGCTCAACTACGGAAACCCGGACTGCAAATTGCCGTGGGCGCGGCCGTATCCGTTCGTCCCCAGCCCGCCGCCGGTCGTGCTCGACTTCTGGAACAACGACGTCGTCCCAGACGGAGCACCGTTCACGACGATCGGCAACTGGCGCCAGGAGTATCGCAACGTCCGCTTCGAGGGGGACGTCTACCGGTGGAGCAAGCACCAGCAGTTCCTCAAGATCCTCGACCTGCCGCTGCGGACGGGAACATCGATCGAGCTGGCACTGTCGAGCTACGAGGACGACGACCAGCTGCTGCTCGCCGAGCACGGCTGGCGCGTTCGCCCCGGCTTGGAGCTGTCGCGCGACCTCGACGGCTATCGCGACTACGTCGTCGGCTCCGCCGGGGAGGTTTCGGTCGCCAAGGAGCAGAACGTCCACTTCCGCACCGGCTGGTTCAGCGAGCGAAGCGCCACCTATCTGGCGGCGGGCCGGCCTGTGATCCTGCAGGACACGGGGTTCGGCGCCGCGCTGCCCACGGGCGACGGGCTCTTCGCGTTCTCAAACCTCGACGAGGCCGCCGCGGCGATCGCGGAGGCCCAGCGCGACCCCGCCCGCCACCGCAAGGCGGCACGCGAGGTGGCGCGGGAGTACCTGAGCCACGAGGTCGTCCTCGGCGACATGCTCGAGCAGGTCGGGCTGCGC
>JALYLB010000145.1 GCA_030774475.1 Chloroflexota bacterium | reverse complement strand
ATTGCGCACCGTCCTGGAGGCGGTGGCGACGGCCTGGCGGGCCGCGTCGCTCCAGGATCGGGGGCTGGTCCCGACCATCTCGCGGATGATGATGACGCCCATCGTGTGCTCCTCCAGCGGTCGCGTGGTCGGGCGGCCATGATGCCACCGCGATCGTAGCGTCGGAAGGCGCTAGGCATGGACGGGCGGCGCCTCGAGTGTCCCGGCGCGCACCTTGTCGAAGCACGAGCTGCAATAGACCGGCCGGTCGTTCCGTGGCGCGAACGGCACGACGGCCTGTCCCCCGCAGGCCCCACAGATCGCGGCGTGGAATTCGCGCGGGCCTTCCGACGAGCGCGCTCGCTTCGCGGCGGCCCGGCATGCGGGGCATCGCTGCGGGTCGTTCTGTAGGCTCTTGCTGGCATAGAAGGCCTGTTCACCGGCGGAGAAGACGAACTCCTCGGCGCAGTCTCGACAGGTCAGCGTACGGTCCTGGTACACCGTCTCCAGACCCTCCTCGGCTCGGGCGCGATGGCGCTGGGAGGCCCGCTGCCGGCTCGGACGCGGACCCGCCGGTGGGAGGCGCGGATGGGGGTGCGCGCCCGGCTGGGGTCCGGACCGCAGCCCGGGACTCATAGCGGAGAAGATACGCGTGCCGTCAAGGGGTGATTCGCGTGATTCCGGCACTGCGAGGCGCTCGCGCGTACGAGACTCGCACCAATCGCGCAGGATCGAACGGAATCGAGCGGAACCGAGGGACGGACCGCGGCGTCCGGCAGGCATGTCCAACCTTCGCCGCCCCACCCCGTCGTTTCTGATCATCTCCGCCCTCGTCATCGTCGCTGGATGCAGTAGCGCCGCCGGCCCCGCCGCCACTGGCGGACCCTCGACGGCGCCAAGCCCAGCCGCGAGCGGGGGCCCAAGCGCGACGCCCGCCGCGGATGCGATCGACCATCCGACGGGCGCGACCGACGTGATCCTCCGATACGAGGAGGGGGGTGGCTTCATCAATCCGTCGTTCCTGCTCGCCCAGATCCCCACGTTCACGTTGTACGGCGACGGCACCATCGTCTTCCGCAATCCAGCCCTCGAGCCGCCGCCGGCGGTGGGCTCGATCGCCAGGATAAATCCCGCGCGGACGGCGAAGCTGAGCGAGGAGCAGGTCCAGACGCTCCTCAAGTACGCTCTCGTCGAGGGCGGCCTGGGGGCCGCTCGGCTCAAGTACGAGAACAACATGGTCGCCGACGCCTCGACTGCCACCTTCACGATCGATGCCGGCGGAGTCCGAAAGCAGGTGCAGGTCTACGCGCTGGGGATGGACGTCCAGGGTCTGGCCGACGGCGTGGCCCGCGCCCAGTTCGCCAAGCTCGCCCAGCGGCTCAGCGACTTCGATAATGGTGGAACGATCCCGACCGATGTCTACGCGCCGAAGGCCTACCGCGGCGTGCTGCTCGAGAACGGCGGCGAGGTCGTCCCCGACCAGAAGCCGTGGCCGTGGAAGGATCTTGCGCCGGCCGACTTCAAGGTCGATGCCGATCCGAACGGGATCCAGTTCCCGCACCATGTCCTGACGAGCGCACAGATCGACCTGCTCGGCATCAAGGCCTACGAAGGTGGACTCCAGAACGTGGTCCTGACCGACCCTGGCAGGGGCAAGAGCTACACCCTGTCGCTCCGCCCGCTGCTCCCCGACGAGCAGGCGTAGCGGGCGCCGTCTCGGCCCGTGACTGCGGGAATCATGTGGCGAGGCGGCTACCCGGTTTCGGCGAATCGCTCACCAGCGTAGGAGATGAACCGGGTCTGGCGCTTCTTGAACCAAAGCTGGACCTCGCCCGTGGGACCATTCCGGTGCTTGGCGAGCTTGAGGTTGATGACCTCGCCGTCCGTTGCCTGGTCGTCCGAGCCGCGCTCCTTGTCGCGCCACAGGAACATGACGAGGTCGGCGTCCTGCTCGATGGCGCCCGATTCCCGAAGGTCGGACAGCCGCGGCTCCTTCGACTCGCGCATCTCCGGTTGGCGTGACAGCTGCGAGAGTGCGATGACCGGCACGCTCAGCTCGCGGGCAAGGGCCTTGAGCCCGCGCGAGATCTCCGACACCTCCTGG
This sequence comes from Chloroflexota bacterium, assembly GCA_030774475.1. Taxonomy (GTDB): domain Bacteria; phylum Chloroflexota; class Limnocylindria; order QHBO01; family QHBO01; genus CF-82. The sequence continues at coordinate 317 of JALYLB010000145.1, read as the reverse complement.
ACCCGGTTCGCGTCCCGGTTCGTCGTCGTCGCCTGCATCAGCTGGAGGTAGTCGACGACGACGAGGTCGAGGCCGGCCTCCGCCTGGAGCCGGCGCGCCTTGGTCCGCAGCTCCATCGCCGAGATGTTGGGCGTGTCATCGATGTACATGGGCGCCTCGGACAGCGAATTCATCGCCGGCGCGATGCGCGCGAAGTCGAGCTCCTCGAGGAAGCCGGTCCGCAGGCGCTGCGAGTCGATATTGGCCACGCTCGAGAGCATGCGAAGGACCAGCTGCTCCTTGCTCATCTCAAGGCTGAACACCCCGACGCTCTTGCC